>NZ_QUHY01000019.1:0-75201 GCF_003479865.1 Blautia sp. AM47-4
GGCTTGCGACACCATTCTCATTCTATCACAGGAGGCTTTATTTTGTTATCCTCACCACTTCCGACTACTCTATTCTCCCCAGCATAGCTGGGGGATTAGACTTTTCATTTACCAGCACACCATGAGAAGTGTTATAGAACAATCCGTGCTGCATCAGGTAATGCTGATGTTCTGCATCCGAGAACGATTTATTTGTTTTTTCTATCGTATTCATCGCATCGTAGGCAAAGGTCAGGTTTGTATCTGAACCAGTATTACTTTCCGAGCCAATATGTACCGGGGTAAGCGGTGTCACCGGATAATACGAATATCCATCCAGATTCAGGTTTCCGGATATGCTTGTCACAAAAAGATTATCTGGTGTACTGGTGATTTTCTTCCTGAAACACGTTCTGATATTTTCTGCAGCATACTGGGCTGCACTCCACAAAACTAAATCCGGTTCCGAAGTGATATTTTTAAGATCCGTTGTATACTTGTCTTTTCTGTAGCTGTCCAGATTGTAGTAGTATCTTGTCTTTGTGTTTTTATAATTTTCTTTTCCTATCTGACCCGTGTATGTATTTGTTGTTGTACTGTCCTTATCAATCAAAGCTGCTTTTCCACTGCTGTAACGTACTGCAAGAGAAACTACTGCATTGCTGTTCCCGGCATCATCAAATCTGGTAATGCCAGCCAGTTCATCAAAGTACTTTGAATCGCCTATTTTCAGTACAACTGCATTATCGTTAATTTTATAAGCGGAATCCACCGCACTTCCCCATGTGCCCACTTCCAGATAGAGGGCAGAGGTTGTCTTGGTCTGATCTGTATTCGTTTCCGTAAGCAGACCGGTTCCCACCAGCAGACCACTTGGATTCTCTTTCTCTGATTTTCCTGTAAAAATATTTGCTTTATTATCTGTGCCTGTCGTAAATACAATGCTGTCCTTTGCAGTTGCATTCCAGTATCCGGTTGCCTGATAGACAAGTCCACCAAACTGGGCAGTGCCTGCATTTAGCGTCGAGCCTGATATAGTCACTCCGGCATTCGCAGCAAACTCAACATTCGTATTCTTCCACTGGTAGCCCAACAGACCGCCGTTGGTTGTTGTGCTGATGATGTTGTGACCGTCTCACCATTTACCGATAATTCAGAAATCTCTATCGTGCTGGGTTTTGCCTTGCTATTCGAATCTTCCCCACGGCTGACTGCGATCAGACCGCCGACATTGGCATTGGATTGCGATGCGGATGTAATGGAACCGCTTAAGGTCGTGTTACTCACAGTTACGGTACAGCCACCCATCACTTCCGCCGCAAGGCCGCCGATTCTATGGTTGTCGGTATTACGTTTATCCTCAAGGCTCGCAGTATTCCCCCATGTACAATCTGTAAAGGTTAACGTACTTCCTTCGCATCGAGCCAGAAATCCTCCCTGCCAGGCCAGAAGCTTCTTTGCATCTGTTGCTTCTTCTGTTACAGAACTCTTGGTATTTACTGTAACATGGTTGAATTTTGTCTTTCCACTTGCCAGGCCTATTGCCCCTGCGACAAATGCTGGATATTTGATGTCTTTTACTTCCTGATTTACCGTCTTCGGTATTTTGCAGATGACATTACCATCAATCGTAAGATTGGAAATTGTTATATCCCTGGCAAAGGGAATCAGTGCCAGACTGTAATGCGTATCTCGCTGGTCGCTTCGCTTTGCATAGAGCTGTCCGGCTGCATAATCATCTCCAGAACTATTTTTGCCATATGCAGCTCCAATATCCAATGTAATCGTATAATTGCCACCATCCAGCGTTCCTTTGAACTGATGTGCCTTACCTTTCTCTACGTTATCCTTACCGATGCCAATAATACCTGTATTGGTAAGCTTTACATCTCCGGTCAGATTTACTGTCTGGTCCTGGTCCCGATCTACCTTACTCTTAAGATTCAGTGCTTCCGTCTTTCCCGTATCGGTCATGGAAAACTCGAATGCCAGCGCATATGCCGCAAACTGATTTGCACCATTGATATCCGCCTTAGTTTCATTCTCTACAGAACTGTTTATCGTAACGGTATGAGCTACTTCATCAAAGGTAAAGACTCCATCTTCGCCTTCAGACAGATTTCCCCCAAGTCGAATCACAGCCCCCCAGTTTCCAATATCTGAACCGCCTCGATCCGTGCCGGAATAACGGGTCAGGCTCCAGCCTTTTCCGTCTGCATCCAGACCATTACCATTTCCAAGAGCATAGATCAGACCATTTTCATTGAATCCCACAATCTGTCCTACATGGTTATAGGCAGTTGTAATCTTCTGATTCTCTAAATTTGTCTCTCCATGAAGACGCAGTACCCCCTTTACCAGATGACCGATCAGACCGCCATGACCTTCCACCTGATCCGTGTCGTTGGCTGGCACTTTTGGATTTGTACTTCCAAGGTCATTGCCATCTGCCGTCGCAAGTGTCACATTTCCCACATTGAGGAAACCGTCATTCAGCTTTCCCACCAGACCGCCAACACTTGTGGTAGTACTGTTTTTCATATCTGCTGTAAAGGCAGACACATTTTCGATTTCCACATAACTGCTGCCGGATACGGCACCGATCACTCCGCCATACGTGGTACTTGCTTTACTTCCACCTGTGGAACTGCCCTGATATCTGAATCAGCAGCGTTGGAAGTTCCTTTTATGGCCAGTGTATTTTTCATAACGGCTGCACTATTTCTATCTGTACTAGTTACAGTATCATAGGCTCCGATCAGTCCGCCCAGGTTTTTCACTTCGCTCTCACTGGTCACGTTTGTCGTAATGGCACCTGTCGTCTTTCCTGAGACAGCCACGGTAGTGGAACTTGTACTGGTGTTTTTCAGCACGCCAAATAATCCGCCGACATCCTTGCCACCGGAAACATCAATGCTGTGAAACTCATATTCAGAAAGATCGTAGCTGATTGAATTGCCAGTACCGTCATTAGTGCCGCCTTTCGTAACCGAATACGCACCAATCAGTCCGCCTGCTGCTTTTTCACTGCCTGCCTTTAACGTAAGTGTATCCGCAAACGCAAACTTTCCGGCATCTGCTTCGTTTTCTCCCTTTTCTGCCTGAACGCTGATCTTTCCATCTGTCACGCTTCCGACCAGTCCTCCGGCATTTCCGGATGCAGAACTTACCTGCGCTGCTGAAGTTCCGGCAATCGTTAATTGACTGTCTGCTGCCATATGACCGACAAATCCGCCCGCATCTGCTCCTGATGTGGTTGCTTCGACACTAACCGTATTCTTAACATTATTCTTAAAAGTCGCAGTCAGGGATGCGCCCGGTTCCATTGTATTACAGAATAAACCTGTATGACTCTCTCCGCTGACTTTCAATGAGTTTGAGAAATTATTTGTAAAAGTGATCTCTGCACTGCTGCCTTTTTCCATCGTGCCAATCAATCCGCCGATTGCTGCTTCTTGTATCCTATCAGAATTCAAATCGCTAAGCACAACCGTTGAAGTTAATTTTGTACCATCTCCACTATTTTTCAGTTTTTCCGCCAAAAGTGGTTTCATGGTGATGGAAAAAGTCGCTGAAATGCTAAAGGAAATTAGATCCAGTTTTGCTTTCGTTGAAAGCGCATGAAACAGTGCTTTCGTCGTGGTTATTGAGAATTTTTCTGCTACTGTTTTTGTATCAAATTCAAATTTTCCTTCATACGGATCGGCATCATCACCCAGTCCCAGAAAGCTATAGGCCGTTCCTGCAACCTCTGCCGTTCCCGTAAGATCCCATCCTGAAGTTGTAACCAGGTTTATTGTATACTCTTTATATTCTGAAGGCTTCACATTGGATAACAGGATTAATCCGATTCCATCTGTTACCGTTATTGTCTGGGTAGTTGCATCAACTTTTAATTTGTCTTTTGCTGCTTCATCACTTTGAGCAAGTTGAGCCGCTTTCTTAAGTGTCAGCGTCGGAGTCTGATTTCCCGCATCCGCCGCTACGGATGCGGCATCCGCCTGATTTTCTGCATCGCTGCTATCCTGCCGATTCTGACCGTCATTTTCTGCTGCTTGGGACTCTGTTTTCTGCTCTGCACTTTCTGACGCTGCTGTGTCGTCTATCTGGCTGCTGCTCTTGACAGAATCTTTGCTGTCCTGCTGTGTTTCCTTTTCTGCTGATCCTGTTTTTTCTGTCTCGCTGCCTTGTTCCGCAGATCCAGTCTCTTCTGTCTCGCTGTCTTTTTCCGTTAGCTCCTGTCTCGCCGTCCTTTTCTGGTGTTTCCGCGCTGTCTGTCCGGTTTTTTGTCCCGCTCTGCTCTGTACTTTCCGTCTGTCCTCCGGTTCCGCCATCTTCCCCTGCATCCACAGAGCCTGTCCCGGTATCCAGAATGGATTCGCCCGCTGCTTCTTCCGATATGGTCTGCGTTTCCGTGCCTTCTCCTGCCTCTGTCCCTGCCAGTGCCGATGCCGGTGTCGTCAGTACCATGCAGACTGCCATTCCGGCCGCTACCATACGCTTCATCCAGTTTATCTTTTTACGTACTCTCATTTTCATCAATCCTATCCTGCCTGTAAAAATAGTAGGAGACCTTATAATCCACTCATTTTTCTAACTCACTCTGCCCCTTCTGCTTTCTTTTCCTGGTAGGAAACAGTAACAAGACTTCCAAAAGAAAGCCAGTTATTCTCTTTCTCCTCTAACGGTTTGTCCGGGTTTCTGTAAAACTGGAACTGGATCGCGGTTGTCGAAGCGTCCACATCAAATACATACGAATGCTTCCCCTGCTCCGGGACCGTGGTATTCTTCCCGCCTATTACCGTCCAGCTGCTCAGCTGCAGCTTATCATCCCATGTGACCGTCACCTTTCCTTCTCCATTTCCTGATATTTCATAATTGAATGCATCGTAATCCAATGGTTTCTTGTTAATTGTGGAATCAAGGAATTTTCCCGTCCAGTTTTTTGTCACTTTGTAATCTGCAAACGAAAGAATTGCTGCCAGTTTCTGCGAATTGACCGCGTCTGCCGAACTGGAATCCGGTTCCGCCGTTATCTGGATTTTGATCTTGTCTTTCAACGCTTTTGGAATCTGGAAGGAATAACTGTTTTTTTCTGCTTTTCCCGCTGCCAGTTTCTGTCCTGTCAGGGTACATGTTCCATCCGCATTAAATTTTTTCCCGCTCATCGTGATGTCTGTAATTCCACCCGGAAGGTTTTCTCCGCCGTCTGTGGCAGTCAGGACTGCTTTGACTTCGTAGGTAATGTTCTTCGGGTTATAAAGAGTCTCATCGCCCCACACATAATTGCACACGATTACCGTAATGGTGTAATAATTGTCACTTTCTGCGAGTGAAATCCGTTTCACCGGAGGATTTTCATCCGTCAGGCTTATCAGTGACAGATAATTCGAACCAAACATTGTATCGCTCTGTGTTCCTGTCGATACGACACGCTTTACACTCTGAAAATTAGTGTACGCCGCGAAGCTTCCGCCCACGACAAGGATCAGCACTCCCAGAACAAAAATCGCTCCGGCAGGACTGCCACACCGGATCCGTTTTCCTGTTTTTTTCTTCATTTTAATCTCCACTCTTTTGTGCCATCTATGTTCTCTATTTTACCCATCGTTTTTCAAAAATGCAAGCATTCCTTGTATTCTGCAACAATTTGTTACCACGCTCGTTACTGCTCGGAAGTTTGACAGTTAAATATAAATTCAATAAAAAAGTACAGAACAGGTCGAATATCTGTTCTGTACTTTATATGTTTTCTATCTTATTTGTTCAAAAAATTATAATGGTCTAATAGTACCTGACCCCGAGTTCTGTTACCGGGCTGCGTGGAAAAATCGCTTCTGTACCGCAGTCTGGATCCGAAAGCATGCGCCGGTGTCGCCCGTCTCTGTGAAGATCAGCAGGCGATCCGCGCCGCATTAAAAGAAAAAGGACTCACCGCCTTCATCGCCGACGGCTCCATTCTCCCACGTGAGACCGGTGTCTCTGACCTGCCGATGAAACACGCCGTTCCGTTTGTCTCGCCGGAATCCTTACGCGTCACCCTCGATCTCCCGAACCGCGGATCTATTTCCGGCATGGGCATTCCGCTGGGTGTTACACTGATTGTCGGCGGAGGTTTCCACGGAAAGTCCACCCTGCTGCAGGCGCTGGAGCGCGGCGTGTACAACCATATCGCCGGGGATGGACGCGAATATGTCATCACCGATGCGAGTGCCGTAAAACTCCGCTCAGAGGACTCCCACAGCATCAGCAATGTCGATATCTCCCTCTTCATCCATGATCTGCCTGGAAAGAGCGACACCACTTCCTTCTCGACCGCAGACGCCAGCGGCAGCACCTCGCAGGCTGCCAATGTCATTGAAGGCATTGAGGCCGGTACAAGCCTGTTTCTGATCGACGAGGATACCTCCGCCACAAACTTTATGGTGCGGGATGAGCTGATGCAGCGCGTCGTTGCGGACAGTAAAGAGCCGATCACGCCGTTTATCAGCCGTGTGCGGGATCTGTATGAGAAGCTTGGGATCTCGTCTATCCTCGTCGCCGGAAGCTCTGGATCTTACTTCCATGTGTCGGATACGGTGATTCAGATGAAGGAATACGTTCCTTACGATATTACGGAGCGTGCCAAAACCACAGCAGCGGAGTTCCCGCCTTTTACCGCATCGGTGCGTCCTTTCGCCGTTCCATCCTTCCAGCGCCGCCCGCAGCCGTCGAAAGCGCTGGCTGGCAGCGACCGCACGAAAGTCAAAGTCATGGGACTCGAATCTATTCTCATTAATAAATCACTGACCGATCTGCGTGCTGTGGAACAGCTGACCGACAGCGAACAGCTGAATGGCCTGGCGGCACTTCTGCTGGATGCGGCGGAACGCAGGATGGACGGTAAGAAAACACTGGTGCAGGTTGTGGATCTGCAGGAACGGCAGATGGATGAAAAAGGACTTGCTTCTCTTCTCGCTCCTGGAAGACCTGGGGATCTGGCGCGGCCGAGACGGCAGGAGATCTTTGAATGCCTGGACCGGTGCAGGGAATTGAAGTTTTAGGCAGAAAAAGTCCCACTGCTGACAAGCTATTCATCAGCAGCGGGACGATACATATTATTTATTTTTCTCCTGGTGTTCTAATTATCCCTCAGACTAAACTGTTCCACCTTCCCATCCGGCAGCAGCATCCTTGTCTGCGATGCAATTCCGGTTACCATATCAACGCTTACCTCATACAGAGCCTGCGATGCAGACGGGTTTCCAGGCATGCCGCATCGTACGGTTGTGCTGTACGTTGTCCCATTTACACTTCCTTCCATGACCGCAAGATCTTCTCCCGTGGAATCAATCGTTCCCTGCGCATAATGCTCTTCCAACTTTTGATACACTTCTTCTGCACTCATAACATTCTCATCCGAAGAAGTATCATCCTGCACAGAGTCATTCTGTGTCAGTTCCAGTGGTTTCCAGTCTACGCTAATTTTTTCCCCAAGTTCTGCAGGACAGTCAATCTTGTCCAGACTATATCCATTTGCATTGATTTTATAATAGTTTCCCTGATCCCCCGCGTCGCTGTAGATCACACCACTTGTATAAATATGTGATTCTGTATAGGCGGAGAAGGTGTCATCCTCCCCCACTCTCTGAACGCTTTTTCCATCCTGCGAGAGAACATCTACCGTTTTATACTCTGTTCCAGTTATCGTCTCATAACTAATCAGCAGTTCTGGTATTCCATTTCCATCAATGTCATAATATCCATACCAGACCTGCCAGCCATGTGAAATCAAAAAATCATCAATATAAAGAAACTTTCCTGAAACAGCATCTGTTCCGCCGGCTATATAAGCATCCGTCGCATCCTGGTATTCCTGAAATACTTCATCATACAATTCCTCTTTGTATTCCATCGGCTCATCCATAATATTCACAATCATCGGCGGCTCATAGTCTGTGGAAACGAGAATTGCATCATCACTGCCATTTTCTTCTACTTTCACCACAAAAGAATACGTTCCGTTCCGATCTGGATTGCTTATAGTCAAATGATAGATTCCATTTGGAAGATTCAGTTCATACGGGCCAGCTTCCTTTACCTGTATTTCTTTGTTGTATTGATGACGGATGCTAACTTTTCTGTCTTCCAGGATCTTTTCTTCTCCACTTATTCCCATGATCTTCAGCACATAGCCGCCATAATAGTCCTGCTTTTTGTCATAAACCCGCAGTGTGCTGCCTGGTTTGATATCATATTCGATATTGTTAATCGCTTCTTCTGCATCAAAAATTTCAACAACATCAAATGCTCTTTTCACCAAAATCCGTTGTTCTTCTGTCAACTCTTCCATCGCATCAGCGGCATATTCCGCAAAGGCCCGGCACTGCGCGAAATCACAGTCCGATGTCATCATGACGATAACTCTGTACCACAATTCACTGAGTTCCTCCCAGGATAACTGCCCCTGGCCGCTTTCATTTAATCCATTTTTCATCAAATATGCCGTATACGAAATGACGGTGGAATATCCATGTGCATAGTCTGTCTGAGATTCCTCCCCATCTCTGTTTCGCACGTTAATCCTGTCGTTCGGTAAAATTTCATTAGCACCAGTGCTTCTCGGATATCCATTCTCATATGGATTATGTATGATTCGGTTTCCCATCTCCCAGTCAGCTCCATCTCCGACAGCTTCTGCAAGAATTTCCCCAAAAATATCCGAAATTCCTTCGTTTATCGCACCGGTTTCTCTGTTTCCAGAACTCCATTTCGCATATTTTCGAGTAATGATATGTGTATATTCATGGGCAATTACGTCTAGCGACTCAGTTCCCTTTCCTGAATACGCAGTTCCAAGATCCATCCATCCTATTTTCCCCTGATATGCGTTCTCATCATAATCTTGTATTGCATCTGCAAGACGCTCTTTATAATCCACAACCCCTGCAGCCGCATTGTTTCCCTGCTGTGCTCCTAATTCATCATTGCTGACAACTGCAAGAACTCCCCAGCCATTTTCTTTATGTTTTTTCAGAAAATAATCATAAATCGAGCCAATCGTATTTAAATCAGAATAAACCTCTGCGGATGTTTGTGGCGTATCATCTTCATTTCCAAATATAGTATCCTTGCTTCGAACCTGCTGCAATACTTCCGGATAGCTCAGACCAGAAGCTGGATCCATATAGGTCTGACCGCCCGCATCATACATATAAATATTTCGTTTCTGATCCTTCAGCACATAATATCCATCAACTGGATCTGTTCCCTCGATTTCCTGCTGTCCATTTGTATCCGTATAAATTACAGATTCTTCATACAGCTCCGGCACCGCTTCCAGTACCTCTGCCTGATTCGCATCTACCAGAAATTGATACGATTCTGTCGGAATCTGATATGCCAGCCTCATAGTATCATTCATGTTATAAACACAAAGATTCTCCTGATTTAGAGTAATTTCATCCAAACTAGCCACTTCATCCATTCCAAGTGTTTCCGAAGCATACTGCCGGATGTTTTCCACTGCCTGTTCTTTGGTAATCGATGGAGTTAAATTAAGATCCTCTGCAACATCCGTTGCATTTCCGGTCACCGATGCCACATTTCCATCCTGATCCACTGCAACCACGATTGCTCTTCCATATACAGGGATTCCCTCATAATTCTGTTCAAAGCGGTAATAATGATCGCCGCTTACTTCTGCAGTGGATGTCTCTTTCAATTCGGAAAGTGCATTTTCCAATCCAAGCTCCTCTTTCTGCTCTACCAGCCATGCCTGCGCTTCTTCTGCATTCTGAATTCCGTTTGCTTCTTCTTTTGTGTCCTTATTTTCTACGGCTTTTTCATTTTTTGCTGTTGCTGCCTGCGGATCTGACTGGGGCTTGGGATTTTGATTTAAACCAAGTGCAATTCCCCCTCCTGCCGCAAGAATCACAGCTACACCGACCATCCAGAGCCATTTTTTCTTTTTAGTTTCTTTTGAAGTTTGCTTTTGCACCGCCTGGCGGGATTCCACTTTTTCCGAAACTTTGTTTCCACAAAATGGACAGAACTTTACATTGTCTTTGATTTCCTTCCCACACTTTTCGCAGACATTACTTTTCTCCTCTCTCATTGGACAAATTTATTTGAAACCGTCCTTTATAAACAGACGATTGCAAAACGCCATAAATCACATAAAACACAATACTTTCTATTGCCTAATATCTCTTTACTGGATAATTTTTTTCTTAAAAGCAACAATTTTTTGTCCATTTTTTTAATTCTTTATTTTTCTAAAAAGAAATATCATCTAAAAGATTCAGCACCGCAGGCATATTACATATTTTCCAATTATCATTGACTTTGCCAACTAAAATATAATCATCGACAGCTTTCTCTTCCTTTTCATTGGAAATTTCAAAATTGACATGAACTAAAAAATATTCTTCCTCTTTATCCAATAAAAGAGCACCTGCGGATTTTCCTAACTCCTCCGTCCAGACCCATGCTGCATAATTATTAACCCTAAAACATTCCAAAACATTTTCCTTTATTTGATATCCATTTTGAAACATTGTTTCCAAATTTTCCTGCGCTTCTTCATACCTCACATTCCAAAGGCTTTCTACTCTCTCTCTTTTATAAGAATTTAACATCTGCTCCCAATATTGTTTCTCTAAATTCTCATTTTCTTCATAGACTGGCTGTAATATTTTCTGTTTATCAAACACTTCTAGCTCATGTGAAAATGTAATTTTATATCTATCATTTTCAACCGTCAAAGTCATTCCATAATTTGCTTCAACACTATCCCACTGATAGCACTGAATCTGTTCCTCATTTGACTCTGTGTTAAAGGGAATTTCATATTCTTCATCATACTTTCCATATTCCCTTTCCAATTTTTCTAAAATTTCAGAGCTCTTCTTTTTTCCCTCACCTATTAAATAAGGCATTGACAGCTTTTCTGGTAAACTTCCATTTTCATAGCTTTCTTTCTCTCCATCATAATAATTATAAAAAATCTTCCATTTTCCAGGTAATTCTGTAAATTCTTTTTCTATACTATGAGTTTCAATAGCAAAACCATCTAATTCTGTATTTGATGTAATAGTATCTACATATTGATCAGAAATTTCAGAGTAGTCATTTCCTACAAGTTCTAGATATTTTGAAAATATAGTTGCGTTCTTTCTTTGTTTTAATTCTTGCACTGAACTTTGAAATTGATTTTCCTGCACCTTCTTACTTTCACCTTCTCCTGTTTTCTCTTTACCGCATCCAGAAAGTGCACATGCAATCATACATATAATAATTATTGCTCTTTTTTTCACTTGCCAACTCTCTCCATTTTACAAATTTAATCAAATATTTTCTTTACACTTTACGTTACTCTCATATTTTTATTATCTAATTTTCTATAATACCAGCCTCCAGTTTTACTTTCAAAATTCTTAGCACACTTTCTTCTATTCTTTCTTCCGTTATGTCTCCAGAATTCACTGCTGTTTCTATGCCATTTATGGCGCTTTCCAGCTGATATGGCATTAAAATCATATCGCATCCCACCTGTATGGCTTTTACGGCCGCCTCATCGGACGAATACAGATTTGCAATCGCGCTCATTGCCATAGAATCGGTAATAATGATCCCGTTATATTTCATCTCCTCACGCAGAATTCCCGTAACAATATCATGTGACAACGTTGCTGGAATTTCTTCTGTTACATTTGGCAGTGTAATATGGCCCACCATAATCATGGATGCTCCTGCTTCTATCCCCGCCTGAAAAGGGCGCAATTCACATGTTCGAAGCTCGTCCAATGTTTTCCAGCTTTTTGCCTCTCCATAGTGACTGTCTTCTTCCGTATCGCCATGGCCTGGAAAATGTTTTAACGTGCACACCATCCCACTGTCGCGAAATCCTTTTACACAGGCAGCAACCATCTCAGCCACTTTCTCTGGATCTGTACCAAATGCACGGGAACCAATGACAGTATTGTTCGGATTGGAATTCACATCGGCGACTGGTGCAAAATCGAGATTAAATCCAAGCTGCGAGATTTCGCTTCCAATCGTATTTCCAACCCGGTAAGCCTGACTGATATCCTCCGTATCCCCGACCGATTCCATAGACGGAATTGCGGTAATTCCCATTTCAGAATTATTTCCCAGTCTCATTACGCTTCCGCCCTCTTCATCTACTGCGATGAATAGCCCTGTCTTCGAATAGGACTGCATATTCTGGATCATCGTTATCGTTTGTTCTCGATTCAGCAAGTTAGGCGCAAAAAACACAATTCCACCAACCGGCTGCGCTTCCAATGCAGCCCTTGTCGTGTCTCCAGCCATCGTTACTGTTGATACACCAGTAAGTTGTTCCGGCGTTACCACAAACAATTGGTAAATTTTTTCTTCCAGACTCATATGTTCCATCATATTCTGTGCTTTTTCTTCTACTGTTTGTTCTGTTTGTTCGTCGGTCTTTTTTTCATCGTCACCCCTTTTTCCAGCCTGTTCCAACGGTTCTGCGATATCTTCTGTCTCCGTTTTTTCAGGACTTTCCGTCACTGCCGTAACTTCTTCTTCGGTTCCTTTCGGTGTTGTTTCTGTTTTTACTTTTTCATCATCTGAACCGGTTGCATGCCCTTTTCCTGTTCCAATTCCGATGCAGCTTCTATCGTATCTGTTTTTGTCCGTGTCTGTTTCTGCTCTTTTTCACCTTTTCCCAGGACACCAATGATTCCAATCACCACACCTGCCATAAACAAAATTCCAGCGATCCCAAAAATCATCCTTTTTCTGTTTTTCTTCTTCATCCGTTTGTTTCTCTTTCATACTCGCAGACATACCCAACCTTTCCAGCAATCTTCGGAAAAGCACCTACGATATCATTTCTCTGATCATTAAAGGTCCAGCCAATTTCTTCTTCGTTATATTTTGCTTTCCACATGCACAGAAATAACTCTTTTGTTCCATCCGTATCCTGCCTGCTTGGTTCTCCCGGATACCAGTTATCAAAGGTCCAGTCTTCTCCTGTGATCCATCCTGCCTGTTTCCATTCTTCCGTATCCGACTGAAGTTTCGCGCCCAGCCAGAGATACGTGAGGCCTGACCGGTCTGCCATTTCACTGATTTTTTCATATTCTTCTTCTGAATTGATCGTTGCCAGATATCCCCCTCTTTCCTCACAGGCATTCTTTGCGTCTTCCCAGGACAGGTCTCCTGCAATCACTTCATACGTATGTATGATCTCTGGTGCTTTACTTTCTGAAACTGTACTGGTTTCTTCCTTGGATTCCGAAACTGTTTTTTTATTTTCTTCCGTTTCTGCATATTCTGTTTCTGATTTTGTTTTGACCTTGGTATCTGTTTCCTGGTTTTCTGTTGTATTTTCGCTCACAGACGCAATCTCGTCCTGATCCGTTTTTTGTTTCGATTTGGAAGACTCACTGATCTTTTCCGGGACTGCTGTTGTTTCCTTCTTTTCTTCTCTGGCTATCTTCTGTTCCTGTTTCTGATCTACATTTTTCTTGCCAGACAACGCATGTACTGCCGCATAACCCACTCCGGCACAAGCTACAATTCCAAGCATAACTCCCAGAACTACAAACACTTTCTTTTTCTTCTGGCGTCCTGTTTTTTTCACTACTGCCTGTTCTCTTCTCTCTTGCTGTTCCTGATTTTCTGTTATATCCTCTGCCGTTTCTTCCGGCAACAAATTTAACATATCATCCGGAATCATAGTTCCATCGTAAACGCAAAATCTGGCCCGCTCCAGAATTGGCCGCCCACACGTCGGACATCTTGGAATTTTCTGACCACATTTTCCACAAAATTTGGAATCATCTTTTATCTCACTTTTACACTTAGGGCAAATCATATCCTGTTCTCCTTTTTTACATGCTTTTTCCGAATCAAAGACACCCATCTGCTGTAAAGCTTTTATTCATCAAAAAAATCTCCTCGCAGTGTTAGAATCTTCTGTAACAGCAGAAACTTTCCATCACCGAAAGGAGATTTTTTCTTTTAAACGGAAGTAAAGCCTGGACGATGTACATACCAGGAACCGCCAATCTTTACACATGAAATCTGCATAGTCCACTCATTCTCCCGTTCAGATCCCTTGGCTGTAATCCGCACTGTGACAACGGCTGCTCCTTTTATTTTGTCTGCATCGTAATCATAGTCATGTTGTAATTCATATTTGACCTGTGCAAGATCAGTTCCATCACAGGTTTCCATATCTTCGGCCTTGCACTTTACTTTCACATCATCCCCACAGGTGCCACTAATCTGCCGTGCCTGTTCTTCTGCTGAATCTGCAAGTACCTGTTGAAATTCTTCATCTGTACTATACCAGCCGGATGGCCCAACCATATAATCAATATACGGCGGTGCCAATAGTTTGTAATATCCTTTTACATCCTGATTCAGTTCTGTTTCGCACGCTTTTGCTGCTATTTTTTCCGGACTTTTTCCTCCAAATCCCAGAACCACTGCCAGAATCACAACCAGAACAACTGCTGCAACTCCAATCATTCTACTGGGCGATTTCATAATTTTCGCAATTCCAGAACCAGATGGTTTCTGCTTTTCTGATGCTGTATTTTGTTCGATAACAGCGCCACAGGCCGGACAAAATTTTGCATCATCCTCCAATTGTGCTCCACATTTTCCACAAAACATACCTTCATTCTCCTTTTTCACGCCTTAACAACTTTCTGTTTCCGATTCATTTTTTAATGTAAGCTGTCCATCTTTAATTTCATAGTCCGCATAAAAATCAGTTTCCTCATTTACAGCTTCTGTCGTTGAATTAGATAAATACAGTTTTCCTTCTTTTTCCTCGTATTTTCCTTCTCGTTCCTGCTCTGTAAACAGAGTTTCAAATTGCTGAAGTTTATTTGCTTTATTTACTTCCAGATTATCATTTATCATCTCTTCTGTACTCGCGTATCCCGCATCTTCCGCCCATGCTTCCAAGCTCTCATATCCCTCATCCTCTTTCGATGCTTCCAAAGTATCTTTTATTTTTGCTTTTATTGCATCTTCATAACGTGTTATCACTTCTTCATATTTTTGCTCAAACTGCTCTGTATCAGATTTCAGCGCATACGTTCCATCTGTTTTAAATTCTAAAGTAAACGGAACATCCAGTTCATCTAGATCCACAACTTCCATGACAGAGCCTTTGTTCAGAACTTCCTTATTGGAATCACTGGTACTATCTATAATTTCCTGCATTTTTTTCTGGTTTTCCCACATTTCAGTCAACTCCGTGGTTGTTCCTTCTGACGTTTGAGAAGTTTGTGAACTTTGAGAATTTTCAGAAGCACAGCCTGACATTCCTGTTGCCAATACAATTGCAGCTACTATTC
Organism: Blautia sp. AM47-4; assembly: GCF_003479865.1. Lineage (NCBI taxonomy): Bacteria > Bacillati > Bacillota > Clostridia > Lachnospirales > Lachnospiraceae > Blautia > Blautia sp. AM47-4. The sequence continues at coordinate 15,324 of NZ_QUHY01000019.1, forward strand.
CCATACTTGATATCCGTTTCCACTTGCTGTTTTTCATGATTTTTCCACCTTTTTCAATAAGCAAACAGGCTACCTGCTTTTTTAAATTTTATCGTTCATATTCATACACTGATCCACAAACTTTTCCACACCCGGCATAACAATCGTGCTCATGTTCAACGCTTTTAGTCCCAAGGCAAGGAATAAAATTTTCTGCCAGATCTGTACTGCCTGAACAATTGCTGATGTTAAATTTGTGATAAAAACTTCGTTTGCATTGATCCGTATCACAGACAAAAATGACTCTATGCAATTAATCGCATCGGGAATCAGGCCAATCGCCAAAATGCACATGGAAAAGATAAACAGCAATGCTCCAGCTTTTACTGCACATCTTCTCAACCACAGATTTTCTTCTACCAATAATACATATCCAATTAAAATTGCTGCCAGCAAAAGTCCTCCTGTCACTCCTGCCAGATAAATTACGGCGCCAAAACAGCCTGCTGAAATACCAATTTTTGTTTTCTGCATATTTTTTCCTCTTTTCAAACGCATTTAAAGTTCAAACAATTTATTTATTTTTAAATGCATAATCTGCTTTGTTTCTTAATAGTACATTCTGCCCATCATTCCTGCCATACCGCTGCTGAAGAAAAGAAACAGCATTAAGACAAACACTACAATGGTAAAGCAAAAATACGAGCGCGCAAAGTTTCGTAAATTTACATTCTTTGTTCCGCCAAAGGAAAATACCAGCAACAGGACAAATCCAACGCATGGAATTGCAAATAATAATTCATATCCAAAATATCCCCACATGGAAATCGGCTGATAATCGCCCATATCTCCAACCTGTGACGGGGTTATATTCGAATAGTTCTGATTTGGTGCAGTCTTCGTATTGTTCATGTTACTGCCCCAAGCCGGCTGATTCGCAGCTTCATTCTGCTGTGTCAGGTCCGCACCACATCCTTTGCAAAAGCGTGCGCCATCCACATTTTCTGTTCCACAATGTTCACATCTCATAGAACATTCCCTCCTTCATCTCTTGTACATTTTATAAAATAAATAAATTGTTTGCTTTTTTCATATACCACTGCATCCAAAGAAATCCCCTGGTAATTTCTTCCTTGTATTTCCAACCGTAGCGAAGGAATGTAGCTCCACAGGTAATCACCAGAATAATAGAAAAGAATTTACTTTGCTGCGCTTTTACATAGCGAAAGAAACACCAGCTTCCCATACAGAAAATCCATAAGAAAATTGTTGGATTCCACTGCCACGCCTTTTTCCATTGAAAGGTAATCACATACCATCCCGCATGTGTCAAACCGCAGCCTGGACATGGAATTCCAAATAAAATTCGCATAGGACATACCGTCTGAAACAGAATCTGCATTGTTCCAAGGATCATTCCTGTGAGAATCACTGCTTTTTTATACTGTTTCAAATCTTTCTGTATCCGCTCCTTGATTTCTTTTCCCCTATTTTCTTCGGCAAACATGAATCTGACGGTTCTCACTCTCCCAGCTTCTGCCCACAGTTCGTGCAGAATATCTGACCAGGTTCTAATGCGCTTCCACAGTATGGGCATACCGCTTCCGCTGAACTTTCTTCTGTTTTCGTTTCTTCAGCCACCGCATTGTCTGTCTCCACCGGCTGTTCTGTCACCGCTTCTTCCAGCACTGGCTGTTCGGAAACTACTTCCTGTTCTTTTTCCAGTTCAACCTTTGTACCACATACCGTGCAGAACATCTGGCCGTCCTCCAGCTCATTTCCGCAGTTCGTGCATCTCTTTTTCTCTGTTGAAACCGCAGGTGCACTCTTTGCTTCTTCCATCACTGCCGGAATTTTAGTTCCACAGGAAGTACAAAACGCTGCACTTTCCGGAACAGAAGCACCACATACCGGGCAAATTCGTCCCGCACTGGCTTTGGGCACTTTGTGTTCTATTTTCGTTCCACACACATTGCAGAATGCAGAACCAGAAGAAACCTCGGCCCCACAGTTCGGACAGCTTACTGTTCCCTTTAATGTCTGAATCTGTTCTTTATAAACCTGAACCTGCTGTTGGCTTGCCTTAACGCCATCGCACCATTCTTTCATTTTTCCTTCCGCTGCAACTGCAAAATAATCATAAAAATATTTTCCCATCTGCCGATACAGCTCGGCCTGCTTCGTTTCTTCTTCCCGGATTGCATTGGAAAGCCGAAGTGTTTCTGACATTCCCTTTGCTTTTTCTGCTCCGGCATTGAACCATCCGGAAAGTTTCTTATCTACATCATCAAACATTGCCATGATTATGTTCTCCTTTTGTCTGTCATTCTGTATTTTTAATTTTTATACAATACAAAATCTGAAATAAAGCAATTAAATCCATCCCATCCTTTATCTTCTGCGCAAACAGTAAACCACTTCACACCGCTGAGATCCACATCCACTTTAATCGGTGCCGTTGTTCTGGTGATTTCTCCCGTCGTATACAAAATCTTTTCATTTTCGTCATAAACTGTAACAATTCCGGTATCTTTACTGCTGTCATCCGCTACCGCGATTGTTCCGGTCATTCTTGTATATTCCCCGTTCGCATAATAGGATGCATATCCTTTTCCACGATATGGTGTCAATTTATATAAATTTCCAGGACTATAGATATTTCCCACACTGTCTTCCATGACCTTCAGTTCTTCTCCTGACTCAAACCGGTCAGATTCACTGATTTTCAAGTCACATAATTTCACCGGCACATTCTCCTGCACCTGCTGCAGAAGCTCAGTTAACGTCGAATTGGATTCCAGCACTCTTGTCGCACTTTTCAGATAGGTAATTGCATCGTCATAATTATCTTTGGTAAGATAATCATCTACCGTGTCCTGTACCGTTTTTACATAAGCATCTTCCGCGCTCTTTTCCAGGTTATCCAGTTCTGAGTCACCTTCATTTACTTCCTGTGCTTTTTTCAACAGTGCAAACAGTTCCTCATACTTTCCTTCATTCATATACTGCGTTCCATGATCCAGCGCATCGCTTTTCAACATAGCTGCATAAGAATCCTTCAACTCAGCCAGGCGGTTTGCCAGGTCTTCATCATCTGGAAGGATGTCGGCGGCAACTTCTACCGTCTGAATCGCGGTTTCATATTCCTGCTCATCTTCCGGATTTTCTGTCTTATTCAGAATTTCGGCTTTATAGCTGTCAACACACTGAGACATTTTTGACTGTGCTTCTTCGTAATTACTGTCATCCTCACTGACCTGCGCATAGGCCTCCATTGCCTCTTCATAGTCGCCGTCTTCATACAGTTCTTCCGCCTTTTTATATGCTTCCATCGAACTGTTCAGACTCTCCAACGTTTTTTCCTGTTCTCCAAATGCAGTTTCCAGTTTTTTAGATCCCAGCGTAAGATATGCATTTAATTTTTCACTGGCTTCCTCATATGTAATTTTTTCTGCTTTAAAATCGTCCAGAACAGTGGCACAGTCTTTCTCCGCCAGCTTGTCCAGAAGCATTTCCTGGATAACATGATCTTTGACATCGTTTTTATAAAGCTGTTCGATATCACTGTAATCACCTTTGCTGATCCGGCTTACAATTTTTCTTGCCGGAGACTTCACATAAAAGGTCAAAGCAGCTCCTCCGGCTGCCAGAATCACTACCAGCACCAAGGTCAGAATGATCGGTGCTTTTTTTCTCTTCTTTTTCGTTTTTTTATTCTTAGGCGGTTTTTGCGGAGATCTTGGTGTTATCGGTGTCTCCTGTTCTCTTTTCTGCTCCTCACCAGGCTGAAAAATCGTTCCAGAACCATGGTCCGAGCTACCTTTTCCCTGCTGTATTTCCTTTCCGCATCCCGGACAGTATTTCATTCCCTCTTTGACTTCTGCCCCGCAATAATTACAACGCATTTTCTCTCCTCCTGTTCCTTTTTTGTTATGATAAACGTCTTATGAACAAACTGGCTTTTCCAGCCTTCGGATCATAATCCATCACAACCTGCACATTATCTTTTCTGATCTGACAAGGCCACTCTGTTATCTCTTTATCGCTGGTCTGATAAAAGTTCTGACAGATCTGTTTCCAATTTTCTTCCTGCGTCAAAAAACTATAACTGATGGAATCCCATTGATTCTTTCCAAACTTTATGTTCACGTAACCGGATACCGCGTTTCCCTCCATCTCCAGATAGTATTGCTGATCTGTTCCTTTCGAAAAACGTTTCCCAAAGTAACGCTGCATATCTTTTTCTGTCATATCTGTTGAAATACAGTCAAACGGAAAAATTGTTGCCTGTTCCCAGCGATTGCATTTCTGTATCCAAACGTGTCGCTGCCCGTACAACTGTGCAGCGCCTCCCAAAAGCAGACATACTATGCTTAAAATCACAATCCTTTTCCAGATTTTTGATTTTTTTCTGCTCAACGACTGTTTTTTTTGAATCGCGTTCCCATTTCTGATTGCCATAACAGAACTGTTCTTTTTTTCTTCTGATGTAGCTTTTATGACTTTCAGCAATTCTCTTCGAAAATCTTCAGCTCTCGCAAAACGCTCAGATTCGGGTGCCAGCGCCTTTCGAAGAACTTTCCCAAATGCCGGATCTGCCGCATCCGGCAAAGGTACTGTTTCTCCCTGCAGTCGTCTTTTCTGTGCTTCTTTTTCATCCTCAGAATCAAATGTTTCCGGATATGACGGAAAGAATGGAGAACGCATATGATTCATGATTCGATAGAGAACCATTCCCAAAGAATATAAATCAACGCTCTCGTTATAGCTTTTTTTATTCTGTAAAATTTCCGGAGCCATATAATCTGCCGTCCCTTTTACAGAAGAAGCTGACTCTTCCCCGTGAAGCATTTTTGCTACTCCGAAATCTCCCAGTTTATAAACTCCTTTCTCATTTCGGAAAATATTTTCTTCCTTGATATCCCGATGCATGATCCCATTTTCATGACAAATCTCCAGCGCGTCTAAGATCTGTATTCCTAACTCAAAGACATCGTTTAATACCAGCTCATTTTGACTGATATAAACTGACAGCGGTGTAAGATATTCCATTAACAGAAAAATTTCATAACGTTTCGGATTTTCATGGCGAATCACATCGTTTTCATAACATGGAACAATATTTCGAACTCCATTCTCTGTAAACGCATGCATCAACTGAATTTCCTGCATCGTCTCCTGAAAAACATTTTCAAAATACTGCTCCGTTTTTTCTGTATCCTTTCCCATTGCATTCCAGATTTTCAAATACTGCGTTTTCTCCGGAATCACAATATGTTTTAACGCGCGGACATAAGTACCGGATTCATTTTCTTTTTTTACTTTGTAGACAGAAGCAAAACTTCCCTTACCAATCAATTCTTCTACTCGATATCCGAAGACTTCCCGCCCTATCATCTTATCCTAACTGCTCCTGCGTCTTTTCTATTATCATCTCCAGCACTTGTATCATTTCGTCTCTCTCTGGATTTTCATATCCTCGAAAAACGATATCATTGATATTTTCATGCTGAAAAAGATATACACTTTCTTCTCCCATGTACCCTTCCGGATATGGAATTCCCATATAATCATAAACGGTCTCCGGATGCTCTTCGTCAGTCTGAAGCACACCCATAATCATTGTTTTTTTTGTACCGCCCTTTAAAAGTACAATACTTCCAACGGGAAGCAGTTCTCCAACCTGCTGCATAAGATCCTCCTGTTTTCCTTTTTGAAACTGTTTATTTTTTCTGCCACATCGCCTGTACAATCATCTGCAGTCTTTTTGCTACGTTTCCATTCTGAAAAGCCTGTTTTGATTCTGGATTGGATGCAATCAGCTTTCCAGCTGCTTCACCGATTTCGGTCGTTTTTTCTTCCAGCCATTTTGCTGTATCTCCTGCACTGGTTCCAGCCGTTTTCAACGAAAATACTCCGAATGAAATTTTGGACAGCAACGTATCCAAGCCTTTTACAGAAGCTTCAATCCCTGTATATGCTGTATCTTCCAGCGACCAATGTCCATCTTCCTTATATTTATGAATACTGTCATATGTCTGTCCTGCAACATCCATCGCACTTTGAAGAATAGAGGTATACACATGCGCCGGATATTTAAATACCGGATCTTTACCGATCAGATAAAGTGTCTTTCCAAAACCCACGGTCTCTTTTCCGATATTCGCCGTGCTGCTGCCATTTCTGGAATATTCTGTCACTGCACCCAGGATTCCCATCAATCCTCCCGCTACTCCAACAGCAGTGGCCCAGCTGCCAAATTTTTTCTCGAACAAATTCTGCGTTTTTCATCTGAAAAGCTTTTCTTGAATACGGTGTAGAATCCTTTCCATACACTTGCAGATGCCTTGGACAATTTACACCACTGTCCAATCCCAAACGGAGCATGTTTGGAATCACCTGTAAAAAATTTAATCAGGCTGTCACAATAAGAAACTAGGTCACCGGCTAAACCTGTTACTTCATCTTTATTTTTTTCTGACACTGCCTTCATAATATTTTGGGACACTTCCAAAAGCCAGCTGTAAACCGCGACATAAGCTGTACCAAATGGTGTTTCCTGTTCGTTTTGGTCATATACAGTTCCATAGCTTAAAGATCTTTCGTCTTCATCCTGCAGATTCTTTTCAAGCTTCTCATATATCACAGATGCACGACGGAGATATTCTGCAATCTCTGCAATTTTCTGTTTTTCTTCCTGAAGTTCTATGCAAATACATCGAAGCTGCCAGTCAATGTCTTCTTCCCGTTTTACCTGCCAATCCAGATTTCTGGAAACAATAGAAAAAGCTTCTTCTCTTTGTTCAATATCTTTTTCTACTCTATCGAGCATTTCTGACATTCTTTGAAGCCCTTCCGGTCTGACTCTGATATAAGGCATTTTAAAACCCCCGTCTACTTATTCGTTGGCTCCGTTCTGAATATTTCTTTCGCTGTTATCATATGCCTCTGCCGCGTTTCTCAAAAACTGTGCATAATTGCGAATTGTTTCTTTTCTTTCCGCAAATGCCCGTTTAAAATTTTCAAACTTTGCAACGGAAGACTCAGCCGCATCTCCCTCCCACACGCTTTTCATTCCTTGAATCTCTCTTTCAATTTCTTCCGTATAATTTTCAATATTGGTTGCAATGCTGTCAAACGTTGCTGCTTTCTCCCGTATTGCTGTAGAATCTACTTTAATGGTTGCCATAATTACATCTCCCTTCTGTTATCCTCTAAGATTGCCTGCTTCTTCCTGCAGTCTATTTTCTACCTGCTCATAATGTTCCGCCGCATTTTTTAAGAACTCCTGATAATTGTTCATGACATCTCTCAATTCCTCAAATGCCGTTTTATATTCCTCCAATTTTTTGTTAAATGTATCACTTGCGATTCCTGTCCACTTTGCACTTCGAAGCGCCTGGGCTTCTGTGTAAAGTTTTTCATACTCCGTCTGATATTTACTTACTAGTTCTCCAATTCTTTCGGATGATCTTTTTACACTTTCTGTTGTTACTGACCACTCTCTTGCCATCTTAGGCTCCTTTCCGTCATACTTTATCCATGACCATTACATTTCTTTACAACTGCTCCGCCATACGCTTTGTTTCTTCTTCCGCATGTTGAATTCGTGTTGCAACCAGCTCAATTAACTCAATAGTTTGCTGCATTTTTTTTCTGGTTTCTGTCATTTCTTCTGCAATCTGTTCTATCTTTTGAATACAGACTGCGGATGCCGGGCTTTCCCATTCATGTCTCAATCTTTCCGCAACTCCACAAATTTTCTTAACCTGTTCTTCAAATACATTTTCTTCTCCGTCGAGTCTCGCTGCCTCACGCATTACTTTTTCATAGTTAAGTCTTATGTTTGATGTCATCTGCACTCCTATGCTAGAATCCATTCTTCTTGCTCTGATATTTCCAATTCCGCAAGACATTGGGTTCTGTCTGCTTTTTTTCCTGTTCTGGCCTGATACAATTCCATACTTTCTGCTTGAATTTCTGCTTCCGGATATTCTTCCTTGATCAAAACCGCCAGAAGACTTATTACCTCTGCGATCGACATGTGATCGGGAACTTTGAATCGAAATTTTTCATTCAACCCCGGAACCTTTATGACACATTCCTGCTTTCTCATCTTCTCACCTAACCTTGATATATGCCAAAGTATCCCCATGATAAAGAATCGCCTGATTTCTTTCCAACTGCTTTTTTCTTACCTCTGGATCACTTCTGCTGACTGCATTATTCAAAAACATAATTTTTGAATTGTCGATTCCTCCATCCATAATCATTCCATCTTCGCATCTGACTAAGTAAACATACAAGCCTGTGTCTTTATATTCCGACAGTTTTTTAAAAATTCCCTGTGTAATAATCAAAAGCTGTTCCTGCTTTTGTGTTTTCAAATATTTTCCAAATACTACCAAATCCTCATCTGAAATAGTGTCATAGAAATCAGAAAAATCATCAATATACAACAGGATTCTTTTTTGTTTTTTTTGTTCCAAACACCTTTGAAGGAAACGTCCTATTTCTTCTTCTGTCCGGATTTCATGCCAAAACTTCTTACTTTCTGGGTCTAAACTGAAACGGTAAAGTTCCCAGTTCTCCATTATGATTCCATTTTCAATCACAGACTCGAGAGAAGTTTTTGTCTCACTTCCGATAAAAATGCGTTTTGTTTCTTTTAAAAGAAATCCCTGCTTTCTCTCATCATATAAAGAAGCTCCAAGTGACAGCCATTCTTTTTTATCTCTGGCGCCTTCGAAAACAGGAATACGCTCTGGCAGTCTGCCACTTTCTTTTTCCGTTTTCTTTTCTATCAGTATGTTTTTCCTGTCTTCTCTTACCGTACTTTCCTTTTGATTTTCGCCATAATAAAATCTCATTTTCCGATAAGTCTGCTTTAGTTTACTGTACATTTGAGATTCATTGACTGCATCAAACGGAAGTGCTGTCTGCATTTCCACTGCAAACTCTCCATAGGAAATTACCGCCCGTCCCTTCACATCTTCAGGTTCTATTGCCGTACGTATATTCAGAAGATCCCGGTAATTCTGTAATTCATTCATCTGAAATACAATCCGCGTTTTGATATGTTCCGCTGTTTTGTAATAAATTGCATTTCGGCTGTTTCCTGTTACCACCAGATAAATGCCATATGTTTTTCCATTTGCAGCAATCTGAATAATCCCTTCCTCCAGACGCGGCATCTGTTCATGTATGACTGTGTAATTATCAATGATTACCAGCAGCATAGGAAGTTTTTGCCCGGTTGTTTCCAAATAAGAGGAATATGTATTGCACTCTTTTTCTGCAAATACTTTCTTTCGAAGTTCCATCTGATTTCTTATCTGCTGTATCATATGCTCACTCTTTTGCTTTTCATCTTCAAAAGCCACAGCAACACAATGTGGAGCTTCTCTTAAGTTGCCCAACATTCTTCCTCCGAAATCCAGTACATAAAACTGCAGCAGATCCGGTGAATATTTTTGTGCCATGGAAAATGCCATGGTCTGTAAAAAAGTGGTTTTTCCAGATCCAGATGCACCATAAACAGCAACATGTCCATTTTCCTGGAAGCAGAGTTCAAATGGCTTCTGCTCCTGCAGTTCCGGTATGTCACACATTCCGCATGCAGTTGCTGCATCGTTGTCTTTATCCCACTGTTCCGGCAGAAAATTCTCTGAATGGGCAACGCATTGTGAAAGAAATATCTTTTTGGGCAATACCGGTTTCCACAATGGTTTCACACAAAGATGCATTGCCTTTGCAGTCAATATTACTTCTTTTACGCTTTCTTCCAGCTGTGTTCTTCCACTTTTTTTTCCATCCGCTCGCTTCTTGGCTGTCCTGCGCACTCCAGCTGTATATCCAGTCATTTCTATGCTGTTTTCGCCATCTTCCATGTATCTGTCATAGGCAATATAGTCCGCACCGCTGAAACCTGTCTGTACTTCTTCAAAAATTTCATCATATCCAACTTGTACATAAGCTCTTCCTGGCTGTCTGATTGCCGCCGCGTCTTTTCGCCGGATCATTTCCTTACTGTCTTCCTGATCCAGCACTTTCAGACAAACTCGAAATCTGGAGTTACTCCAGATCTGCGGACTTACTACCCCGCTTGGCTTTTGTGTTGCTAAAATCAGATGAATCCCAAGACTTCTGCCCACCTGTGCAACATTAACCAGATATTCTAAGAAATCCGGCTGTTGTGTTCTTAACTGCGCAAACTCGTCAATAATGATAATCAAATGCGGTAATTTTTTCTTTATTTTTCCTTCTTCCATGTACTTATGCCATGAATTAATGTCCAGCTTATCAATCCCCAGCTCCTGCGCTGTTGCGTTAAAAAGTTTTTGCCGGTTCTGTATTTCGGCTTCCAATGAAACTTTCGCACGATGCAGCATATTTCCGGAAAGATTGGAAATTGTAGCTGACACATGCGGTGCCTTCAAAAATGGACGCGCCATGTCGCCGCCCTTAAAGTCAATTAAAATAAAAGCAATGTCATCCGGACTGTAATTCAACATCAAAGACAGAATGTATTCCTGTAAAAACTCGCTTTTTCCTGATCCTGTCATTCCCGCAACCAGGCCATGACATCCATGATATTTTTCATGAATATCCAGGTAAAATAGTTCTCCGTCCCGCTTCATTCCAATCGGAGCCGCCATAGAACGACTGATTTTACTTTCTCGCCATCGTCTTTCAATCTCCAGCATGTGAACATTTCCTGCCTGATACATGGAAAGGAAAGAAATTCGCTCTGGAATTCCCACTTTATGGTTCCAATGACGGTTTTCTATTTTTTCAAACAACTGCATCATTTTCTGGATCTGCAGGTAATTCAATTCATCAGGAACAAATGGAATCAGCTGATTATCATCTTCATTTTTTCGATAAATACCGCTTTGTTCCGCATCATTTAAAATAATAGCTTCTGCTTCCCTGGGAATTCTGGAGAAAAACTCTGCAGCATACACGATGGTTACCCCTTTAAAGTTCTCCGCAATATAAGAACTCTTTCCCAGAGAAATACTTTCCAGTAATTTTTCATTCAAAACAAATACTACATAATGTGGTATATTTATTTCACTTTTTTCTTTTGCTGTTTCTTCCAAATACAACAGAAATTCTTTCACCTCTTCTGGATCAGAAGCAAAAAACCGTTGTTCTCCGATTTCATTCCAAATATGTGGAAGATTCAAAACCCATTCAAAATCCAGAGCTTGATTTTTATCTGCAACAATCCCAATCTTCACCTCATCCGGCGCATGCATAACGACAATTCCTGTAATCATGCACCAAATCAGTTTATTGATTTTTTCTTTATCGCCGACAATTCCAACCATCTTCCTGTCTCGAAGGGAAAGTGCAATTGGAACTTCTGACAGCCGCTGATTTTCTTTTCCCAGCTGAATTGCCTGTTCCAGCAATGCATCATCTTCTAAACAAAAATGGTCTTCCGGTACTTTTACCAGAAGTTCTGATGATCTTTCTCCTATTCCCAGCCGCACAGAAAGAAAATCCTGATCTGCCGGTGATTTTTCCCAGATTCTTCGGTTTTTCCTCTCTACATATCCAAGCATTTCTTCAATACCTGGATAGTAATCCACATTCCAGATTCTGCGATTATATTCTCTGCAGCCTTCTATTTCTTTTCTTTTTTCTTCAAGATAAGCCGTATACTTCTCTTTTCGATAAGTTTCTTCTTTTTTCTCCTGTTTTTTATAATATTTTCTGGATAAAAACGGCCATAATACAGCGCCAGCCAGCAGACTCACTGTCATGGTTCCGTTGCTGATGATCGATGAAAAGTTTCCGGTTTCTTCCAGCCTCGCCAGTGCCAGTCCCAATTGTGCCATCATAGCCAATGACATTGTAAGTGTTGGACCTGCTGCCAGAATAAACGGCTGTTGTTTTCTTGTCTGACACGCTGGCGGTGCATCGATCCGAATTTCATCCGTTATCAGTGATTTATAAATTCTGGGATTTCTTTCAAATACTACTTCCGCACGGTTCTTTCTGGGGGCCATGTTCTGGGTCTTTTTGCATGGTTCAATCCCTTGTACAGAAATCTGTTTCGGCACCATCATATATTCTTTTAAATATACGATGGTGTATCCCATGATCATGATTTGATCACCGCATTGTAACCGCGATGCGGTGATCTTTTTGCCATTTAAATACACACCTGCTTTTTCGGAGATGTCCTGAATATATCCTTCTCCTGCTTTCATCCGAAGCACAGCATGTTTTCTTGAAATATTTTCATTGATATCCAGAATGATATTTGCATCATCTGCCCGTCCTATCTGTAGTTCCGCTTCTAACGGCAAATGATACTTTTTCATCTCTGCACTTAAATATCGCTCTGCTAAAACCAGAAACTGGTAGGGACATTCTGTATCCTTCACGGAAAAGAAGTCTCCATCCTGCAGCTTTCTCAGTTCAGCCTCTCCAGGGCCAATGATTTCTTCCGCCTTCTGCAGATAATACGTGCCATTCTGTTCATATACTGGAAATTTTAATTCCCGGCGCATATTTAACAATTCTCTGCTGATAAAACCATTTCTGGTTTTGTCCAATACCGTTTCTATTCCTGTCTGCAAATATTGATTTTCCAGAAAAAACAGTATTTTTAGACTTTCCATATGCGCCCTCCTCAAATGTCTCTGCCTGTAAACAAACTCTTCCTTGTTTCTTCTGCCTTTTCTTTCTCAGCAGAACTCAAAATTCTATTGCTTGTTTAAAAAATATGCAGATTCAATAAATCATCACGAGTTTTTTCTGTCACAACATATAACTTTCCTGCAACAGCGCTCATTGCCTTTATCTCTTCACCCTGATATGTCTCATCATAATCCACTTCGTACAAGTCGCCAAAAGGGATCACTACATTTCCTTTTTCATCGATCACGCCGCATTCACCATCCATATTTTTCAATTCTAAAAATTCACCAATGAATCTGACATCTTGAAATCTTTCTCCCATTAAATCATTTCCGTCTTCATCATATACTCGCCAGGTTTCTCCATATTGAACCACAATAAGTGAACTATCATATTCATATTGAATAGATTCATAGTCACTTAAATCAAAAGAGTGTATTTTATTTCCATCTTCGTCATAAATATCAATACCATCTTCTCTTTTCCCTAAAAATTCATGATTCGCAATTCCATAAATAGATGTATACGATGTATCTATTTGTTTTTGTTCTTTTAAATTATAGAAATACGCAGGACCATCTGTGTATAATGAATTATAAAAAAATACACTTCGTGCGATCTTAATCATGTTCTTGCTTAACGACGATATAATATATGCTTTCTCATCACTTTCACGGTTCGTTACTTCATATACGATCTCACCGTTTTCGTCTATTAACTGATATGTTTCCTGCTGCTCAGGATCTTCTGAATATTTTAAGATATTGTAAATTCCTGTTTCCGAATTATACTCTATAGAATCTGCATCCGTTATGTTTTCATTCATATCGAAATACCTTATTCCTTCTGACAAACTAATTTTTTTAAGATACAAATCTCCGATCACACTATCATAGCCATAATCGTTCAATTCTTTTATACAGTTTCCATTAAAATCCCATACACTTTGCGTTTTATCTTTTGTTACCAGATAATTGATCTTACCAGTTCTTATCAAATCGTATTCCATAGGAATCACTTTCTGATTCTTATTATCATATACGCCATATTTTCCTTCCATTTTGACAATAACTTCTATTCGATCTTCTGTCCTTCCTGCAAATTCCATCTCATCATACTCTGCCGGTATCACAAAGTTTCCTTCTGCATCTACCAGTCCATACAAAGACGATTTGCTTGATTCTACAATATAATAACCATTTGCGGCAGCCCCTCCACTCTCATACGTATATCCGCTGATTGAAAAACCTGCCATATTGTTTTCCATCTCTGCTTCCGGCATCTCTTCTATGTTTTCATCTGATACTGTTTCTGTACTTTCCAGGCTGTTATCGACTTCTTCTGTCTGCTCTTTCTCCACGCTTCCACTGTCTGTAGCCTCCACGCTATCGCTTATACTAACTTTTTCTTCCTTCCTTCCACAGCCCATTACAGAAAATGGTATGGTTAAAGCGAGTATCAATACCAGTATTCTTTTTTTCATATTTTTTCTCCTCTCTACAAATAATTCTTATTTTCGATTTTATTTATAAAATTTTAACACATTATATTTATCAATGCAATATGCATCTATAGTTGGTTGTTGTATATTTTTTATACTTTTATAATATATAAATTACATTAATTGTGGAGGTTTTACTCATGCAGCCGGAAATCAACTATAAAACCGTCGGACAACGCATCCGCACTGCACGTCTGCAAAAGAAGCTCAGTCAGGCAGAGCTTGGAGGCTTGGTCGGCTGTTCGAATAACCATATTAGTCACATCGAAACCGCACAGACAAAAGTTTCTCTTTCCATGCTCTCCAAACTGGCGCTTGCTCTGGATCAGGATCTTGATTATTTTCTTCTTGATACCCAATATGCCAAGCGTGATCGCCTGATTGATGAAGAAATTGCGGAAAAACTCAGCCGTTGTAATACCTCCACGCTGTTGACTGTAAATCAAATGCTGGATCTGCTTCTCAAACAGCAGGAGATGAATGATTTGGAGAAAAATTTGTAAATAATTTTGATAGTTCTCTCAATTCTCATGTAATATCTTTTTTGTATATTACATGAGATTTTTTTCGGTTCTCATAAGAAAAATTGTATCATATCTCATATTTTTTCCTATACTCGCTGCACAATCTGCACTTTTTTCGTAATAATCAGCATTTTTCTGCATTTTTTCCATATTCGCTCCCATTTTTCTGCAACAAAAAAAAATACCACACCATTCCCGTGCAGTATTTTTCCTCTTTTCTATCCCTATTCTGTTTCTACCTCGCCCACCTCTTCACCCATTCCACATACACCTCTTCCGTCTTTTTCCAGTAGCTCCTGCTGATATCCACAATTTTCCCGTTCTCCAGCAGCATTTTCTTCTTCGTGCATTCCTTCACATAGGAAAAATTGACCAGAAAGCTGGTATGGCATCTTACAAAATCATCGCTCGCGATTCGCTCTTCGATTTCCGGGATTTTCTCGTCCACCGTATATTCTTTTTCCTTTGTAATCACATAGGTGACTCTCCGGTCCCGTTCAAAATACAGAATGTCATCCAGCTTCAGACTTGCTTTTACACCTCCGTGGCACTGGAGAACAACTCTTCTGTTCTGTTTCCGCAGCTGTTCTATCGCCTTTTCCAGCACACCCGGCAGTTTTTCCTCGAATTTTTCTTTTACTATATAGTAGACATGGCGTGTCTCGTAAACTTCCATTGCATAGGACCAGTAATTGGTCAGGTAAACGACCTGACATTTGGGCCATTTCCGGTTGACTTCCATCGCCAGGTCAATTCCATTTTCATCCGACATTTCAATGTCCATAAACAGGATATGCATGGGGGGATGGTCTTCTGACAGCAGTTCGTTTCCATTCTGAAAGGAATAAATTTCTACGCTATTTGTCATCTGGTCTGTACAGTGTTTCACGGTTTCTCTCGTTTTTTCCCGCCAGTCCGGCGCGTCATCGCAAATTCCTATTCTTAAATCCATCTTTTTTTTCTCCAGTCGTACTTTCTGTTTTTGTCTGTTCTCATAGTCAAATGGATATTCGCAATCCGCTTCGCTCCTTGCTCATAACCGAATAACTGCTCCACAGTTTATCAGAACGAGTTTGCACTCCTCCTGATACAAGCAAGTCCCCACCCACTGCTTATTGCTTTTCGCAATGGAAACAGGGGACTTGCTTGATTCGGTTAAAGGCTGACGTACCTGGACAAAATAACAGTCAGACCAAATTTCCCGGTCTTTTCTTTTTTCTCCTGTATTTTTCCATTGTACTTTTTCACGAGTCCGCGAAACAGCTTCCGGCTCATCGGATTCTGGCGCCCGGAAGAGGTCAGGCATTCCAGAATCAGCTGATTTTTCACCCCTGTGATCTTCAGCCGGATTTCCCGGTGTTCTTCTCTTTTCACAAGATTTTCTCCCCAGTTTAAGATTCCGATCAGGATTTTTGCCAGATCCTGTTCTTCGATTTCTCCCCGATCGTATCCCTCAATCTCGTAATGCAGTTCGATTTTCTTCTTCTCCAGATTGGATTTCCATGCGCACAAAACCGCATCTGTCATTCGATCTTTGCAGTAAATCCCCTGCCGCACCTGATGACTGATTGCTTTAAGACTGTCCGCATACTGTTTCAGCGTCTCCCCGGATATCTCAGCAGTTCCGGTCATGATTTTTTCCATCTGCTCCGAAATGGTCTGCTGATATTGTTCCATTCGGGGAATCTGCTCTGTCAGAACCTGGTAATGGTATTCTGCCATTTTCTGCTGTTCGGAAAGAAATTTATAATCCTTCATTACCCGGCGCTGACGCTGCACTATGCTTAAAATGCTGAATACCATAATCAGAATAATCAGAATATCATCCAGAAACATCACCTGTATGTCCGTCAGTCCGTTCGGCACATAGTATAGAACCGGAAGAAAATAGACAAAAACCCAGATAATTTTCAGGTACCTGGCCTCAAAATCTCTATATCTTCTCAGAACATGGAGGATTGTTTTTTTCTCCAGCCTGTAAAACAGATATTCCAGAACCGGGATCAGTAAATCCCATGGTTCTACCGGGCATTTCAGGATATAGAGCGGGCGCCCTGACAAAAGATCCACAATACAGATTGCCGGATAATGAATCATGGACGTTACGATATCGGCCAGCATCGCGCCCAGCACAACCTTGGGAAGGCTGCCTTCAAAGGTGTAGTAAATGAGAACGGTGTTTGCTATCATGATGACAACCGAACAGAACATCATCAGAATTCCCCACCAGCTCTCATCTCCATAGTATCCCCGCAGAATGATGTCGCTGATGCCACCGATCAAGAATACCCGCAGAAGCTGCCAGATCATCAGAGGCTTTATGCTGTTTTTTCTCCGCATAAACATGTCAAACAGGTGAATGCCAAGAAACGCCTGTGGAACCAGATACAGCCAGCAGCGAATACAGGTCCGGACCAGTTCACTAAGGTTAGGATCTTTCATTCTTTTTCCCTCTTTTCTGTCGGATGTTCGATCGGAAAAACAATGGTCTGTTCCAGGCTGTGTCTTTCTTTATCCCAGAAGGTTTTGCTGGTTCCGTGGTATTTTTCAACAATGGCACGAATGATTTTGGTTCCCACGCCGTGTTCTGCTCCATCTGTTTTCCAGGTTGATAAGTTGAAAACCTCTTTGCTTGCAAGCGCATTTCTCAATTTCACCGTACAGGAATCGGAATCTTCTTCTATCCAAAAAGAAAGCTCTTTTCTTTCCTTTTCCGGAATTCTTCCGTTCGCTTCGATTGCATTATCCAATAAATTATGTAAAAAACCGATTCGTTCTACGGGCATCATCCATTCCATGCAGGTTTTCGATACCTGGATCTGAAAGGGAATCTCTTTTTCTATACAGACCTGTTTCTCCATCATCAGAAATGCATCTGTGATCTCATCCCGGCAGAAGGTTCCTTTCTGAATTTTCCGGTATGTTTCTGTCAGCTGATCCGCATATTTTCGAAGCTCCCCATCCGGATTTTTCTGCTTTTCTATCAGATACTCCAGCGTCTGCACATGGCTCAGAAGATCATGGCGAAATTTTCTCGTCACATCCATTCTCTGCCGGATCACTTCATAAATCTCCTGAAGGGAATCCATATAGCTTTCCAGAACTTCTTTCTCCTGTTCCTTCTGCGCGATTTCTGAAATCAGATAGCCAAGTACGGCTGCCAGAAAAAATCCCAGCAAAACTCCCAGTGTTTCCCTCATTTGTCCGCCCTCATCTATTCCTTCTTCTTTGGTAAGAGAGTCCCACACCGCTCAAAATGGTTCACAGCATAAGGACTCTGATTTCGTCTTGTACTGACGGGATTTTTATTCCCCGCAGATCCGCAGAATCGCCTCTGCAAAGATTACAACACACTGTTTCAGGCATTCGATTTCTACAAACTCATCTGCCCCGTGCATGCGATTGTCAACTTCAAGGTCTGCACAGCCGAAAGCAACACCGTTTTTCAGGTGATGGACATACGTTCCGCCGCCGATTGCAAAGGCTTTTCCCGGTTTGCCGGTGACGTCTGTATAGCATTGCAGCAGCGTCTGAACGAACGGGCTGTCTGCCGGAACGTGGTGTGGCGGGAACATGGCGCTGCCTTCCATGGAAAAGCCGCCTTTTTTCATATTCTGTTCGGCAGTATCATACAGGTTTTCTTTTGTCGCGCAGATCGGGGCGCGGCAGTCGTAGGAACCGGTCAAGGTTTTGCCGTCGTAGTTCATGAGGTCGAGGCTTAAGGTGAGCTCGCCGGACTCTTCATCTGACATGGCGACACCGAGGCCTGCGCCTTTGCCGTCGCCGTGCGGGTAAACTTTTGCAAGGAAACTGATGTCGTTTTTCAGTTCACTCTCTTCCATTCCAACGGATGCGAGAAGCTGCAGCAGTGCGGTCAGTGCGTTGTTACCCATTTCCGGGGTGGATGCGTGGGCGAAGGCACCGCAGGCGGTGATTTTTACATTGCCGTTTTCGGTGTCTTCCAGAACGAAGGAAACGCCGGTCTTCTGCTCAGTCTCGTCAGCGCAGGTTTTCAGGTCTTCTTTTGCCATGCCGGCAAGCTCTGCATATGCTTTGCCTGGTACAACGTTCAGTTTGGTGCCGGCCTGTAAGGATACGAGGCGCACGCCTGTCGTTCCGGCATCGGATGTTTTTTCGAAGTGGCCGCGCATGCCGCCTTTTTCAATGTTGATGACCGGGAATTCGGCATCCGGTGAGAAGGTGCATGGTGCTTCCACTTCTCTCTTATAATAATATTCGAGGTCAGAGCTTCCGCACTCCTCGTCGGAACCAAGGACAAGACGGACGTTTTTCTTTAATGGGTAACCGAGTTCTTTGACAGTGCGCATTGCATAGATGGCTGCAACGGCCGGTCCTTTGTCGTCTGCGGTTCCGCGGCCGAACATTTTTCCTTCTTTGATGAGCGGGGTGAATGGATCGGTCTCCTGCCAGCCTTCGCCTGCCGGTACGACATCGAGATGGGCGAGAATATCAAGGCCCTTTTCTTCCTGATTAAAGTCAGCTGCAATCGCGTAGTTGTCGTAGTTGGTTACGGCAAAGCCGTATTTTTCCAGAATTTCAATTCCCTGCGCCAGTGCTTCTGCCGCCGGTGCGCCGAATGGTTTGCCTGGCTCTGCCGCCTGTTTTTCGCTTGGAATCCGGATCAGGCTTTTCAGATCCTCGATCATCTCGGATTCGTGGTTTTCAATATATGTTCTTAATTCTTCTTTCCGCATCGTAACTTCTCCTTTTCTCTTCTCTGGCACCGTCGCAGTGCCGTTCTTTTTCTATCATAGCGCAGAAAGAGCAGAAAATCCACATTTTCTGCTCTTTTTCCAAATAATCATTTGTTTTTGTCCAAATTGACTGTAATTTCATAATAATCACACGGATGCGCCGTAAGCCCCGTCACGCCCTCGCCGGATACCATCGACATTTTGAGGTGTGATGCGAAGAAAAACATGTGGTCATCCAGCAGCGTCTGCGTCATCTCGATGGCCAGTTCGGTTCGTTTTTCGGTATCAAACTCGCCGCTTAACTGCTGCTCCAGCATCTCGAGTGTCTCACTGTAATAACCGCCGCGGTTCTTGGAGGAATCCTGCAGGCAGTGCGTTGTAAAGAAATACTCGGGATCGCCCGTCGGTGCGCTGACAAATGCGCTGACATAAACATCCCAGTTTCCTTTTTTCAGCAGTTCCAGATGATTTGCCGTGCACTGGATCTGTACTTCGATTCCGATTTTCTTCAGCGATGCCTGTGCACTCTCCGCGAGAAGCGGCAGTTCCTGGCGGCTCGGATACGTGAGCCAGCAGATGGTCAGGCGTTTTCCGTCTTTTTCCACGTAGCCGTCGCCGTCCTCATCGGTCCAGCCTGCTTCAGCCAGCAGTTCTCTGGAATACTCAAGATCATAGGACTCCTCCTGCACTTTGCTGTCGCCGAATGCAAAGTAAGAGGGGAACGGGCCTTCCGCCACGCTTCCGTTTCCTTCCATCAGCGTATTCACAAAGCCCTCCCGGTCGATCGCTCCGATGACTGCCTCGCGCACGCGGTCGTCCTGCAGCACCTCGGATGATCCGTTGAACTGTCCGAAGAAGGTACGCGACGTATCCGCCGAAGAAATCGTGTATGGTTCATCGCGGAACAGGATCAGATTGGAATACGGCAGGCCGTACGCCGCGTCGAGCTCGCCTGACTGTAACGCCATCGTCATCGTATCGCCGTCGCGGATCGTTTTTACTTCGATCCGGTCGAGCTTTGGCGTTCCGTTCCAGTAATTGTCATTTTTCACGAGCGTCAGTCCCTGATCCGTCTCCACCTGTACTGCGCGGTACGGGCCGGTTCCGGCGACATTGCCGTCATCCGTCACACCTGCCTGCATATCAATGATGCATCCATATGGGTCAGACAGATAATTCAGAAGCGCCGGGACAGGCTGTTCGGTGTGAATCGTTACGATCAGGCCGTCTGCTTGATGCTCTCAATTTTCAGATCCCCGCGTGCACGGTCATGTACTGCGATCAGATCCTCGAGACATTCTTTGACCGCCTCTGCGTCGAGAGTGCGCCCACTCGTAAAGGAGATGCCTTCATGCAGTGTAATCCGCCATGTTGTATCGTCCACAATCTCATAGCTTTCTGCCAGCCATGGCTCGATCTCCATAGAATCGGAATAATGAAACAGCGTCTCACCGATCCCATAGCGGATACACGCCCAGCCGGAATAGCCGTTGTGCGGGTTGACATCGGACTCGTCGTTTTCGGCGTTGAATGTCGTGTCGCCGTATATGAAAACTTTTTCATCTGTACCATCTGCCGCTGTGCTCTGACAACCGGAAAACAGTACCACCGCCAGAATGCCGCACAAAACATATGCAATTTTTTTTCTTCTGCCGTTCTTTCTCTGCATTCTGTACTTCTCCTGTTTTCGCAAATGGCACCACCATTTCCGCTGTCTGATTTTCTGTTTCAATAGTTTTCTCACAGACTATACTCCATCAACAGTTTCGTATATTCCTCTTTCGGGTACTCCAATACCTCCCGCGTCTCCCCCTGCTCCACGATTTTTCCCTGCCGCATGACAATCACACGGCTGCAGAGTTCCCGCACCAGCGCAAGGTCGTGGCCGATCCACAGCATCGCAAGTCCTTCTTCCCGCTGCAGTTTTTTCAGCAGTTGAACGATCTGCGCCTGTACCGCCGCATCGAGCGCACTCGTTGCCTCGTCGCAGATCAGAAGAGACGGCTGCACAGCAAGAGCCCGCGCAATTGCGGCTCTCTGGCACTCTCCGCCGCTTGTCTCGCGGGGATAGCGCATCGCCGTTTCCGAACTAAGTTCCACTTTTTTCAGCAGCTCCGGCAGATGAAGACACGCCTCTTTCCGGCTCATTCCCTGATTCCGAAAAGCTTCCAGAATCCCGGTTTCGAGCGTCTGCATTGGATCGAAGGAATCCTGCGGGGTCTGGAAGACCATCTGTATTTTCCGGTAAACTTCGCGCTGCCGCCTGCCTTTTCTTCCGAGGATTTCCTCGCCTTCCAACAGAACGCTGCCTGCATCCGCCTGGACCAATCCGGTGATCAGACGGGCCGTCGTGCTTTTTCCGCATCCGCTCTCCCCGATCAGGCCAAGACATTCACCCGCATCCAGTGTGAAGCTGATGCCGTCCACGGCGGCAAATTCCGTTTCCCGGCCGGTTCCAGCAAAGTTTTTGCTTAAGTTGTTTACTTCCAGCATGTTATGATTATGCATCGTTCTTCCCTCTTCCCGGCACAGCCGCAAGGAGATTTTTTGTATATTCGTCCTTTGGGTGATCGAAAACCGTCCTTGTCTCCCCCTGCTCCACGATGTTTCCATCCTTCAAAACAGCAACCCTGTCTGCCATCTGCTCGAGAACCGCAAGATTGTGCGTCACCAGCACCATCCCCGTCTGCTCTTTCTGCTGCAACGCCTGAAGCTCCCGCAGCACCTGCGCCTGCGAAACCACATCGAGTGCACTCGTCGGCTCGTCCGCCAGAAGAAGCGACGGATGCAGCAGCATTGCGAGCGCAATCCCGACGCGCTGGTTCATGCCGCCGGAGAGCGACGATGGATAGCTGTTCCAGATCGTCTCGCCATCCGAAAGCCCCATATCCGCAAATCGCTGGAGCGTCATATCTTTGATTTCTCTGCGGCTTTTTCTGCCAGACATTCCCCCAGAAATCGGGGTGATGAATCCGCAGCGTTTCTCATGGGCGCGCACGCTTTCACAGATCTGTGCTCCGATTTTCCGGGTCGGACAGAGTGATGCCCCTGTATTCTGGAAAATCATACCAATTTCTGAACCGCACAGACTCCGCAGCTTCTTTTCGGACATGTCCGTCAGCTCCTCTCCGCGAAATGTGATCTGCCCGCCGGTGATGAAACCATTCTTTCCCATCAGCCGCAGGATCGCTCGCAGCAAGGTACTTTTTCCACTGCCCGACTCCCCGGCGATGCCGACGGTTTCTCCTTTTTCGACGGAAAAACAGATGTTATTTAAAATTTGCTCCCCCTCATAACAGACAGAAAGGCCGCTGATTTCCAGCAGTTTTTCGCTCATGTTTTTGCTCCCTTTGTTTCCATTTTCGTTTGCCCCTTATCCCTGATCCACCGTTTTCCGTACCGCCTCACCAAGCAGATTGCAGACAAGAACGGTCAGAAAAATCGCCAGTCCCGGCGCCAGAATGACCCAGGGCGCGGTCTGCAGCATACTTCTTCCGTTGCTCATCATCGCTCCCCACTCCGCCGACGGCGCTTCCGCACCAAGGCCGAGGAAGGACAGACCCGCGATTTCCAGCATCATCGTTCCGATATCAAGCACCGCTGTGACAATCGTCTGCCCCGCAAGATTCGGCAGAATATGGCGTCTGATCATCTTCCATGTTCCGTTTCCTGTAAGGCGCGCCGCCGCGATGAACGGCATGTGTTTCAATGCCAGCACACGGTTCCGCGCAAGCCGTGCATATTTCGGCCAGGAAACAAGGATCAGCGACACAACGGCTCCCGTCATGCCGCTCTGCAGAACGCCGGAAAATGCGATTGCAAATACCATACCCGGAAAGGCCAGAAAAATATCGGAGATCTGCATCAGAACCGTATCCGTTTTACCTTCCAGCCAGCCGCTGAAAATTCCGGCGAGTGTTCCGATCAGAGCGCTTGCCGCAACGACAAGAAGTGCTGAAAAAATGCTGACCCGCGCGCCGGAGAGAATCCTTGAAAACAGATCTCTTCCATAG
The DNA here is from genome assembly GCF_003479865.1 of Blautia sp. AM47-4. NCBI lineage: Bacteria > Bacillati > Bacillota > Clostridia > Lachnospirales > Lachnospiraceae > Blautia > Blautia sp. AM47-4. The sequence continues at coordinate 38,713 of NZ_QUHY01000019.1, forward strand.
CGGTCCGTCCCCATCCAGTGCGCCGCGGACGGCGGAAGAAGGGACAGTTCCAGATTCTGCTCATACGGATCGTACGGTGCCAGATGGGCCGCACACGCGGCAAACAGCAGCAGCGCACCGGCGAGGATGCCATAAAAGGATCTTTCTTTTCTGTTCTTTTTTCATCGCATTCCCTCCAGCTTCGCCCGCGGGTCCAGTGCACCCATCAGCAGATCAGCAATGAGATGCAGCAGCAGATAGATCGCCGCCATCCACACCAGATATGCCTGAATCACGGGAATATCGTGCATGGAAACGGCATCCACGGCCATTTTTCCGACACCATTCCACATGAAAATCGTCTCAACGATGGCGGTTCCTCCAAGCAGCGAACCGGCGGATAAGAATAGCAGCGTGACCATCCGAAGCAGCACGGATTTTAATACATTTCCAAACAGAATCCGGTTTTCACTTAACCCACGTGCCCGTGCACCCGCCACGTACTCCTGCTCCAGCTCTGCAAGCACGGCAGAACGCACCTGACGGGTGTATTTTGCCGTCATCGAAACCGCAAGCGTCGCCGCCGGAAGCACACAGCTTTTCCATCCCTTTCCCATACTGAGAACCGGAAAAAGATTCCATTTCAGCGAAAAGAAATACAAGAGAAGAAGTGCAGTGAAAAACCCCGGAAACGAATTACCTGCAAAGCAGAACAGGCTGATACTGCGGTCCGCCCATGTATTCTGATATTTTGCACTTAAGATACCGAGCGGAAACGAAAGACAGACCGTCATGGCAAGCGCCAGCGCCGCAAGTGCAATCGTTGCGGGCAGTTTTTCGCAGAAGCTTACAAGCACCGGTTTGCCGGAAACGTACGACTCCCCGAAGTCACCGCGCAGGGCGTTTTTCAGCCATTGCAGGTACTGGACAGCTTTCGGCTCATTCAGTCCCAGCTCCTCCCGCATCGCTTCTTTTTCCGCCTCCGACATCACGCCGCCGCTGCTGCTCTCTTTTAAATCCACCGCATCGACCGAGGAAAGTCCCGTCAGCAGAAAAGCGAGAATCGTCACGCCGAGGAATACCGGAATCAGGCGAAGCAGTCGTTTTAACAAATATTTTTTCACAAATACTCCTTTACTGCTTCACGGCACAAATCGAAAACATCGGTGCCGGGTTATAGAACTCGTCTTTTTCCAGATAAATGCGTTTTCCAAGGCTCGTATCAATGCGGATTTCTCCCGCTGTGTTTTCGCACAGCACCGCCACATCGTACGCCGGCCGGTTTTTGCGGCTGATCGGGAGCTGTGATTTGATCCGTTCGCACTCTTCGAGCATCTCGTTTCCAACCTTGAAATGGGCATGCGCCTCCGGAAGTCCCTTCGTATCGGCAACATCTTCTTTTCCGTAATTGGCATCGAAGTTCAGCAGCACACCGCCCGTTTTCAGCACACGCATCCACTCGCCGTAAGCATGCTCCGCATTCGGCAGCGTCCACGTCAGGTTTCGGGAAATGACAACATCGAACGTTTCATCCGCAAACATCGGATTTTCCGCGTCCATGACCTGGAAGCAGCAGTCGGCATTCTCTTCTTCGGCGAGCTGGATCGCATTCTCAATCATCTCTGGTGTCAGGTCGATGCCGAAGACCTCGTGGCCCTCTTTTGCCAGCAGGATCGAGAAAAATCCGGCTCCGCAGCCCACATCAAGGATCTTTAACCGTCTTCCCGCCGGGATCTGTTTTTCAATCTCTTTCATCCAGCGCTTCGCAATCGGGTTTGCAAGTTCGGAGCGTCTCTGCTCTAAAAAGTTCTCGCTCCGCTTCTCCCAGTAATGGACAATCTGCTCTTTGCGGTCGTCGTACTCCGGCTCGCGCACAATTCTTCCGTAAGCAACGACAGGGCCCCCTTCTGTTACCATATCGCCCGGTTTTGCCGCCGGATACCAGAGGCCGTCTTCGGAAACCCCCTGATATTTTTCGCCGCGGCGGACGGTCACATCACCAAGCTGGAAGGGCTGCTCTGCGCTTTTTTCCGCGCGCACCAGAAACATCGGTGTCGATGCATAGTTCAGTCTCTCTTCCTCGCTCCAGACGCGCTTCCAGATTTCGGAATCGGTCTGGATGGAACAGACGCCGAGGGATTCGAGCACCTTCGTATCCCACGCCGGCCGTTCCATCGCAGAGAGCGGCACCTGACGCGCAATGTTTTCCATGCGGTCAATGTCCGTGCACAGATAATGGTCGTCGAGCTGCTGCTCTTCCACTTTCTTCCGGTCTGCCTCGTACGCTTCTTTTTTCTCCTCGTCATAGAGATAACCGTACCAGTTCGCATCAAAATTGAGCAACACGCCGCCCGGTTTCAGGACACGCATCCACTCTTGGTATGCCTGCTCCGGCTTTTCCAGATTCCAGGTCAGATTTCTGGAAATGACAACATCAAAGGTCTCATCCGCAAACTCCAGATTCTGTGCATCCATCCGCTGCAGCGTCACGCGCTCCAGACCGTATTTCGTATATTTTCCCAGATTCTCTTTCGCCTTTTCCAGCATCTCCTCCGTGTAGTCAACAGCCGCCACCGTATAACCTGCCTCCGACAAAATCATCGGGAAGAATCCCGGGCCGGTTCCGATATCGAGAATCTTCATCTCTTCTTTCTTTTTCTCTGGAAACTGCTCCTCTAATACATGCAGCCACGCTTCTCTCTGGCTTCCCGCCAGTTCTTTTTCATTGACCTCAGAATACCCCTCCGCACGGGTTCCCCAGTAGGAGGCAATTTCCTGTAATAATTCCTGTTCCATATCTTCCGCTTCTTTCTTCTTTTTCTTAACTTTCCCGGCGCGGTCGTTCTCCAACCGCTCAAATATCCCTTTACTCTACCAAAAATCGGCCTTTTTCACAAGCCCCCACGGGGGATATTCTTAACGCCGGCGCAGGGTATTCAGGTGATCGGCGGCGCGGATCTGATTATCTGCGGACGTCAGACAACCGACGGCGATACCGCGCAGGTCGGCCCTTTGATTGTGAAACATCTGACGATCCCGCATGCCGCCTGGGTCGCAGAGGTTACCGATGTCACGGATCATTCCATCACCGTCCGTCAGGATCTTGTGAGTGTTTCCCAGGTTTCCGAACTCCCTTATTCGTGCCTGATTACCATCGAGTTTCTCGAGCGCGAGCTGATCGACATTTTGTTTCCGGATATTTTTAAAGGAGAACCGTCATTCACTCGGTTCTCCTTTATATTGCCAGAATACCATCAGCTTTCTTGTCGCCGTATCCTCGCTGTATGTATATTTTACGGACCCGAGCCCGTAATAGCTGCAAAGATAGCCGGAAGCCTTATCGAGAAGCTCCGGTCGGGCTTCCATGACCTGTGCCATCAGATCATCGGTGGCAAATTTAAATTCGGAATACTCTTTTGTCTCTTCAATATCCGTCTCCATTTCCCACAGAATCTGCGTCGCATCAAATGTATCCATGTACCGGCCGATCTGGCGGTAATACTCGAGGTCATCTGCATTGCACGCCGGGAGCGGCAGATTCGCATCCGCCTGATGCGTGTCCGAAAATTCCGCATCGGAAACGCAGAGAAAATCGTAGTAGATCAGGTCGTCCGGCAGATTGTACTCGCCGCTCTCGCCCTCTGCGAATACCGGATCGCCCCAGGTTACATCGACGTTGTAATAATTGTCTCCGCACTTTACGATATTCCAGCCGTGCGCCTCGCCGGTGTCTGTCGTTCCCGTCACATAAATGACCGGGATGTCCAGGCGGTTCATCAGATACTGGAACGTTCTGGCATAGCCTGCGCAGACCGTCTGTCCGTTCACAAGTCCGCTGTAGAGTGTCTGATTCTCCGGCGCATCTTTCACATAATCAATCTGCCGGATACATTTTTCAAAGACAGCCTTGATCTTCCCATAGTCATCCATCGAACGGTCGATATCACTTAAGAAATCGTTTCCCGAACCTTTGATCTGGGTCTGGCGTCCTGTGATCTCCTCCGCAGGAATCGTGTATTCCGGAACTACCTCGCAGTAGTTCTTCGGCTCGCCGTATCCCGTGACATGTGATGCTCCGTTGATCCAGCAGTACTCCGGGTAATCCATATAGACCCATCCGTAAACCTCCGCCGTCACATCGGGATCGCCGCCTTTTGTGATGATGGTTTCCTGGTGTTCCGCGATTCCCTGCACCAGTTCGCGGTAAATCATCTGTCTGTTTTCATCGAGCTGGCTGTAATAATACCGCTTCGCCAGCTCCTCCTCATCTGTATTTTCCGCCTGAAACTGTGTTGCGCCATTCTCTGACAGACCATTGTTTTCGTCTGCCGTCTGTGAAGCAGTGCTGCTGTCCGCTCCGCTTCCGTTCTGCGCGGGATCGCTCTCATCAAATTCTCCGAATACCAGATAAGCCGCCAGCAGGACAAGCATAAGCGGAAGCAGCGCCCGCAGCGGTCTCTTCCGTCTTCGTCTGTGTCTTCTCTTTGCCATTCTTCTTTTCTCCCAGATACGTTAAAACGCCGTCACACAGTGCATCCGCCACCTTTTTCTGGTACTCCTTTGTGTTCAGGAGCGCTTCCTCCTCCGGATTTGAGAGGAATCCGCACTCGCAGATCACCAGCACTGCGTCTGTCTTCTTCAGCATGTAATACGTTTTGTTTCCCTTGGCTTTCCTGTGATTCGCCGGATCGAGCCCCGCGACCAGTGCAGCCTGCATGCAGAGCGCCAGTTTTTCGCCTTCTTTTGAATCCGTATAATAAAACACCTGCGCCCCTTTGACCGCCGCATCCGGGTAGCTGTTCTGGTGAATGCTGATCACACAGTCCGGCTTTTTTTTATGAATCAGCTGCACGCGCCGCTGCAGATCCTGCACTTTCGCATTCACGGCTCCCGGATCGGAGAGATCATCCTCCCCTTCCCGCGTCATCACCACAAGGATTCCCTGCTTTTCCAGCTTCTTTTTCAGCAGACGGGCAATCGCAAGGTTGATGTCCTTTTCTTTGACACCGTTTGCCCCGATTTTGCCGGGATCGTCGCCGCCGTGGCCGCTGTCCAGCACCACTACTTTTGTGGCTGCCTTCTGTGCTGCCACCAGCCGTGCGCCCTCGCGGGACAGAACATACGCCGCCGAAAGCAGAATCACCGCCATCAGCCATTCCAGTTTTTTCCCTTTTTCCAAATGAAAAGCCCCCTGCTGCAAATTTCCTTTCTTGGTCATTTTATGCAGCAGCGGGGCAGGTTACAACTCTTATTGCTTCCGGTTACTCTTCCTCATCTTCTTCATCATGCGCGCGATTCGGGATTTCATCCTCTTCTTCGTCGTTGTCATCATCGAGATAATCCGGCTCATTTTCGAAATCGATGACTGCGGAATTTTCGACGATTTCGTCTTCTTCCTCTGCTTCTTCTGCGGTATCTTCACTGCCTGGCTCTGCGGCTGTTTCTTTTGCCTCTCCGGGAAAGATACTTTTTACCGGATCTTTCATGAAGGTTTCCACTTCCGACGCAGAACGTTTCATCTCCTCACGCATTTTTTCGATGCCGGCAAAAGCCTCCTCAAAAATTCTGCGGTTCTTCTCGAGTACACTTGTCATGGTTTCCATCTCGGCGTAAATCTTCTGGTATCTGGTGTTGGCTTTCTGCAGTTCCGCGTCCATATGGCTCTGGATTTCTTCTGCTTCGGCCTGCAGTTTTTCTTCATAAACAGCAGCCAGTTCCTCGCCCTTCTGACGTGCGCTCTCTACCATGTATTCGCACTGTTCCTTCGTCTCGCGGCGCTGCTTTGCACAGGATTCCTTTGTCTCTTCCTGCTGTTTCCGGCAGGACTCGTTTGTCTCCTCTCTCTTTTTGCAGCACGCCTCATCCGTTTCCTCCGTTTTCTCGCGGCAGGACTCGTCCGTTTCTTCGGTTTTCCGGCGGCAGGCTTCCTCGGTCTCTTCTTTTAGCTTTCTGCAGCTCTCCTCTGTTTCCTGTGTCAGTTTTTTCGCTTTCACCTGTGCCTCAAACACAAGGCCGCTGATGCTGTCATAATTGTCGATATAGCTCTGGTATTTCTCATGAATGTTTTTTTCGAGCTCCTCGATTTTATCCTCACGCTCGCGGATCTTGCGGTTCAGCTTCTCGATTTCCTGCTCGTTTTCCTCGATCTTCGCTTCCAGTTTCTTCTGAGCGGCATACGCCTGATCTTTCAGGTTCTGCACTTTCGTCATGACATCGTCCTTATCGAACCGCCCATCAGCGTTGTTTTAAATAATTCTTCGTGATTGTTTTCTGACATGTATACTCCTCCTTCGTGCCCGGGCTTTTATCATTCCCCTTATCCTTCCCGGACTCCTCGTCAACTGTTTGTTTCAATATATTCTGAAATCAGACTCCAGATGTCTGCGCGCTCGAATCCGAGCTTCCACTCTGCCACTCCGGCGAGATCGGCGCTTTGGATCACTTTCAGTTTTTCCTCCATGGACTGCTCATCCTCCATCCAGATCGTGTATCTGGCATCGGAAGTTTCTACCGTTGCCACATTCTGGCCAAGGGATGCATCCCAGGTTTCTGTCATCTGATTCTCTTTTGCATAGTTTTGGCGCCATCCATGCCCAGCACCTCGCTGGTAATGGCGCTCTGTCCGAACTTTTCCGTCCAGACACGGGTATAAAACGGGATTCCGCAGATCACCTGATCGGCAGGCATCACCCGCGTCATCTCCTCCACGGCCTGCTGTACGAACGGGAGGGATGAAACAGAGCCTGCCTCCTCGCTTCCCGCGAAATGCTCGTCATAGGCCATGACAATCATATAGTCCACAAATCTTGCCTGCTCGCCGCGCTGATAATACATCGTGTAAGCCTGCGGTACCGGCGTATCGACCGACACCACAAGATTCTGTGCATGCGCCGCGCTCGTCAGTTCCCGCAGAAACTGCAGGTAATGCGGGATTCCGGCCTCTTTCAGATTCTCGAAATCCACGTTGATGCCGTCCATGCCGCACGATGCTGCCTCGGCGAGCAGCTGCTCAATGATTCTGCTGCGCACGGATGCGTAGGCAAGATCGGTTGTTTCGTCAAATGCTTCATTAAAGTTATCAATCAATCCCCAGACTTCCCGTCCCGCTTCATGCGCCAGTTTCACGTAATCGGCGCTCGCAAGGCTGGAAATCGTACCGGTTTCGTCTGTCACGGAAAACCAGGTCGGTGAAATCACGTTCACGCCGGTCATTTCTGCTGTCATCTCTGCCATCGCGTCGTTCGACTCGGTCGATGTGCTCTGATGCCAGACCAGATTGATTTTGTGATCCCGTGTAATTCTTTCATAGGAATCTTTCTTTGCCGTCCGCGCTTCGATGGCCTCCGGCTCGGAGATATCCTCTGTCTGGATGTATCCGGTATAGCCGTCCGCCGTCATGACTTTGCACCAGTTGTCCAGATTTTCCAGATACAGCAGGGTGTCACCCTTCTGTACATCCGCAAGAATCAGACTCTTGATGCCGCCTTTCTGGCGCACCTGCGCGGTGTCTGACTGTACCGTCGCCTGCTCCACGCCGTCCCATTCATTCCGGATTACAACACGATTGGGATCGCTGTAATATGCATAGTCGAGATCTGTGTATTCTTTTACGACATCCAGCGAAATGTAAACCGTTCCGTCGCTCTCCTGCTGTACGGCAGGCTGTCCGCCCGGTGTTTTGGCAATGGCCGCATCGCCCGGAAGCAGTGTCTGCACGCCGCCGCTCGTTGTAAGCAGGATTCCTTTTGTTTCTTCATCCCAGTAGAAGCAGCTGTTCAGCTGGGATTCTACATATGTGTACGCCGCATACGGCTCTCCTCCGATAAGGACGGCCTGCTCTTCCAGAAGTTCTCCGTTCTGGATCAGCGCAACGCTGTTTTCGTCTGTCAGGTTAAAATATTCGTTCCCGGCCATGTATTCGGTTCCGGGTTTATATCGGTTTATCAAAAATGAAACAACGCCTGCTGCACCGACTAGCACGATCAAAATCAGTACGACCAGTACCGGCGCTGCTTTTTTCTTCTGTTGCTCCTTCATGTGTTCTTTTCCCCTTTTCTTCTCTCTGAAGATCTCCCCACTTGCGCCCATTATAACAAAAAAAATACCCAATAGCAACCGTTATGCGCAAGGGAACCGCATGCGAGTCAGAAAGTATCGTTACAGTTCACTGGTTCCCAGCGAACTGTAACATTCGCAGCCCTCATTTAAAGTTTTGCTTTGCAAAAGGAGGGCTGCTCACACCTGAATCATGTTCTTACGCAGCGAAACAGCAGGTGTTTCACTGCTGATTGAACAGTAACGAAAGTATCGTTGCTTTTTGCTATTGGGTATTTTTCAGAAAATCTGTTTAAAAAGTTTTGTCGATTGTTTGTTTCATGGCTTATTTGCAGTTGTGACGTACAAAAAAGAAAGCCCCATCGATCCGTATGAAATACTTTTGTTTTTAGTTTCAATGATCATGTTTCACGGGGACGCCTTCTTATCCGATCCGTTTTTTCTGTGCCTGCTTCTGGCCGGAGTATGCACCCTCCGGGCAGAAGCAAAGGTTTCCCCAACTCCTATTATACTTCAAGCCGGGGGAATTACAAATAAAGTTTGTCCCTTCATTTCTGAAAAAATTATGCGAAATGTAAAAAAAATCTTAAGTTCTTTACTTCTTTCCGTGATGTGTTATACTATATTGTAAGCAGCCCTATTTATATAAGTAAAGAGTAATTAAGGACGTGAGAGTTATGAAAATAGAAAAAATCAATGATAACAAGATCCGCTGCACACTGACCAGCGCCGATCTTGCCGAAAGAAATTTAAAGCTCAGCGAACTGGCTTACGGCACGGAAAAGGCCCGCAGCCTGTTTCAGGATATGATGCTTGAAGCCAACCAGCAGTTCGGCTTCAATGTGGATAATGCCCCGCTCATGGTCGAGGCCGTTCCGGTGGCTCCGGACAGCATTGTCCTCATTATCACCAGAGTCGAGGATCCACAGGAGCTCGACACCCGCTTCGCCAAATTTGCTCCATCCGGCGACGATACGGACGGACCGGAACCGGTACAGTATTCCGGCGCGGACGACATCATCGACCTGTTCCACAAGCTCTGCGATGTGAAGAACAAGGCACAGGAAATCGCAAAGAAAGCGGCACAGAAGGAAAACGAAAAAGAGCCTGCAGCATCCGAGGAAAAGAATGTGGATCTGGTACGCACCTTCCACTTCTCAACCCTCGACGATGTCATCAGCTCCGCAAAAGCGCTGAACCAGTATTTTACCGGCAGCAATTCCCTCTATAAGAACAGGGCAGATGCCAACTATCAGCTCGTTCTGCACCAGTCCGGCTGCAAACCGGAGGAATTCAACAAGGTCTGCAACATTCTTTCTGAGTACGGCAGACAGGAATCCTTCTCCCTGGCCGCTGAAGCATTTCTGCTGGAACATGGAAATGCAATGGTAAAAGAGAATGCTCTGCAGGAGCTGGCTTCTCTGTAAGTTTTGAAACGTATGTATAAAAAAAGGAAGTCCGCGAAGGACTTCCTTTTTTGTACGTTCCGTACAAATTACTCTTCTGTGATAGCCTCGGTTGGACATACGCTTGCGCATGTTCCGCACTCAACGCATACATCCGGGTTGATTTCGTAATGGGAATCTCCCTCAGCGATAGCCTCTACTGGACATTCTCCAGCGCAGGTTCCGCAGCTTACACATTCGTCTGTGATTACATATGCCATGATCTTATCCTCCTTATAGATTTTTTGGCCCTTTCGGTACTATCCACATTGTAAACGATTGCCCCCTGAAATACAAGTACAAAATTATAAACATTCTATAATCTTATGAATTTGTTCTTGCATTCCCCCCGGGGGTACGCTATAATCAAAATAGCCGTCAAAATCGGAACGACGGGTATATACACATTTAAAGGAGGAACTTTAAGATGGCAAAGATCTCGAAAGACATGACAATCGGCGAGTTAATCGCAATGGATACAAATATCATCGGAATCCTGATGGGAGCCGGTATGCACTGCATCGGCTGCCCTTCTGCACAGGGTGAGTCCCTGGAAGAAGCAGCTATGGTTCACGGCCTGGACGCTCAGGTTCTGGAAGACCAGATCAACGATTATCTGGCTGCAAAATAAGTCGGATTTCCGCGTGGATCCAAAAAGAACGCCTCTCGCAGGCGTTCTTTTTTTTCTGTCCGATTTACCCATTGTTCCGATGGCCCCGTTTTGCTTTCGTCCGTTTTCCTTTCTGCTCCAGCGTCGCCGCTGCTTCTCTCCGGCTCTGCTGGTGGCGGCGGATCGCCTCATCCACACGGCGGCTCCGCTCTTCCTGGCGCCGCTTCTGTATCATCTGATCGAGCAGACGGCCGAGCACGCGGTAAAACTCCGTCTGACGCTCCTCCTCTTCCTGCCGCATCACAGTGTCCGCCAGCTGTTCTGCTTCCCGCTCGGGCAGAAGATCGACAACCACCTCCGGCACTTCGTCCGCTTTTCCCGGTATTGCCGGATCCGGCTTCTCCTTTGCCGTCTCTGCCGCTTCCGCCGGAAACGCTTTGATCTCCGCCGTTGCCTGCACCAGCTTCGGCATCAGCTCGCGGATCGCTTTCAGGTGAAGCCCCTTTTTCTTCAGTTCCCGGATTCCCAGAAAAATCTGAATGTCCTGCGCAGTATAGCAGCGGTGTCCCAGCGAATTGCGGTGGATTTCCATGCCGAGCTCGTCCTCCCAGTACCGGAGCACATGCGCTTTCTCCCCGGTCAGCTTCTCCGCCTCCGTGACCAGATACGTTCTATTTTCCATACGGCAGCCACTCCCTTCTTCCCTTTATTATAGGATCTGTTATCCCCTGCCGCAAGAAAATCTCATCGTAATATTCCGACAAATTCATACAATTATACACAAAAAACGTGCCGCAGGACTATCCCACGACACGTTCTGACACATAAAATATTTTCTTTTATCTCTCTGCATTCGCAAATTTCGTATAATCCGGCAGCCAGACCAGATTGACGGTTCCGATCGGGCCGTTTCGCTGTTTGGCGATGATGATTTCCGCGATTCCCTTATTCTCGGAATCCTTATTATAGTAATCATCTCGATAGATAAACATAACAACGTCGGCATCCTGCTCGATCGCTCCCGACTCACGCAGGTCGGAAAGCATCGGACGGTGGTCGGTACGCTGCTCAACAGCCCGGGAAAGCTGGGACAGTGCAACAACCGGCACATTCAGCTCTCTCGCGAGTGCTTTTAAGGAACGGCTGATATCCGAAATCTCCTGCTGACGCGATTCCGAGGAGCTCTTTCCGCTTCCCGACATCAGCTGCAGGTAGTCAATGATGATGATATCAAGACCGTGCTCCAGCTTGTATTTGCGGCATTTCGACCGCATCTCTCCGATCGAGATACCAGGTGTATCGTCGATCATCAGTCGGGATTCACCGATCATGCCGGCGCTCTCGATCAGCTTGCTCCATTCGTCGTCTTTCAGGTTTCCGGTTCTCAGATGCTGGGAATCTACTTTCGACTCCATCGAGAGCAGACGGTTCATCAGCTGCTCCCGCGACATCTCGAGACTGAAAATCGCAACGGCTTTGTCTTTCTTAAACGCCATATACTGCGCAATATTGAGGACAAACGCCGTTTTACCCATAGACGGACGTGCCGCAATCAGGATAAAGTCAGAGTTCTGCAGACCCGATGTCTTGTAGTCCAGATCCGTGAATCCGGTCGGAATACCCGTGACATTTCCCTTCGTCTTCGATGCACGCTCGATGTTCTCCAGCGTATTGATGACAACCTGGCGGATCGGCATGAAGTCTCCGGAATTCCGCTGGCCCAATAACTGGAACATCTTCTTTTCCGTCTCCTCCATGATGACTTCCACCGGCTCTTTGTTCAGATAGCAGTCATTCTCAATCTCTTCTGTCAGCTTAATGAGACGGCGCAGCACCGCTTTCTCGCTGACGATGTTCGCATAATGGCGCACATTCGCCGAAGTCGGCACCGCATTTAAAAGATCGCGGACAAACTCCATCGAACTGATCTCCGGCGGAACATCCTTTTCACGCAGGCGGTTCTGCAGGGTGACCAGATCGACCGGTTTTCCCTCATTGAACAGCTCCACCATGGCATCAAAAATGACGCCGTACTGGTGCTGGTAAAAATCGTCGCTCGTCAGGATTTCCGATGCCGCCATGATGGCTTCGCGCCCCATCAGCATGGAACCGATGACCGACTGCTCCGCCTCGATGCTGTGCGGAAGGATTCGTTTAATCAGTGCTTCTTCCATAGAATTATGCTTCTTTTACGATAACTTTCAGCTTTGCAGTTACTTTGGTATGCAGGCGGATCGGCACTTCTGTCGTTCCAAGAACCTTGATCGGGTTCGGAAGCTGCATTTTCTTTTTGTCGATGTCGTATCCGAGCTGCTCTTTTGCTGCCTCAGCGATCTCTTTTGCCGATACGCTTCCGAATACTTTTCCGCCCTCGCCGACTTTGATTGCTACGGTAACCTGTTTGTCCTCAATCTCTTTCGCGAAGCCTGTGCCTCAGCGAGCTGCTCTGCTGCCACTTTGTCCTCGTGTGCTTTCTGGAGTTTCAGCTCATTCAGGTTTTTTGCGGTTGCCTCGATGCCGAGTTTTTTCGGCAGAAGCATGTTTCTTGCATATCCGTCACTTACGTTTACAGTCTGTCCTTTTTTACCAAGTGCTTTTACGTCTTCCAGTAAGATAACTTTCATATCAGATTTCTCCTCCATCCTGCATTTCTGTTAAGGTTGATTTTAGGAGGCTGCGCGCCCCCTCCAGATCGACGGTCTCAAGCTGGCATCCTGCCATATTCAGATGACCGCCGCCGCCCATCCGCTCCATGATGATCTGTACATTGACCTCATCAATCGCGCGGGCGCTGATATAGATCACGCCTTTATACTCGGTCAGTACAAAGGACGCCTTGACACCGACAATGTTCAGCAGCTCGTTCGCCGCTTGTGCTCCGACCACCGTCGGGCTGTCCACATAGTCGCTCGGGCATTCGGAAATCGCGAACTGGCCGCGGAACAGCTCCGCATTGCGGATCGTCTCTCCTCTTGCCTTGTAATCGTTCATATCCTCACGGAACAGCTTGCGCACACGCGTCACATCCGCACCGCAGCGGCGCAGGAACGCTGCCGCCTCGAACGTGCGGACACCTGTTTTCTGCATAAAGTTGTCGGTATCGATCATGATGCCGGCATAGATGCTGTCCGCCTCCACGTTCCGGATGCGGATTCCCTCGGTAAAATACTGGAGAATCTCGGCAACCATCTCGCTCGCGGATGATGCATACGGCTCAATATAGGAAAGCACCGAGTTGCGGATCGTATCGCTTCCCTGCCGGTGATGATCCAGCACGACGATCATTTTCGCCATGTACAGCAGATCCTCACACTGTGTGATGCTCGGCTTGTTCGTATCGACCACAACGAGCAGCGTGTTGTCGTCCATGATCTCTTTCGCCTCATGGTTGTTGACAAACATGTCCGCCTCATAATCCTGGTTGTCGCTGAACGTATTCATCAGCGGAATGATCGAGCTGGTCGGGTTGTCGATGACGATGTACGCTTTTTTATTCAGCGTTTTCGCCGCACGGTAGATACCGATGGCCGCACCGAACGAATCGGCATCCGGCAGGCGGTGTCCCATGACAACGACCTTCTCTTTCGTGTTCATAAACTCTTTCAGCGCGTGCGCCTTGACGCGGGCTTTGACTCTCGTATTCTTTTCCACAGCCTGCGTTTTTCCGCCGAAATACTGAATCTTCGAACCGTCCTTTAAAACGACCTGATCGCCGCCCCGGCCAAGAGCCAGGTCGATCGCGATTTTCGCATACTCGGAGTTTTTCGCAAACGATCCAGCATCTGCTCCGATACCCATACTGATTGTGACCGCCATCTCGTTTCCGATGTTGATGGTCTTGACGTCCTCGAGGATATCGAACTTTTTCTCTTTCAGTTCATTTAACGAACTCCGGCGCATGACCACGATGTATTTGTCGTTCTCATACCGCTTCACCAGTCCGTCGAGATCGTTGAAATATTTGTTGATCTTTCGCTCGACCAGTGCGGTCAGAAGGGAACGGCGGACCTCCTCGACGCTCTCCAGCGCCTCGTCGTAGTTGTCCAGATACAGAAGACCGGTGACCATCGTTTCGTCCTCGAATTTCCGCATATACTCGCGGAGCTCCGTCTCATCGAACAGATACAGTGCCTGAATAAAATAGCCTTTGATATCTGTGTTGATCATCTCCGAATTCTGGATCAGCTCGTCGATGCAGACGCTTTTTACATGGGCACGGAAATTCTTTTCGCCGTAAGCCACGTTGATGTCGGTCTCCTCCTCATTTTTCGGCAGCCGCTCGACCGTCAGCTCCGGAAAAATGGTGGCGATACATTTATGATACTGTGTATCCTTCCCTGTGATTTTTGTAAACTCTTTGTTGACCCAGAGAAGTTTTCCCTGCGAATCCATAACGGCATAGGGCAGCGCCAGTTCCTGGATCAGATGCTTCTGAACCTGGCCGTATTCGGTCGCAAAGGTAATCAGCTCGTTGATCACCTGCGGACGCTGTCTGTAATAGAGAACTGCGGCTGCGATCACATAGACTGCAAAAAACAGCGTGAACCACATTCCTGCCATCACATCCACAAAATACATGCCGATATTCATCACAAGCATCAGGATGGACAAAATCAGCGGCCATCGAAGATAGCTCCGCAATTGGCCGCTCAACTTCATTTTGCTTTTCATTTCCTAACACCTTTCCAACGTTGCGTGTTGTATTTCACTCCTGTCCTTCCGATTATACCACTTTGACCTGTACTTTGGCAACAAGATACTTCTGGATACAAAAAAGGTACCCGCCCTTTTCGGCAGATACCTCCATTTATTTACCGATTCAAAATGAACGTTCGGACAGTGCTTAGCGCAAGTCAGAATCAATCATCTACGTACGGCATAATAGCCATATGTCTTGCTCTCTTAACGGCTACTGTTACTGCTCTCTGATGTTTTGCGCAGGTTCCAGTTACACGTCTCGGCAGGATTTTACCACGCTCGGATACATATTTTTTCAGTTTAGCTGCATCCTTGTAGCTGATCTCTTCTCCACCACAGAAAACACAAACTTTTCTTCTTCTGCGGGCCGGTCTTCTGGAAGCTGGTCTTTCACTATTATTATAAGCCATGATCAATCTCTCCTTTTCTATCAATTAAATGGCAATTCTTCGTCAATGCCATCGGGAATATTCATAAAACCATCGGCGCTGCCCAGGTCAGATGTATTCGCGGACGGAGCCGGATTGTTATGCTGCGGTGCGGAGTATCCTCCGTTGTTTCCGCCTGCATTTTTGCTCTCTGCAAACTCCTGCTCTTCTACAACTACGTCTGTCGTGTAGACCTTCTGGCCTTCACGGTTGGTGTAGCTTCCGGTCTGAATGCGGCCGGTGATGGCGATCTTCGTTCCCTGACGCAGGTATTTCTCTGCAAATTCTGCCTGGCGGCCGAAAGCAACGCATCCGATAAAGTCTGCGGTTGCGGAATCGCCGTCTCTGCGGAATCTGCGGTCAACAGCCAGTGTATAACGGGCTACCGCTGTGGAGTTCTCTCCAGCAGAGTATCTGACATCGGGATCTCTGGTCAATCTTCCCATCAATATAACTTTATTCATTCGCTTACCTCTTAAGCTTCCTTTTTAACGACTAAGTATCTCAGTACGTTATCCATAATACGCATATGGCTCTCGATCTCTGCCGGAGCTGTTGCGTCTGCTTCAAACTGAATAAAGTAGTAATATGCTTCACGCATATGCTGAATTTCGTATGCAAGGCGTTTTTTGCCCCACTCTTCTACTTCGCCAACTGTTCCGCCGTAACGGGTTACATAACCTTTGGCTTTCTCAACTACAGCTGCGCGTTCCTCTTCTTCAAGTTTTGCATTCACAACCAGTGCTAATTCGTACTTGTTCATGCTTTACCTCCTTTTGGACTTTTTGGCACCCCATTTTCATTATGGGGAGCAAGGAATTATTTTTATACGTCACAATTTGTTATTTTAACATAAAAAAGGGCTTATAGCAAGCCCTTTTTCGCGTGTTTTCTTGTTTTTTTCACGATATTACGCATCTTTTTTTCGTAATCCGCGGGTGTTTTTCTCGACCAGCTTGCGTGCTACCATGATCTGGTGGCCGCAGCCGGTGCATTTGAGACGGAAATCTGCGCCGACACGCAGGATTTCCCACTCGCTGCTGCCGCACGGATGCGGCTTTTTCAGTTTTACAATATCGCCTACTTCGTAATGTTCTGCCATGTTTCTTCCGCCTTATATTTTCTAATTAAAATCTATCTTACTTTGATGCTGCCGAGCACCTGCCCGATCGGCTGCTGGATCAGAAGATCCGCGTTTTTATCCATCGGCGTTGCGCCCTTGTTGATGAGAACCAGCGCATCGCCCTCAAAATACTGGAGAAGGCCTGCCGCCGGATAAACCGCAAGTGACGTTCCGCCGACAATCAGAAGATCTGCCGCCGCAATCGAGCGGATCGCACCGTCGAGCACTTTCTCATTCAGACTCTCCTCGTAGAGTACGACATCCGGTTTGATCATGCCTCCGCATTTTTCACATCTTGGAACGCCGCTGCTCCTTCTCACCAGCTCTGTATCGCAGAATGCCCCGCATTTCATACAGTAATTGCGGTGTGTGCTTCCATGCAGTTCATACACTACTTTACTTCCCGCCGCCTGATGCAGTCCGTCAATGTTCTGCGTCACAATCGCTTTTAATTTTCCCGCCGCTTCGAGCTCTGCAAGTTTCTTATGCGCCGCGTTCGGTTCTGCGCCGACCGGAAGCATTTTGTCGCGGTAAAAAGCATAAAACTTTTCCGGGTACCGCAGGAAATAGCTGTGGCTTAAAATTGTCTCCGGCGGAACGTCATACTTCTGATGATAAAGGCCATCCACGCTCCGGAAATCCGGAATCCCGCTCTCCGTGGACACGCCCGCGCCGCCGAAGAATACGATATTTTCATGCGTATCAATCAATCTCTGCAGTTCTTCGATTTTTCTTTCCTCTTCCATCTGTCATTCCTCCTCCTGACCAATCATTACCGGTTCCGCCGCACGCCCAGAACGACGAACCGTCCAGTCGTATCGCTCGCCGCACAGGTGGACAGCACAATAATATGGCTGTGTTCATCCATCTCCGGCTGCTCCACCGGAATCTCTGACCGCGCCGCCATGGTATTCAGATACTGTACAAACGCTTCACCCCCGCCGGAATACAGCGTGTAGACATCACTGTCTGCCTCCGTATAAAAGGCAGAAAAAATCTGGTACACATCGTTTGATTCCGACGTCAGCATCCAGAAATAGACGCTGTCCCTATATTTTTCCTGCTCCTTCATCTGTTTCAATTTTCCGAACATGGAGAGATTCTTCATATTATGACCGTAAACGATTGTGTTTCCATCACTGAAATCACCCTGATTCTGGTAATCGAGGAAAATGGAACCCGCAAAGTTGCTCGTTCCCTCATACGTCGTATGAAGATACGCATCGTTGTCCGGCCCCTGTACGACCGGGTAACTGATGTCAAGAGCTTCGATATAAAGCCATCCCTTCACATCCGGGTTAATCGCTTTTAGGGATTCAAAATCGACGGCAAGCGGCGGTTCTGTCGGATACGACAGTGGTTCCGGCTCCGGTTCGGAAGGCTCCGCCGGTTTGGATTCCGCCTGCGGCTCCTCTGTTTTCTTTGGTGCCGGTGTCTCCGGTGTTTTTGTAATTTCCGTCGTATACTGCTGCAGATCCCGGTATTCATCCGTACCGGTCTTGTAATCCAGGTAAATGCCGATCAGCTTATACCCGGAAAAGCAGAAAACAGCAAGTGCCGCTAAAAATACCAGAGTCCAAAGCGGATTGCCGCGTTTTTTCTGTTTCTTTTTCTGTTTTCCCATGCGTCTCCTTTATCACTTTTTTACTGTCTGCGCTGTTTTCTGGAAGCGCTCTGAATTTGTCTCAATTATAAGCGTGCCCCTTTCTTTTGTCAACTTATGCCCCCGGAAAAGGATTGCACCCGCCCCCATCTTATGATAGACTAAAAGTCGACTGACAAGTCACTTGTGAATACAGTAACACACCACATACATGAGGAGGAATTCCATATGCGAACAATCAAAAAAGTCGCCTCGCACATCTTCATTGATGGCTTCGGCGGCATGACGCAGGGTCTTTTTGCAACCCTGATTATCGGTACAATGATTCAGCAGATCGGTCTTCTGATCGGCGGTTCGACTGGAAATGTGATCTATCTGCTTGGAAAAGCTGCCGCAGCCCTGACAAGTGCCGGTATCGGTGTCGGCGTGGCAGTGAAATATGGGGAAAGCCCGCTTGTCACGGTTTCTGCAGCCGTCGCCGCCATGGTCGGCGGTTATGCCGGCAAGATCACCGGCGGCACATTCTTTGTGGACGGAAATGCCGTTCTGGCAGGACCTGGCGAACCGCTCGGCGCTTTCATCGCAGCTTTCGCAGGCATCACCTGCGGCCATCTGGTTTCCGGCAAGACCAAGGTTGATATCATCGTGACACCGGTCATCACCATCGGAGCCGGTTCCGTTGTCGGACTGCTCGTCGGACCGCCGATCTCCCAGATGATGACAGGCCTTGGAAGCATCATCAACTGGGCAACGGAACAGCGGCCGTTCATCATGGGCATCGTTGTTTCGGTCGTCATGGGTATGGTTCTGACACTGCCGATCAGCTCCGCTGCACTCGGCATCATTCTGAATCTTTCCGGTCTTGCCGCCGGTGCCGCAACGATCGGCTGCTGCTGCAACATGGTCGGATTCGCGGTTGCAAGTTATCGGGAAAACAAATTCGGCGGCCTTGTCGCACAGGGTCTTGGAACCTCGATGCTTCAGGTGCCGAACATCATGCGTCATCCACTGATCTGGCTGCCCGTCATCTTCTCGAGTGCGATTTTAGGACCCGTCTCCACAATCCTCGCCAATATGCAGAATAATGCAACGGGAAGCGGCATGGGTTCCGCAGGTCTTGTCGGACAGATCACAACGTATCAGACGATGATCACTTACGATGATCCGAAGCTCGTCATCATCAAAATCATTCTGCTCCACTTCGTGCTTCCGGCTGTGATCACCTTGTTCTTCTCAGAGGTATTCCGCAAGGCAAACCTGATCAAATCCGGCGATATGGCTTTGAATCTGTAATCTGTATTTTTAAAAGGGAATGGAACTGCGCATCCGGCAGCTCCATTCCCTTTTTTATCCACATTTCTCTTCTGATTTTTTCTGTTTTTACACCGTTTCTTCTGCGTTTTCCGCATTTTCCACTGCCGCGGCCGATTCAGCTTCCGCTGCCGCTTCTTCTGTCCCCGTTTCTTCCCCCGGCCGCACACGGTGTGCCTCTACCATTGGCTCAATGGTCTGTGCCATCAGCAGATGGATCATGTCAAGGCTCCGCTCGCGGAACCGCGACGGCAGAAGCGGTGCGATCGCCACATCCGTCACGAGGGATTCAAGGCCCTCGATAATCAGATCCTTGCCCGGCGTCTCATTCCACTCCAGTCTGATCCGCTCGAAATCACGCTGGAAAATGATTTTGACCCTCCGTCTTGCGGCCTCTTCCAGAAATGCAAACTCAAGCTTCAGCACCAGTTCGCCGTCTTCATTCTCCGCAAACTGTCCCGTCGTTCCGAGCAGATACGATTCCTCGTTTTCCACCCATTCTACAACTTTGGACCCCGTAAGACCGATCTCAATGCGCTGTGTTTTTTCTCCCTCGGTCAGCTCGACAAAGAAACGGCCTTTTTCATAGAAGAAACCGATGCGGCGGATGCCGTCGGAAAAGTTGTTGTGGAAGACCTGCAGCGTCAGCGGAAACATGCCGACATGCGTGTCCTCCATTTTATATTCTTTTCCGTGCAGAAGCTGCGCCATATCGATCTGACGCGGTGTTCCGCTGTTCCGCGGCCCCGGTGTTCTCCGCTTCCAGCCGCCGCGCAGGATTCTTCCCGGTGTCTCTTTCGCGCCCTCCAGATCACGGCAGGTCTGCACCAGCTTCTGATATGCCATCGGGCTTTCCGCCTCGCCGGATTTCAGCTCTGCACCAAATTCCGCACCGAAATACTTCCGCACAATGTCAAGCATCTCACACGTCTGGAACAGCTCATTGCTGCCAGCATTCGTCACAATCACCACGCCGGTATCCGGATAACCGAGCACGTTCTGCCCCAGCATGCCATTGAACGCAAAGCTGCCCGGCCGCTCCTCCATCCAGACCTGGTAACCATAGCCATATTTTCCCATCTTTTCCGGCGGTGTCGCATGAACGGAGGTGGACGCTGCGACCCATTCCGCCGGGACGATCTGTTTTCCTTCGAATTTTCCGCCGTTCACGTACATCACCCCGAGCTTGGCCGCGTCCTCCGGGCACAGGAAGAGGCCCCAGCCGCCTTTCGTAATCCCTGCCGGGCAGCTCTCCCAGAAGATTTTTTTGATACCGAGCGGCTCGAACAGGCGCGGCCGCAGGTAATCCACCATCTTCATGCCGGTGCGCTCCTGTATGATTGCAGACAGCAGATACGTGTTCATACTGTTGTACTCAAACGCTTCGCCCGGCGTTCCCTTGACCGGCGCATTTAAGAAGCTGTCCACCCAGTCGTTGCCGGAAACAACGCCCATCTCGTTGAACTGTACGCCGCTCTTCATCGTCAGAAGATGCTTCACGGTCAGATTCGGGCGCAGGATCTTCTGCAGCAGACCGTTTCGTTTTTCAAAAATATCATAGACGTTCTCGTCCAGGGAAAGTTTTCCTTCACTGATCAGAAAACCAGCCGCCATGCCAGTGATGCTCTTACACATAGAATACGTCGCATGCCAGATGCCGCTGCGGTATGGGGCGAAATTGCATTCGCAGATGACATGTCCATTCCGCAGGACCAGCAGATGATGCATGTCCGTATGGCGCGCAGCGGCGAGCTCACGAAGCATCTGCGTCAGCTTTTCCGATGAGATGCCTTCGCTCTCCGGCACCACGCGCGGAAAATACGTTTCCGGAGATGCAAAATCCCCGAACGCTTCCTTCTGCGGCGCAAAGTCCGTCTTTCCCATATGTCCTGTCGTCCCACTCATAAATCCCCAGATCATTTCCATTGCGGTTAACTGTTCTTTCGCTGCCATGTACGATGCCTCCTGTCTCATGCGGTTGGATTTCCCTGTTTTTCCAGTTTTCCTCATTATATCCAGATTCCTTGAAAATCGCAATGCTTCTTCTGATAAAAAAGAACCGACATAGAAATCTGTATTTCGATTTCTGCCGGTTCTTTTCCGTGTGTGATTTTTTTATTTTACTTTAGCTTACTCATTCCAGAGTTTCATACGCTCCTGATAATTCTGTGTGATAACTTTTTCTACATCTTCCAGTCCTGCGTCATTCATTTCGGAAATCATCTTGTCGTACTCTTCCATTGCCGCATCGTGGCTGTCTGCATTCACAATCTTCGGATATTCCTGATCGTAGATATCCTGGATTTTCTGCCATTTCAAGCCATCCGGAGTGCTTCCTGCCGGGGCAAGGCCTGTAAACTCTGCGGTATCCCATCTGTCGTTCTCACCAAAGTGATTCATAGCCACCTGCCGGGTCTCTTTTACTTTATACTGTGATACATCGTATGGAGTTCCGTCTGTACCATTTCCGTTCTTTACAAACCAAGTCCATTTGCGGACGCCGGTATCCAGTTTTGTTTTGTCAAAATCCGTCTGGAATCCTTCAATCAGATCATCGTTCGGAACGTGTTTTCCATCTTCCATATTCCAGTTGGTTCCCTCAATACCCCACATCAGAAGATACTGTCCTTCTTCGCTTGCAAGGTAGTTGATCATCTTCATGGCTGCTTCCGGATTTTTACAATTCTTGGTGATCGCGATTGCATCCCAGCCAAGTGTACTTCTTCCGCAGTAAGTAGTTTCATCTGCACTGATTCCGTTTCCAAGGATTTTATAGGAATAGAATTTTGCATCTTCTCCTACAGAAGAAGCAAGTGCTGTATTTGCTGCATCGGTATCCCAGTAGGAAGCAAAGGTACTGAATACGTTACCTGCAGACAGTTTCTGCGTCCACTGATTTTTCTTGTTGACAACCCACTCTTTGTCCAGAAGGCCTTCGGTATACAGTTCATTGGCAAAGGACATCATCTCTTTGAAGTTTGGTGCTTTGGCAACATGTTCCAGATTGTCCCCATCCTGATAATATGTTTTCAGACCATACATTCCTTTTAATGTTCCATCGTAGTTTTTGGATTCTGCATCAAAGGTAATGGCAATACTCTCTTTTCCGTCAATGGTCGGATGAAGTTCTTTGAATTTCTTGCAAATGTCAATATACTCTTCCTGTGTAAATGGCTCATCGCTGTCTGCGCGGTCTTTTCCAACGATTTCGCACAGATAATCATAGCGCATCAGAACACCGGCTACCGGATCCGGATCTTCTCCGTACCAGTTATTCAGATAGTAATTCTTTCCATCGGTATAACGACTCTTGTTTAAGGTTTCCCCGTACATCTCTTTTACATCCGGACCGTACTCATCGATCAGATCATTCAACGGAAGCAGTGCGCCTGCCTCAATGTAACGGTTTACAATATCATTTCCACGATCCATCAGGACGATATCCGGGTAATTCTGACCGGTCAGCATCAGGTTCAATTTTTCCAGCGGATCTCCGGTTGGATTTTCTACCTGAATTTTGACACCTGTTTTTTCCTCAATTGCTTTTGCAACTGGATCATCAAAGGTATTGCTTCCGGAGTTTTTGTCAAAGATAGAAATCGTAACTCCGTCTGTTGATACCTCGCCCGATGCAGATGATGCACTGCCGGATGCAGTACTTGATGATGTACTGCCATTTGATCCGCATCCTGCAAGCATTCCCGCTGCCATCAGGACACTCATCGCCATTGCGATACTTTTTTTGAACTTCATTTTCTTTTCCTCCTTCTATCATCAGCTCTTTACAGATCCGAGCATGATTCCTTTAACAAAATATTTCTGAATAAACGGATAAACCATGATAATCGGAATGGTCGCAATCATCGTAGCAGCCATTCGAATGCTGTCCGGCGTAATGGTCTGTGACGCCTGATTTGCCGCCTGGTTCGCTGATGAAGTCTGATACTGATTCAGAATTTCAACCAAAATGGACTGCATTGTTTTTAAAGACTGTGCATTCGTAAACAAATATGCATCGAACCAAGAATTCCAATGGGTAATTGCAACAAACAGTGCAATGGTCATAATAATCGGCTTGGACAATGGAATTACCATTTTAAAGAAAACTGTCAGATCGTTTGCTCCGTCAATTTTCGCCGATTCAAAAATCTCTGCCGGCATTCCCTCTATATAATTCTTTACCAGAATCATATTATAAACACTTACCAGGTTCGGGAAAATAAATACAATGAAATTATTCAGCATTCCAAGGCTCTTTAATACCATATAATACGGAACCATTCCGCCGCCAAAATACATGGTGAAGATAAAGAACAGGTTCAGCTGTTTCCGGAACAGCAGCTCTTTTCTGGAAAGCACATAGGCAAGTGCTGTCGTGACAAGGACCGCCAGCGGTGTACCAATTGCAGTACGAAGTACAGTGATCAGAATGCCATGCAAAAATGTGGCACGTCCCAGAATATCTTTATAACTTGCCAGACTCAGTTTTCTCGGCAGAAAGTAGAGCCCGCCGCGCAGTGCATCGGTTGCATCGTTAATGGATACCACAAAAATGTTCCAGAACGGATACACACAGATCACAGTAACTAACACCAGAAAAACCACTTTGAAAATATCAAGAAACCAGTCACTGGCACAACGTTTTCTTTTGATTTTAATTGCTTTTTCTCTCATTTTCCTTCCTCCTAAAACAGTGCCGTATTATCATCACTGAATTTCTTCGAAAGTGCATTTGCACTGATGACCAGAATGAAGGAGACTGCGGATTTAAAGAATCCTACTGCAGTACCGTAAGAATACATTCCGTTTTTCAGACCATAGCGGTATGCATACGTATCAAGTACATCAGAATAATTTAAAATAGCATCATTAGACATCAACAGCTGCTGCTCATATCCTGTATTCAGAACACCTCCGATTGCCAGAATCAGAAGAATCATAATGGTCGGCTTTAATGCCGGAAGTGTGATATGCAGAATCTTCTGCATTCTCGTCGCACCATCCACATCCGCTGCTTCATACATATCCTGGCTGATGCCGGAGATTGCCGCCATATAGATAATCGCATTGTATCCAAGTACCTTCCACGCATTTGCGATCGCGATGATCCACCAGAAATATGGTCCTTTCTGGAAAAACAGAATCGACTCATCGGTTAATCCGAGGAATTTTAACAGATTGTTGATGACGCCGTCTGAAGAAAGGAATGTAAGGAAAATGTTTGCCGCAATAACCCAGGAAATAAAATAGGGAATATAAGATGCGGTCTGTACAAATTTCTTTGCCTTCTGGTTTCGAACTTCATTCAGGCAAAGCGCCAGAATGATTGGCAGCGGGAATGAGAATAACAGTGTCAGTAAGCTGGTTGCCAGTGTGTTTCTCATGATTTTTGTGAAATCTGTGGAAAAGAAATACTTGAACCAGTCAAGACCGACAAACTGCGAATTCACCATATCCGCAAAATAGCCGCTACCCTGCGGCGTGTAGTTGATGAAGGACATATACAGTCCTGTCATTGGTGCATAGCAGATCAGAATGACCCATACCAACGATGGAAGCAGCAGTAAAAACAGATATTTCTGTTTCCAGAACCGTTCCGCGAGGCTTTTTTTGTGCTTTGCATGCACGTTTTCTTTTTTCATGCCTTCTCCTTCTTTCTTCTTTTTGTTCATCTTGTACACTCTTGCTGTCTATGTTTCCATTCTAATGGATAGTCTGTCCTGCAACAATCTCACTTTTTTATGATTTCTATCTCGATTTAACGGAGTTTTATAATTCTCTTTTTTATTCTGTTGTTTTCTTACGATTTCTGTCAATATCTAACGAAACAGAAACCGGCTGACGGGCAAAATCACCTTTATCAGCCGGTTTCTGTTTCCTCTTCTATGCAAACAATACGAAGTTATTTCTGCTTTGTTTGATTTTTTATTCGTTTACTGGAATTCTGACAGAAACTGTCGTTCCATATCCTTCCTGGCTTTCTATTCGGACACCATAATCCTCTCCATAAGCCAGACGAACCCTGTTTGCAACATTTCTCAGTCCATATCCTTCCTCTAAGCGCCGCAGAGAACTTCGCAGTTTAATCAGTTTTTCCGCCTCGATTCCACATCCATCATCTGTCACCTGGAATACCACATCCCTTTCTTCTTTTTGAATTCTGACCGCAATGTGGAGAACTTCTTCCTCTTTTCTCGCATGGTGAATGGCATTTTCAACCAGCGGCTGCAGAAGAAGTTTAATGGTTCGATATGTCAGTACTTCTCTTGCAATCTCATACTCCACCTGTACGCTGTCCCGAAAACGCATCTGCTGGATTTTCAGATAGCTCTGCAGCAGTTCCACTTCTTCCTGGATGGAAAGCACCTGTTTTCCCTTATTCAGGGAAATCCGGTAGAAGCTGGACAAATTTTTGACCGCCTGCATCGTCTGTTTTCCACCTTCCCGCATCGCCAGTGCTGAAATAACCGCAAGTGCATTGTAAAGAAAGTGCGGATTGATCTGTTCCTGCAGCAGATTCAGTTCGCTCGTCTGAATCCGGATTTTCTTTTCGTAATTTTCCCGAATTAGCTCCTGAATCTGATCACTGAGCTGATTAAACGCCAGCCCGATCTGTCCGATCTCATCTTCTCCCATATTTTCCAGACGGTAATCAAATTCTCCCTGTCCCATCCGTTTTGCTGCATACACCACTTTCTGCACCCGCATGGAAATCCATCTTGTGTAACAGATAATGCAGAGAAATACCATAGCCGCGCTGCAGAGGATCAGGAACAGCATCCTTCTTGAAACAGCTTTTGCGTCTTTTAAAACCGTCTCCTTATCCGAAATCACAAGAATTTTTGTTCCGAAAACTCCGCTCTGGATATTTCCGATTTTTGAAATGCCGTCACGCTCAAACTCAATCTGCGCTTTCTGCTCCAGATCCTCTTCCGGCATTCTGGTCCGGATCGGAAGGCCTGCCATTTCCGGTTCGGAAGCAGCCAGAATATATCCTTTTTGATCCACCAGATAAATTTCATCGGTGGAATTTATTGTTTCGAGGAGGGGCTGTATCTGCTGATTTTCAATCTGTAACGACAGTACGCCCTTCATCCCGCCCTGTGGATAAAAATTCATCAGACGATTCATATGAAATGCTTTTCCGTCTCCAGATGTCCCACAGAATACCGTTTCCCCTATCGCATCAAATGTCAGCACACATTCCCTCCGATCTAGATCCTGCATGGAATAAAATAATAATTATCCTGCGGAAGCGTTTCATTGTTGCTGTAAAAACAGATTTTGTAAATTCCTGCATTCATCAGACAGATTTCGCTGAGCTTCTTATCAATATAGTAAAACATATCTTCATAAGAATCGTTGCTGTAATCCTGAAACAAATATCCGCTCAGCATCTGATCCACATACAGCACATCCAGAATTGTTTCGTAAGGCTCGACCATCGTAGAAAAATTTTTTTCAATTCGTTCTGCTTCCTGTTCTGCACTCTGATATGCTTCAGTAAGAAGCACATTCCTTGTTTTTCCATAACTGTACCAGGTAACACACAGCATTGGAATCAGTGCCAGTACCAGATAGCCGATCACCAGTTTAAACTGAAAACTCCGATTTTTATACCATTTTACGATATTCATTTGGTGTCACTCCAAATCTTTTCTGAAAAACAACGCCAAAGTAAGAAACATTTTCATATCCAACCGCCAGACTCACTTCCCGTACTTTATTTTTCTTATTCTTTAACAGTTCCGCCGCCCTCTGCAGACGCATTTCCGTATTGTATTCCAAAATCGTTTTTCCTGTTGCCTCTTTAAACAGGCTCCTCAGATAATTCGGAGACAAACCAACCTCCGCGGCCAGCTTCTCGATATCTGCGCTTTCCGAGCAGTGCTCCTGAAGATATGTTTTTACCTGATAAACGGCATAGTAATTTGGATTTTGATTCTGTTCTTCAAAAAATGCCAACATCCGTTCCAGATACTGCTTCATCTTTTCCCGCATCTGATAACTGTTGTTTGCTTCAAAAATTTCATTTTCTCTCAAAATTTTTTCTGCTTCCATCCAGTTTTCCAGCAGTTCATCGCTCAAAACAAGACGGTTCCATAGATACATATAGAGATTGTAAACTTCTCCCGCAAATGTTTTCGGCGCAAGCCCCTTTAGCTGTTGAAAATAATCTTTCATGGTCTGCAGCGTTTCCTGCTTTTTCCCGTTGCTGACCAGACGACAGATTTCTTCTCTCCGCTCCTTCTGTTCCCGGAAATGATATGCTTTTTCCTCTTCCGTTTCTTTTTCATCTGCACAGAAAAGTTCCGGTGGATCCATATGAAATGCCAGAACACAACAGTTCCGAAGTTTTTCCGCCTTTTCGTACAGGCAGTCAGCTGTCCATGCTCCACTGCACCATCCAACGGCTCTCGGTGCGTCTTCTTTCAAATCATTCCAGATCTGAAATGCCGTATCTTTCACCGACAGATACCCCGCCAGCAGCAGCATACTGATCCGTTCCGTTTTGCTGATGTAACGGATGCCCTTGTATTTTTCCTGAATTTGGCTACAGATGTTTTCTTCCGTTTTTCCATAAACCGCTATGATTCCAAACCTGCACTCTTCCAGTTCTTCTCCAAATACACCACGGAAATTTTTCCGTAAAAGCTCTGTTTCCTGTTTTTCCCGCAAAGCCATTTCCAGCAACTGCTTCGCCGCCGTTTTCCGCGACCAGTCTGCTATCTCTCTTTTCTCCAGTTCACTTCTCACTTTTTTCAGACATGCTTCTACTTCTTCAATCGTAAATGGCTTTAAAAGGTAATCCACGGCATTCACCTGAAAAGCGGAATGGATATAGGAAAAATCATCATATCCTGTCAGAAAAACAATTTTGCATGGATATCCCCGGCGTACGATCGTCTCTGCCAGTTCAATTCCACTCATTCCTGGCATCTGAATATCCGTAATCACAATATCTGCCATATTTTCTTCCAGGCACTCCAGTGCCCTTCTGCCATTGCGCGCGGTAAATACTCTGGAAATCCCGTTCTTTTTCCAGTCAATATAATCCCGCAATGTCTCCAGTTCAATTTCTTCATCTTCTACAAGAAGAACGCGATACATTTTCTCCCTCCTGTTTCCAGTTGCTCCTGCAGTTTTCTTCTCCTGCTGCTTTTCATTTCTGTCTTTTTACTGCAGAAGTTCAATCATATACGCCTCATACGGCTGTAACTTCCACACTTCTTTTGTGAGGCTTTCTGTATCATTATGAATCAGAACCGTTCCTTTTGTCAAATCATATCGGGCTTTCATCTCTGCCGCGGTATCCCGGAAATTGCAGAGCACAATCAGCTTTTTCTCTCCCAGATTTCTCTCATAAGCAAAAATATCCGGATTTTCTTCCTCAATCAGACGGAAATCCCCATAAACAAGAGTGTCATTTTTCCTACGCAGCGCAATTAGTTTTTGATAGAAATAGAAGAGGGAATCCGGATTTTTTCTGCTGTTTTCCACATTGATCTCCTCGTAATTCTGATTTTCCGCCATCCACGGTGTTCCCGCTGTAAATCCGGCGTGTTTTTCCGCATTCCACTGCATTGGCGTCCGCGCATGGTCCCGGCTGTTCCGTGCAAGATAGGTACGAATTTTTTCTT
Organism: Blautia sp. AM47-4; assembly: GCF_003479865.1. Lineage (NCBI taxonomy): Bacteria > Bacillati > Bacillota > Clostridia > Lachnospirales > Lachnospiraceae > Blautia > Blautia sp. AM47-4. The sequence goes on from NZ_QUHY01000019.1 coordinate 67,606, forward strand.
CCTCCCAGCCTTCTTTTTTACGGTCTTCGGCAAAATTTACAGACTCGATATCCTGATAGTCCTCGATCCGAAGCCCTGACACATTTGTCATACCGATTTCTTCCCCCTGGTAAATATAAGGAGTTCCTTTCATCCCATGGAGAAGGACAGCCAACATTTTTGCTGATTTTTCCCGATACGGTTCCCTGTCATTTCCAAAGCGCGATACGACACGCGGAAAATCATGGTTCCCCAGAACAGGCTGTTCCATCCTTTTTCTTCCAGTCCCGTCTGCCATTTTTCAAAGAGCTGCTTCAGTTGCGGCAGCGTATACGGTTTCGGATCCCAGTTTCCACTTCGGATGCCGTCGATTCCCATCAGTTCAAACTGAAAAATCATACTGAGCTCCTGGCTTTCCGGATCAGAATACTGCTGTGCCATTTCTACCGTAGCACCTCCGGTTTCCCCCACTGTCAGGATCTGTTCTGATTTTCCATACGTATTCTGATTCATTTCCATTAAGTATGTATGAATCTGCTCCGAATGAGTATCATTTCCTCCATGTCCATCTTTTACAATATTGTCAATTGCATCCAGCCGGAAACCACGGATCCCTTTATCCATCCAGAACTGGATCATCCGGTACAGCTCTTTCCGAAGCGACGGATTTTTCCAGTTCAGATCCGGCTGCATTACACTGAAACTGTGATAATAATATTCCTGAACCTCCGGCACCCATTCCCAGGTGCTTCCTCCAAAGAATGCTCCGCCGCCTTCTGGCGGCTGCTCCTTCGTTCCTTCCTTCCAGATGTAAAAATCATGGTATTTACTGTTTCGATCCTTTCTGGCTTCCAGGAACCATGGGTGCAGATGGGAACTATGATTTAAAACAAGATCCATCATGACCACAATTTCCCGCTTTTCACAGGCTGCGATCAGTTCTTCCAGCTCTTCCATTGTGCCCGCTTCTTCCATTACTTTATAATAGTCACTGACATCATATCCATTGTCGTAATTAGGAGAATCGTTAAAAGGCGAAAGCCAGATGGCTCCAACACCAAGCTCCTGCAGATAGTCCAGCTTCTGCAGAATCCCTCCAAAATCGCCGATGCCGTCTCCGTTGCTGTCACAGAAGCTTCTGGTGTAAATCTGATATACGGTTAAGCTATGCCACCACTCTCTTTTCATTTTCTGTCCTCTCTTTCTTTTTTCCTATAAGAGCAGTATAATGATATTATCTTATATTTTCTAACCTGATTTTCGTATTTAATGAAAGGATTTTGACTTTTATGAAAAAAGAACGTTCAAAAGAGCTCTTTTCTCCTGAATCTTGTTCCCCTGTTCTTTCTGGCGGAATCCGGGATTTTACCGTGCATGGAACCGAACCTGTTCCGCTCCATATCTATCATCAGGATTATGCGCATGGCGGGCTCTCTGTTCCTTTTCACTGGCATAAAGAATTAGAATGGATCTGGGTTGAAAAAGGTACTCTCACTCTGACACTGAAAACTGAAACCCGGACAATTTCCGAAGGTACTTTTCTTTTCATCAACAGTCACGAACTGCATCAGCTCTGCAGCATTGGAACTACCCCTTCGATTCACCATGCCCTTGTATTTCTTCCAGAAATTCTCTCATGTGCCTATCTGGATTCCTGTGAAGCAGACTGGATTCGTCCGCTGCTCTCTCATCAACTGCTTCTTCCGGCTTTTCCATTGGAAGAGCTTTCTGCTGCTGAAGCCTCCTCTCAGACACAGAAAACATTTGTACTGACATTATCTGAGCTTTTCCAGGAAATCCTGTATGCATACGATACCAAACCCATCGGCTGGTTTCTTCTGATCAAAAGTGACATGTATCGGATTCTTGCACTTCTGGCGCAATACCAGCTTTTTCTTCATCCGGAACCCCTCTGCACTCGTAAAAAAGAAAGATCTGATCAGTGTAAAAAACTCTTACGTTATATTCAGGATAACTATGATTCCAAAATCCGTCTTTCAGATCTTGCTGCTATACTCAATATGAATCCACAATATTTTTGTCGTTTCTTCAAAACGCACTTTCACACAACGCCTATTTCCTATATCAACCAGTACCGCGTAACCCAAGCCGCAGATCTTCTTACCGGCAGCTCGCTTTCTATCTTGGAAATTGCTCTGCATACCGGATTTGAAAGCCCCAGCTATTTTGCCAGCATTTTCCGCCGGACTTTTGGTATGTCACCGGAAGAATATCGAAAAGCCATGCCCTGACCCGGCAAATTTTTTCCTTCTGAATGCACGACAACACAAATCTCAAAAATTTTTGATTTTTTTTCAAAAAACACTTGCCAAACTCGTTTTCTTATGATAATATACTACTTGTCGCTGAGCAAAAATCACGGCAGACAAATCAAAAACTTCGGCTCCGTGGTCAAGCGGTTAAGACATCGCCCTTTCACGGCGGTAACACGGGTTCGATTCCCGTCGGAGTCATATGGCGTCGTAGCCAAGTGGTAAGGCAATGGTCTGCAACACCAGTATCCACCGGTTCAAATCCGGTCGACGCCTCTTCTTTCCCGGAAACAGATAGTTTCTGGGATTTTTCTTTTTCAAAATTATTTCAAAAAAGCTACCGGTTCTGTTTGCTTCGGCAGCTTTTTTGAAAATATCATTCTTTTTTAATTTTCTTTTTCTTTCACATAGTCTTCGTACACATACGCCGTTTTTCCCTCATACGAAATCTTGTACCATCCGTTCTCTTTTCCGAGCATTTCCACTTCTTCCCCTGTCGTCAGAGCTCCGATAACCTGGCTTGTGCTGACGTTGGGTTCTGTACGTACATTGACCGGTGAGATACAGGTGACGGTTTTCTTACCCTTCTGCTTTTTCACGCCATCCGAATTATTTTCTGCTTCCAGCGCTCTTTTCTGCTCCTGGCAGGCCGTCTGAAATGTTTCTGTCAGCAGCTCATTGTCCGGGAACTGCAGAGACTCCAGTATTTCCGGCACGATTTGCTGTGTATCGTTGCTGCCGTTTCCTTTTTTCCATATAATCTGATACCCTTCATTCTCCGTTTTCACTCCGCAGAAAAATGCGGTCGGAATCTGCAGGGAATTTTTTACCTGGAAACGATAAAAGGAACTCTCTTTACTTTTTCCTTCGTTAACTGTTTTCGCTACAAAATCACTGATGCTGTTTTCCCCGGTTATTTCATTTTGATCGATTAATTTTTCAGCACTCTCTTCGTCCTCCGGGAAATCCATAAGTATCACTTTTGCCATTCCTTCCCGATACGATATCTCAAGACTTTCCCCATCTTCCGATATGAAACTGCATTGAATTTTTTCATCTCTCATTACATTCCAGCCTTCTGGAAGTGTGATTATAATATTCTGGTATGTAGAAAGAAACTCTTTTTCACCATCTTCTGACTCATCCTGGACACTGGATGCTCTTTCGGAGACAACCGATGGATTCTCCTTTTCCACCTGCTGATTTCCACATCCCATTACCACAATAGTTGTCATCAGAAGAACAGCTAAACAGTTTTTTTTGTTTCTCATGTACAATTTCCTTTCTTGACAGTTCCCTCTTTATTTTCTGTCAGAAAATTTCTTTTGCTTATTGTATCATAACTATTTTTGCACTGTAAAGAGTACGTTCCTTCCCTCCTGCTTTGATTTTCTTTATGCAAAAAAATCTCCAACCAGATTGAGGTTCCCTTCCTCTCAAATCCAGTTGAAGATTTTTCTTATCTTTTTTATTTTACTTCTGTAAATTCGACCCGGATACTCTCATACTCTCCCAGCACCTGCTGCAGCGTCAGTCCCGCACGGTTCCAAGTACGGCCGGAGCGGATTTCTCCATCCAGACTGCAGCGGTACAGCTTATCCTCTGCAAGACCGCACACTTTCGTGTGAACCGGAAGCGGATTTCCTTCTGCATCCGTCTTTACCAGTGTAAGCAGTGCGCGGCTCTGATCTTTTGCCACGAACTCCCATGCCATGAAATCCTGCTTTTTCAGCCCGGTCAGACGGTAATACAGGCCTTCGTGCGTCAGATCGTAATATGTATGCATTGCAGCAACCTGCTCTTTTACCATCTCTTTCTCTTCATCCGAAATCTTGTTCAGGTCCATCTCATAGCCGAAGCTTCCTGCAAGAGCTACATCACCTCTTGTCTTGAATGGAGTTACGCGGCCGGTCTGATGGTTCGGGCATACCGAAACGTGGGATCCAACCGTGCTGATAGGATAGAAGAAGGAACTTCCATACTGAATCGACAGACGGTTGATCGCGTCCGTGTTATCACTGCACCAGATCTGCGGGGAATAATACATCATACCGGCATCAAATCTTCCGCCGCCTCCGCTGCATCCCTCAAGCAGCAGATCCGGGCACGCGGCAAGGAAACGCTCGAGCAGATCATAAACACCGAGCACATAGCGGTGATACAGCTCTCCGTTTCGGCTCTGTGCTGCCACATGGCTGTAAACATCGCAGACACTGCGGTTCATATCCCATTTGACATAATCAATTTCTGCATCGTGGACGATGGTCGTCAAACGCTCCAGCAGATACTCCCGCACATCGTCACGCGTCATATCCAGTACAAGCTGATTTCTTCCATGGTTTGGCACACGTCCCGGAACTGCAAATGCCCAGTCCGGATGTGCACGGTAGAGATCACTGTCCTCGGAAATCATCTCCGGCTCGAACCAGAGACCGAATTTCATGCCCATCTTGTGGATTTTTTCTGCAAGCTGTGCCATGGAACCGTTCATCTTCTTCTCGTTGACAAACCAGTCGCCAAGGCCGCTGTTGTCATCATCTCGTTTTCCGAACCAGCCATCATCAAGCACCAGCATTTCGATGCCGAGTTTCTGCGCCTGCTCTGCGATTTTCAGAATTTTCTCTTCATTGAAATCAAAATACGTTGCCTCCCAGTTGTTGATCAGGATCGGACGTTCGGCATGTTTATACGCACCGCGGCAGATATGCTCGCGGATGATCTCATGATACTGCTGTGACAGTTTGGTAAGGCCGCTTCCGGAGTAGCTCAGGATCACCTGCGGGGTATCGAACACTTTTCCTTTTTCCAGGTGGAAACAGAAGTTTGCCGGGTGAATACCCATCTGGAAACGGGTCTGGTTTTTCTGATCCTTCTGTGCCGCTGCAACAAAGTTTCCGCTGTAAACAAGGCATGCGCCGATGCAGGAACCGTGTGTCTCGTCAGCCCCCTCCTCGCAGAGGATTACGGCCGAATTGTAATGATGGCTCGACGTGCCGCGGATGCTGCCGATCTCGACTTTTGCGCGCTGCACCGGAATCCGCTCTGCCGTACGCTCCATCGCATGACGGCCGGAGAAATAGATCATCTCATAATTTTCATACATCAGATCCATGCTGAAAGACAGCATTTTTTCCAGCTCGATTGCCGTCTCTCCGTGGTTTTCCAGTCTTGCCGCTCTCGTAATCACGTTTTCGTTTTCAAATACTCCGTAGAACAATTTCAGTACAACACCGGAAGCTTTCTCTTTCATCGTGATGACAAGCGTTTCTCCTTTTTCTTCCTCTGTATCGTACAGTGCCGGCATACCCGGAACCGCATAGGAATGATCGAGGATTTCATAAGAATCGAAACGGAAATCTGCCGCACAGCTTCCATCCACCTGACGAATCCGAACCATATCATCACGGTAATCGCCGACTCCGCTCGAAGGTACTTCCTGCGGCAGTGTATCCAGAGAATACGTGCGATCGCTTCCGGCTTCCTCCGGATTTCCTGCAAATCCCATATCCGTACAGAAAATCAGACCGGAAAGATTTTCCTCACCGATTTTTTCTCCATAGTAGAGATGCAGAAGCACATTTTTGTCATCTGCGAACATCTGGTAACTGCTGTCTTTTGTCTGGAGGGTAAATAACCGTCCATTTTCACTTACTTTGATTGCCATGGTTTTTTCTCCTTTATCTTATCGCATTTTTTCGGGCTGCTCACACCAAAATCACTTTCTTACATACCCGAACAACAAGTGTTCCGGTGCTGCGTGAACCGTAACGGCTGCTACTCCGGGCTTTTGATCTCCTACAGCTGCTTGCAGTATCCTGCAAAACACGATATAATTTTACTGATATTTCGGAATCTCATCCTTTTGTGACATTCCGGCTTTTCTGATGATTCATTTTGTGAGGTATACTTATGGAAACTTCCTGGACACTTCCTGTCCCAAAGCATAAATTTTCGGATCTTTATCTCTGCTTCTGCGGCTACGAAGCCTGCCAGCCGTTCCACAGCTACGGCCCTGCTGTACGCCCCAATTACGTGATCCACTATATTATTTCCGGGAAAGGCACTTTTACCATCGGAAACCGCACTTACCGCCTAACCGCCGGACAGGGCTTTTTCCTGATGCCAAATGTCCGCACCTACTATGAAGCCGATGCGGATGATCCCTGGACCTATCTCTGGATCGGTTTTGACGGCGAAAAAGCTGCCTCTTATGTACAGGAACTCGGTCTTTCCGAGGAGCACCCTGTCTACCAGTGCAGTTTTTCCGGTGAACTGCAGTCCCTCCTGTTTCAGATGCAGAAGCACAATACCTATGACACCTCTGACCAGTATCTTCTGGAAGGCTGTCTGTACCAGTTTTTCTCAATTCTTTCCCGCGAAATCACGCTTGCCGATCCTTCTGCACGGGAGATCGGCAATCTTTACGTGGAAAAAGCCGTTGAGTTTATCCGAAATAATTATTCCAATGAAATTCTTGTCTCGGATATTGCCAGATATGTATGCATCAACCGGAGTTACCTTTATACCCTGTTTCAGAAATATCTCCATACCTCACCGCAGGACTATCTTTCTTCCTGCCGGATCACGCGTGCGCTTGAGCTTTTATCATATACGGATCTCCCCATCGAAACGGTCGCTTTTTCCTGTGGTTACCGGAATGCCGAAGTTTTTACCAAAGCCTTCCGCCAGAAGCAGGGCATGACGCCAAGCGCCTATCGGAAAAAGTTCCGCCTTGACACGACTCCTGACTCTGCACATGTTCCGTGATCTGTCTGATTTTATTATAACGAAATCTTTCTTCCATGAACAGGAAGAAATGTTATGGAAAACCGTCAAAATGTTAGATGGCGTTTCTTAATGGCTACAGACATCAAAAAAGCGATACAGTTATGATTTCTCATTTCTGTATCGCTTCTTCATCTTAGCTCCCCGAGTTGGGCTCGAACCAACAACCCTTCGGTTAACAGCCGAATGCTCTACCATTGAGCTATCGAGGAATACCTCAGGAATCTTTTCCTGACAATCGTTACTATAACACAATCTTTTTCGAAAAACAAGTATTTTGCGGAAAATAATTACAAAAAGCCACCGGATCTCTCCGATGGCCTTTCTGATATACCTTCAAAACCGCACATACTTTACATCTATCATTCCATTTCTGTGAACACAACCAATTAGGTCAAGCCCTCGACCGATTAGTAACAGTCAGCTCCATGCCTTACGGCACTTCCACCTCTGCCCTATCTACCTCGTCGTCTTCAAGGGGTCTTACTTCTTTCGAATGGGATATCTCATCTTGAGGGGGGCTTCACGCTTAGATGCCTTCAGCGTTTATCCCTTCCCG
>NZ_QUHY01000002.1:0-254364 GCF_003479865.1 Blautia sp. AM47-4
TCCCATACCGTTTGCAGAAAGCTCCTTGTGAAAGTCCGGAGCGTTCTCTTATCTCTTTAATCGTCATAACTTTCTTCCCCGTCTTTCTTCGCCATCCACTCTTTATTTTGTTTTATCCTGTTAAAACTTTTTACTATTTTTTTCTCGAATTTCTTCTTTTCTTCCTCTGTCATTTCACGATCGTTTTCAATTTTGTTTATGACTTCTTTTGTTATTCCTTTGTTTTCCCGGACCACTTGATATGCCATTGTGCTCCTTCGTAGTTCATGCACTGTAGTGTGTGAATGATTTTCTGTGTGATCACATATCCCGGATTGATCACCGGCATTGAGTTTAATTTTTCTTTTTGCTTTTGGGGCGCTCCGCCGACGAACAATTTTGCTGAGTCTCTCGGGTTTCGTATTGCTTTCGGATAAGTTGGTGGTATGAAATCAGCTTTTCCTGTTATACTGCATATTCCGTTTGGATCCAGCTTTTTCAGATAGTAGTCACGCCATTGGAGGTCTTGCCCGTCTCCTGTTTGTAGCGCGTACAGGCAAAATCTTTCGTATTCGTCCGATATGGAGGCCCTTGTCAGGGTTTCCCTCGTTACCATCACGAAACAAATCATTACCTTTTCTTCCGGAAGATTTACTTTCCTTAAAAGATCTTTGATACACTCTCTGAGAAGTCCTTTTTCGAGAAATTTGTACACTGATTTCGCCAGCTCGTCGTCTACTTCCTCGATATATTCTCCTAACTGCTTCATGTAACTTTCGTTCTTTTCTTTGCATTTCGGGTCATTGTACTCGTTGCATAAATATTGCATATTATCATGAATCGGGTGCGGTGCACATCCACTCGTTCTTGACTCTGATTCAATCGTGCACGGAATCGTAAAACGATCTTGCTCATTCAGTGTTGCCCCAACGAAATTTCCACTCTCGTCGAGCAATACTTTTATGTTCGGTTTAATTCTCGTGTGCGCAATCGGAATGATGTTCTCCACTCCCATTCTTTCGTAAATATCTAGGATCTCTTTCCAGTACATCTTTTCCTCCCCTTTCTTTACAGCTCGATTGAGAACTCGCTGTTCAGCAGCTCTTCAAAATCTGGATCTTTTTCTACGTAAGCTCTCAGAAACTCTTCCGGTTCACATGGAGCCATCTCGAAGTGAAGGTCTTCTCTGATCTCATCGTTCATATAGGTTGCGATGTTCTCCATTTCTTCCGTGTTCAGTTTGTATTCTTCTCCGTATCTTGTCATTGTTGTTTCCGCCTTTCTCTTTTTTGTTTTGTGTTCCTTTGTTAATTATATTGTACTCCATTGGAGTACAAAAGTCAATAGTTTTTTCAAGTTTCCCAATAGTTTTTTATAGAAAAGACGCAGGGGTTGGTATCCCTGCGTCTCCTCATTATTTCTGCTCGTTGCACCACTTCTGCAGCTCCGTTACCATCAAGGTCCTCGTAATAATCTGTCATACCATATTTTACGTCATTAAAATATGCAGTGAAATATTCATTTTCATTTAAATTCTTTGCTTCCGAACTATTCGTTATTACCACTTTTTCTTCTATTTTTACTACCACCTTTCTGATTTGTTTATTTCCTTTCTGTGATTATATATTAGCACATTATACGTATAATGTGCATTTTTTTGCAAATAAAAAAAGCCGTGCCATTTCGACACGACTATTTTTTTATTCGTAAAACACGATATCGGCGCCCGCATCGCCCTCATACTCTTCTGCGGCCTCCTCCGCCTCTTCGTAAGTTTTGACTTTTGCGATCGTTTTCCGCGTTTCTTTGTCGACCACGAAAATTTCCATTGGAGTAAACTTCCAAATATCTCCGCCTCCGATCCACTCGCCGTCTTCGTCATATTCGTTTTCCTGGATCGAAAACTCTTCGACCGTGAAGAGGCTTCCGGATGCGCAAACATCCGTTTTGTATTTTTTCAATTCCTTTTCGGCTTCCTCTTTGGTTCCGAATGAAGCAATTTTTTCCGGATCCACATCGTACATCGTGCATCCTTCCTTGATTTCATCCCTTTCTTTCCAGCTGATTTCTGCTGTTGTTTTTACGATTTCAAATTTTTTCATTTTCTTATCTCCTTTTTTCTCTTTACTATTTTTTAAGTCATTGTCGATCAGTTCATTTATATACTGATTGACACTTTTTCCTTTTTGTGCAGCCCTACTTTTAATAACTTGTTTGCTTCCCGCCGGTACAACCAAATTTATCCGATCGTATTTCTTCTTTATGTAATTGTTGATGTATTCAATTTGATTAAATTCTTTTGTTTCTCTCATAATTACCGCCTTTACATCGATTTAATATCCAAGTTTTTGCATTCTTTCAATGTTAAATTTCCAATAAGTTATTACCGATGTACCATATTTCTTTATAGCATCTTTTTTTAATTCTTCACTTGTGAAAATTAATTCAAGTTTTCTTAAATCATGAAACAATTTTTTACTCATTATCGGATAATACCAATCAAATCCTCCAACTTTTTTAGTAACAATTTGATAACAAGCTCCGTTATCTAAAATTAGATCTTTTTCATCAAGTTCAATTATATTTCTACCAACTTTTAATTTTACCATTTTATTATCACCTCTTCCAATCTTCCGAGTAAATATTTCTTTCATCAATTATTATTTCGTTTCTATGGTTATAATATATCACATATTGCGCAATATGTCAATACATTTTACGTAATATATTTATTTTAATTTTACCTTAAAAAATGGCAATAAAAAAAGGCGTAGGGAAAATCCCCACGCCTCTTGATATCTTTTATATTTTTTTACTGCCGATTGCACCATTCCTGCAGAGCGCGTACCATCGCTGACGGGTAGCTGATCACGCCGTCTACCGGTGTGCCGAGTTTTTTCTGGAGCGCTCGGATGGTCTGCGGCCCGATGTAGCCGTCCTCTGTGGTTTCTGCCCATTCCTGCAACTTTCTGATCAACGCGGATCCGCCGGACAGTTTTGTGGACCACTCAGCAACTGTAATGCCGACACAGCATTCCCGATTGGATGTTGGCTGATTACTGATCCTGCCATCCTGTGGTGTCCCGAAGATCTCCTGCAGGCGGCGTGTCAGTTCCGATCCCCATACCCCGTCAACTGAGATCGCTTTTGCGTCCGGCTTCTGAGCGGATGCTGTACCGCCGTAGGTACAGTATTTTTTATGACAATTGATCCATCCTGCGCCCGAGAGCAGTTTTCCCCAACTTCCATTCTGGATTTTGGTGATAGTATAGCTGCCCTGATCCCGGATTACTCCGACGATCTTACATTCTGCATTCGGCGCGATACGGATGTTTAATTCCGTGTCATTGACCTTGTAAACTCCTGGCTTATATATCTCCTCGCCGGATGTATTGTTTCCAGAAGACTCTGAGCTGCCGCCGCTGATCAGCCTCTTGAATCTCATCCAGTCGCCTTTTGCAATGATCTGCGACGGGCAATTTTTGCTGCAGATATCGAGATGTCGATAGACTCTGGATGCTGGGATGCCTGTTTCTTTCATGAGCTGCCGCACCAGCGCCACGGTGTTCTGGAATGCCTTTTCGTAATTGTATCCGCCCTGCACGCACATTTCCACACCGATGCTGTTCCGGTTGCCATAAGAGCCGAACAGGTTGCCGTTTCCGTAGTTGATGCCAACGTGCCAGCATCCGAGGTTGTGCGGCGCGGCCTGATAGGCAGTGTCGCTGTCATCCACGTAATAATGAGCCGACATGCCAGAAAAATTCCCGTGATGCTGTGCTCTGGCATGAGCGCGGGCATTGGCAGTTGGCTCAAAATTGTCGGTGTTATGTACAACAATACACTGTGGGTTGTTGTACGGATAGGTGTTCTGGCTGCTGATGTATGATTTATCAATCTTCATTGTTTCTCCTTCTGCCAGACGAATTGCGCCGGCGCAAAGAAATGACGGTTGTTAGCCGCCCTCACTCTGTTTTCTTTTCCTGTTCCTGATTAATTGCTTTATCTGCGACTTCCAGCCCTTTTGTCAAAACAACCGGCACATTAAATCCAGCTTCCACGAAATTTTCAATAATTGACCGAATTTCATTGACCAGTAAAGATGCAAGGACAAACCAGCCTAATAATGTAGTGATGCCGAGATCTACGCCAATAGTCTTGCCGATCTCAACAAATACCACGCTGGAGCCGAAAGCAACTGCAATCATCATCCAGTATCCCATTTTTTTAAGAATCCCTTTTAAGCCGGCACTGGAACTTTCTTTGTGAGCAATACGACTTTTCATCCAACCGGTTATCCAGTCGAGAACGTTAAAAAGCAGAAACATCACAAAAAGAATCCAATGCGCTCCGAAAATGTACGATAATACCGCAACGATTGCACCGGCTAATGCATTATAAGAATCAATAATTTTCATATTTTTATATTCTCCTTTTTCAAATTTCAATAATTAAGTACAAAAATAGGACCGTTTCGGTCCCGCTCGAATTTCTATCATGTTTCCTCCATAAAAATGAGAGCGGTTTCCCGCTCTCACACAATGCATCTCCTATGATCTCGTTTGACATTGGCACGCGACACTTGAGCATAGACCATAGTTGTGTTGATGTTGACATGCCCCAAAATCTGCTGTACTTCTTCCACTGGCATACCTCGGTCAAGACCGTCTGTCGCTGTTGTATGCCGTATCAGATGCGGATACACTCTCCGACCAATCTTTGACAGCTCTCCCAGCTGTCGTACACGTTTTTCAATCGCCGGCTTCTTTAACCTGCCATGTGGCATACGCTCCGACACAAATAACGCTGGATTTTCGTCTGTTCTCATTTCAAGATAATTCCGCAATGCAAATTCTGCTTTTACGTTCAAGTAAGAAGTTCTGTGTTTATCCCCCTTTCCAAATAAATGTACTTCTTTCTGCTCAAAATCCACATCTGCAATATCAAGCCTCTCAAGCTCTGTTACGCGGCATCCGGTGCTGTACAGCATCTCAATCATGGCCTTATCTCTGACTGTCTCACACGCATTCCTCAGCCGTTCCAGCTCCATTCCAGACAGTGGCTGTCTCTGCGCTCGCTCATACTTAATTGCTTTAATATTCCGGCACGGATTGCTCCCTATGTAACCCTCGTTGGCCGCCCATTCAAAAAACGTCTGAATGATAACTCTGCGGTTATCAAGCGTCGCATTGCTGATCTTTCTTGTCTCCTGCGTCTTATACAGATAGATCCGGATGTCGTTCGTTGTAATCTGCTTCAGATCTTTGTTCACCTGGAAAAAGAAGTCTCGGAGAACCATATTGTACAGCTCCAGCGATCTGACGCTCAAACCCTCTATTTTGCGAGTCGCAAAGTAGATCTCATAGCACTCCGGCAGATACCCCTCGTACGGCACAATTTCTGTATTCCGCGGAGCTATTTCGTAGTCTCCAACGAAAATAATGAGTTTCTGATACACCACTTTCAGTGCGTCATCCGGAATTTCACCAACAAGCTTCGTCATGAATGTCTTCGCAAACTGTTCGCGCATATAAAAATTCCTCCTTTTCGGGGTACCCAAAAGGAGGCTGATATGCTATAATAAGCTCAGCCCCTTTAGGGTGTGTGGAGCCGAACTTTCAGATTGGTCGTCGGGAGTTCGGCTCCCTTTTTTGTTTTCTACCCTCTTATTATACCACATTTCATGCGCGATTTCGAATATATTTTCGATATTTTTCAAAAATCTAGTTCACTAAACGACCCGGTTTCGTGAGCTCTTCCAGCTTGTATTCCATCAGTGCCCGTGTCTTTTCCTGCTGACTGTGGTTACTGATCAGGCAGACCACAAGTGTAACGGCGGCACTGATGCAGGCGGAAATAATCGTTTCCATGTACTCAATTCTCCTTTTTTCTGATTTTTGCATAAAAATAAGACCGTTTCCGGTCCCGCTCGAATCTCTATCATATTTTTCTCCATTAAAATACCAACCATCGTATTGAGTGGTTAGTAAAATTAATCTTAATGTTCCTCTAATAACTTTTCCATATCATATCCATGTGCTTCGGCAATCCCTTCTGCCATTTCAACATTTCCCCCTTCATAAATCATGCATAAAGCATATTTAATCCTCGTTTCATATGCTTCTCTTTCAATCCTTCCAGAATCATACGCCTTGTTTGCCTCGTCTAAATCATGTTTCCATTCCTTCCAGCTCATTTTCCTTTCCTCCCGTACTTTTGATACTAAAAATTATACCACGGGCAAGGAAACCTGCCAATGATTATTAGTTGAATGTTTTGGAAAGAATGATACGTAATCTTTTCTGAATTTATGAATTTGCTCTTAATGCCCCTTCTGTAATACCAGCGATCACAGTACCTGCTACCTGGTTAAATATTTCAATCAGCATTGGAAGTCCTTTGTCGCGGGCAATCTCCTTGGTTTTATTCCAAACTGTATCATTTCTAAATTTTTCAAGCGTATCATAGCCCTCGTTTGTTAAATTTCCGATATTGAGTATGGTTGAACCGGTAACATATTGTTTTGCATTAATATTTCGGATTAATCCTGCCTCCTTCATCAATAACAAATGTTCCACTATAACCTTGTCATCATAACCGTCAATTCTAATTTTCGAGAAATTTATTGATCCGGCACCAGGTTCATATACTTCTTCAATCTTAATCAACAAATTTCTGATCAAATCCATATCCCTTTGCATACAAAATTCCTCCTTGCCCACATAATATATTTTCTTTTATTATAAGGCATCAATGAGTCTTTTTCAATTAGTTGCAATTTTAAACTCTATCTACTTATCGACCAAATATGACCTTTATCGCCCTCCGGCGCTTAGTCTGTCAAGCCTACATATCCCAATATATCACTGCTTCTTGCTACCACTCACTCGCGTCTGGTATAGTGGTCTCGAGGAGGTGGTTATCATGGCTCATCCACGCAAATCCGAAGAGGACAAGTACAAGAAAATGTCGATCAGCTTTGAACCGGAACAGCTTAAGCAGCTTATCTCATACCGCGAACGCGAAGAGCGTACCGCATCGTGGGTCATCCGCAAGGCTCTTTCCGAGTGGCTTGATAAACATGATTCATGATCCTTTTCCAATGCTACCGATACCATTCTATGTGTTTCAAATGGTATCGGTAGTTACCTTTCGTCCTCTTTAGTTAATGTTATAACTTATTTTTGTACATTTTCTTTCAATCATATCATATGTGCAGTTCGCACCAATTCTGCATATTTTTATTTCTTTATTATCTGTGTCAAACGATATAATGTTAAATGCATCTGCGCTCCGTGTTCCTGCAATTCTCGGTAAATCATCCGTATAGCTTGCTTGTGTCGTTGGATTTGCTGAATCAGTCACGACAATATTTAACATTTTATTTTTTGTTCCTTTTACAAATCCGACATTATCATAATGTGTATGCCCCGACAAAAAACAAATAAAATTACTATTTTCTCGGTCGGAAAAATCAGCTAGTACATTTACGGTATATGTATTTAAGGGAAGATAAGGATATGCTTCGTTATCAACATCATAAATTTTATTCAGTTGGCTTCTTGAAATAAAAGCATCAATAATATCTCGTAAAACATTGTTACTCTGATTCGATTTATAATCACCCGTACTGCCTTTCCACCCAGTACGTCCTTTCATATACGAGAAATTGCTTTTTAAGGTGTCAATGTCAAGGTCATATACTTTCTGATGCAATGCAATTATTACTGAATAATCGTTTGGAAGTCCATTTAAACTGTTTTTTTTCGTTGATGAAAGAATGTTGCATAGCCACGTTACTTGTTCTTGCGAAAAAAAACGATTCCATTGGTCAAATAAATATTTCCCATTGTTATCCAAAACTTTTGGATTATCATATTCATTCAAGACGATTAATCTTATTTTTTCATTTATAAAATCTTTATAATAATATGGCTTCTCTTTTCCTACTATATAATTTGATTTTTGAGATATATCAGATATATAATAATCATATAAATTTTTTTCAGAAAAACTTGTTTCAAAGTGGTTTCCTGCATCATGGTTTCCTATTACATACAAAAAAGGTTTTTTGGATTTAAGAGCATAAGGTTTTACAGTATCGGAAAAGCCATTTTCTGTGCGATTAAGAAAATAGTTGCTTTCTTGTGAATCTCCTGTGTGAATAACTGCATCGATGTTTTTATAATTATCAGCATATTGAAATGCGTCCTCAACAGTGTTTGCATATCCATGACTATCAGACAAGTGTAAGAGTGATAAGTAATGTTTTCTATACAGCGTGTTTCCTGTCTGTTTTGTATCAGAGAAGCTTATGGCTGTCATAATCGGCTCTATATCAATATTTTTGGAAACTATTTCTGGAATTTCTTTTTTTTCAATATCTCCAATGCGTTCAAGAATGTCCTTTTCATTGTATAAAAAATATGTCTGAGGTTCAACGTCTCCACGGACTAGCATTGCACTTCCAATAGCGTAATAACTTTGTTCCTCTTCACTTTTTTCAAAAGCAACATAATACCCAATTTTATCAACGTCATATGTAAATTTTCTTCCCTGTTGAAGTGCTATACCATAATATCCATTCTCTATTTTACTTTTTTTGTTATCATAAAATTGAATTTTTAAGTATCCAAATTTGCCATTATTCATTTTTTTTACATAAAACTTGTCCCCTTTTTGAGCGAAAATCGGATAGAGTTTTCCCAATTCTTTACCAATCAAATTTCTATTTCCGATTACAGTTTCATCAATATAATTTATCTCTTCCTTGAGCGAACTAACCTGCTCCGTCATCGCCGTGTAGTCGGCCGGCAGGCTTTTCTTGACTTCTTCTGCGTAGGCGCTGATCTCCTCTTTCATCCGTTCGATGATGTCCGTCTGTTTTTCAACCGGCACGGCAGAATCTACTTCCATTCCTTCTAATACGTTCAGAGTGGCGAGTGTCGAATAGAACTTCTGCCGCAGCTCCGATCCCTGGGTTTTGAATAGATAGACCACGAACGCGGTTTTCCCCATGTACTGCACAGCATCGGCGTCTACGAGCCACGAAAACGTGATGGCACTCCCGCTTGCCTGCATATCTGTGATGTTGTAGTAATTTTTATTTCCTTTGGCGTTTGAGTACAAAATTCTCCCGGAGAATGTGGACATATCGAAGCCGTGGTAGTACCTGTTCATGCCGAATTTGATCTTATTTACATTTTTATCTCCTTCAACTCCAGCTACTACGCCATTTTTCGGGATAGAAATCACTCTCAGATGTTCGTCAATCCAGAACTGCAGATCATCGTCCGTGACTGGTGTTGCGTACTCTTCCACATCTTCCAGCATCTCTTCCAGTAATTCGTCTGTTGTACTCATGTCATTCCTCCTGTTTCACCTCTACCCTGTTTGTTGACAGTTTCATTCCGTCTTTTCCCAGTCCTACTACGTTCACGTACCATTTCTTTCCGCGCAGTACCTCTGTTCTCACGATGCAGCAGTTTCCTGTTATTTTTTCCGAAAAGCATTCTGCAATCTTCGAGTCAATTCGGCGGAACTCTGCCACTTTTACTTTTCCTGCCCACTCCCGGTCAAAATAAAATTTCGCTGTCATATATTGCTCACTGCCCGCCACCAGACCGGAAAAATCCCCCCGCTTTTCGATCTGCTGACCCATAACAGAAAATTCAAGTACTCTCATGATTCTCCTCCTACGCCGTTCGTTTCCAGATATACACTGTGATATATGGCGGCAGATTATTGATCACCTGTGCACGATCCGTCATGGCAGATACCTTATTTACTCTGATATTTCCAACTGACGTCTGTGCCGCCCATGAAGCTGCCGTCATATTCGCCTGCACCGTAGATCCATATGGGCCTCCGTCATCCCCAAAAATCTGATACATTCGACCTCCATCTGCTCCATTTGTCTCATAATGTTTATGGTCAATATTGTTTTCAGCCACACCTGCTTTGATTCCTGATTTGTTCCATTTTTTGGTTGTATCATTTTCATCTACGCCGATCAGTGTTCTCCCTTTGGCGTATCTTTCCCATGTTCCCCCGAAAATCTGGTTCGGATCCGCAGTTTCTGTTTCTGTGATCCATATAGATCCGACCGGATGGTTCGCCATCTCGTCGCTGTGCATATATATTTTGTAGGCTTCGTTCTGTGTGTTGTAAGATCCCATCCGAATTTTCCCGTCCGCCATAAAACCTACATACTGCACTGTTGTTCCTTTTTTTGTGATCAGTCCGAATGCATCCGTTCCTCCAGACCATCCGCCCAGATCCGGGTAGAATCCGTCCGAAAATCCTGCATAGCTTTTCAGTTTTGTTTTCAGCCACTCCTCCACAGTTTCCCCTGTGGTTTCTGCTTTCTGGATATTTTTCAAATCGTCCACGGCAATTTTTTTCTCATTTCCGTCTGCGTCGCAAATCGCTACATAATCTGTGCTTTCGACTTTGGCTTTCGTCGGCCACTCAAACATTGTCATGTCCATTTTTTTCGTCTCCTCTCTATGCCGGTATCCACTGCACCGGGTACACTGTTGCCGTTGGTTCTGGTGTTGGTGTCTCCTCTGTGCCGCCCTGCTTATATCTCAATACATGATCCCATGGCGGTGTGTGGGAATAATAACTTCTTGTGCAGATTTCGGTTCCCGTCTGGTCCCCGGTCTGTCCTCCCACTGCTCCACCGAATTCGTTTTGAGATGCGTGTACAATCTGTCCATTGCCTATATAGGTAGCAACATGATAGCCCTCGCTCAGCAGCACATCGCCGCGTTTCAGACCTGATCCGGAATAGACGTCTACACTCCCGATCACATCCGAAAAGCCACAGCGCAGGAATACCGCCCGCATATCTCCGGTGTAGCTTGCTCCATACGTTTTCACCGGCACGCCGGCTTCCTGCCACGCTGTGATGCAGAACGAGGAACAGTCATAATCTGGCCCCCACCGATACCCCTGATCATACCCATGTGAGTTATCCGCCGCGATATTCAGCATCCAGGCAAGCGCCTTTTCAATTTTTTCCACCGAATCATCATCCAACGTCAGATGCGTTTTCCAGTAATTCGCATACTCTTTTCTTTTTGGCTGTACTGCTCCGGCGTGCTGCTCATAATTGAGTTCAAATAATTCTACCAGCGTTTCCAGGCTTTCTCCGGAGTTCCAGAATTCCGCAAATGACATTGATGTGGTTCTTTTCTGCCACTGGATCCCTACGTTTTTTTCGTAGAGGATCCGCTGCAGCTGTCCATTGATGTTCTTGCTCTCGTATCCTTTCGCTGCGGCCCAATTTGTATATTTCGTGGAGGGGGTCCACTGCACCAGCCCAAATCCCAGGTCTGTTCTACTGCTGTCGAGATTCTGCCAGATCCCCGGATTGCAGGTGGATTCCGCGTACATATTGCCCAGCACGGCAAGCGCCGCGTTCTGCGACGCTCCATTTCGGATCATAAAATTATAGATGTACTGCGCATTGTCTGTAGCATTTTCCATGCTCAGATAAACATTTGAGCTAATTAGTGCCATTTTTCAGTTCCTCCCACGTTCCATCCGATTTCTTGATCCTTCCTCCCGTGATTCTTCCGTTTCGGATAACCAGATAACTTTCGTCAGAGTACACGAGTTTCCCACTCAATCCCGCAGATCCGGAATATCCCTCGTAGATCGCCCCTGCCCTGAACCTGATATAATCATCTTGTGGATTCACCTCGATGAAGGTGTTTCCTTTTCCGATCATTCCCGACCATGTGCTTTTTCCTGTCACAATATCCACATTTTGGAGTGGTGATATCTGGATAACTGACTTTCCGCTGGATTCTTTTACCAAAATTCTTCCATTCTCCAAAGCAACCGAGCATGGTTTCCCTGCTTCTTTTCCAAAGATTTCCAACAGTGACGCAAAAATTTTTCCGCTGTTCAGATCCAGCTTAAATCCTTGTTCTCCATCTTTATAATTTTGCGACAGCAGCACCCCTGCAATGAGATAATCTGCTAGAAATCCCTGACCCGTCCCAAATGTTTTCCAGTCCCAATCTCTGCCGTCCGGCGTTCTTTCGGATGCGATCAAAAATCCCGTTGTGCCGAGTGCCATCGCTCCGTACAGGTCGCTGTTCTTGTCCAATTCTTCGAAAAGGATTGCTTTTGCCGCCTGTTTTTCCGCATTCTCTGCAGTTGCTTTCAGTCTTGTTTTCATCATGTTAATCATTCCGGTTACCTGATCGCCTTTTACGGTTCCGTCTTTGTTCAGCGCCAGCTCTGCCATTTTCATTGCCGCACTGATCCGATCCAGATAATCGTTCTCCGCGGATCCGAGCGTGACGGTTGTATTTCTTTTCATGATACAGTCCCACACCACGCTCACAGCACGTTCCCTTGTTGATATCTGCAGATCTTTGTTCTCCACTTTCACGTAATCTCCGAGACCGATTTTCACAAGATTCTCCACATCTGCATACTCAATTGTGTTTTCGATGTTGATAAGATCCACTTCATACGTGATTTCCGGCAGGTCACATCCTGCCTCAAAATCTGCTTTTGCCTTTTTCCGTAATGCTTTCTGCAGATCTTCCAGTGTAGCATATCCTGTTTCATCGGTTCCGCAGTCCTCCTGCAGTTTTACGTCTTCGTATTGTACCACTTTTGTGTAGGCGATCGGATATTTCCCAATATTGGGGCTGTCCACATAGTAACTATCATCTGGCAGTGTGTGCCCATTGTAGCTCTCCGGAATAATTCTGGTAACCACGTTATCCATGTTTACTTTCGCCTTAACGGACGACATGTTAAATCCAAGCCGCGCTTCTGCTCCGTAATCTCCTCCGGCTCTTTTTCTCATCTGGCATACGTAATTCTTGAAAATAGGTTCTCCACCCCATCTGTTGATGAAACTGTTTTCATCGTCAGACAGCAGCGCCTCAATCAAATTCTTCCTGACGTAGTACGCGGTATTGATATCCGTGATATCCGAAATAACACGATATTTTCCAACGCTGATCTTCTCCGCCGCCTCCGTGCCCGTGCACTGTGTTGGCCGCACATCTTTCAGATGGGTTTCTCTTGATGCATCAAAAAAGATGGGCCGTGCCTTTGCGGCAAGTCCACCCATCTCCTTTTCTGCATCATACACCCGGAACTGCTCGTTTTCTCCGTATGGGGTCGGCGCTGTGATAACGGATCCGGCTTTCAGGCAATCAATATACAGCGCATCCGCCGCGCACTCGATCTCCATATCCCATTCCCCGCTAAGCTGCATAGTCAGCTCGCATTTTGTCGGATGCAGTACACAGTCACCGTTATTTTCGTAATTTTTGTTTTCTGGCTTGTAAACTTGTATCATCTTGTTCTCCAACGCGGCGCAATTGAAATTTCAAATGCAGAATCAAATAAGATCACGTTCTCTCCCGGGTTCAGATAGAAATCTTCATAATTTCCTCTGATCGCATTGCTCGCATTTCGTCCCTGGCCATTCACTGTGATTTCTTTTTCCGTATCGATGATCAACGTTCCGTTGACCTGTGCAAGCAACTCATTTCCGTTGATTCGTCCCCAGCACTCTCCGTGACCCTCAATTTTGATTTTTGGGCACGCAATATCATAATCATTCATCAATGTAAAAAATCTTCTTTTTGTGGCTACTTTCTGGCCGTTTTCTGTCAGCACGTATCCTCCGCCGCCTACTTTGTGACCCCAGTATACCGGCATTGGATATGGCTTTTCATATTCATCGCTTCCGCGGACGTGCAGATACGGGGAGCAGTAAAATGTGATTGTGAATTTTCCCACCCGCAGGCTTTCCCTGCTGTTTTCGCTTAATACTGCATAATAGGCACGGTACGAAAAAATAGGGTCATCATTCAGGATCAGTTCTGCATTTTTCTCCTGTGCCCATCGTTTGATTTCCCGCCATTTTTCGTGCCATTTTGACTCCGGGCCGATATAGTTCATCTCGATCGAGATTGTCATCTCCTTGTAGCGGCCATTGTCGATATGATAAGCCCCATCTACTCCCGGCACTTCCAGAGTTTCGATGTCCCGTTCTGCTGCAGGGATGTTCGGCCTGTTGACTGCAAAAATGCAGAGGTCGGCGGAACTGACCCCTGCAAAAATAACTTCGTAATCGTCAATCATGCAAAGCCTCCTTTCCAGACAGGCTTACTTATCTGCTGTCTGTTCAGCTCTTTGATGGTTAATTTCACGACTTTCTGGTAGATTCTTTCGTCTCCAAGATTAATCACGTTTTCCATCGTCAATCCAAGATCTCCCAGGACCTCGGCAAGTGCTTTTATCAGGTCTGCATTGTTGGCCCGTACTTCTTCGCGGACGTACTTTTTCAGCGTCTCAATCGGCGTTACGGCTTCCGGTCCTGCCTCGCCCGCTACGTCGATCGTGCTTCCGGACTGATTAACCACTGTTGGCCGGTTCAGGATCACGCCTTTCGCACGCCAGTTGATGCTTAATTTCGGGATGCTGCCTTTGATCAGATCACTGATTGTCCAACCCGGCGGCGAGATCTGGAAATGTGGTGTTTTGATTTTTGGTGTTGGCCAATCGCCGGCAAGGAATCGTTTCGCTGTGTCCAATGCATTTTTTACCACATTTTTGATTTCTTCAAATTTGCTCCAGAATTTATTTTTGACTCCTGTGAGCTTGCCGCCTGTCAGCTTGTCGATCACATCAAATCCCGTGGACCATATTTCCTTCCATGTCTGCCAGCTCGCGGCCAAGATTCCGGTGATTCCGCCTCCGTGTTTTTCGTAGGCATCCTGGATCCGGCCGAGCTTCTCTTCGCCCAGCTCCACGCAGAAATCATAACCGGCGGTCAGTACCGTTTTTAAAATATCAATCCCTTCGAGTACCCCTTCCCGGAATTCGTCGCAGGTTGTCCAGAGTGTAAAAACAGCAATCACAATTGCCGTTATAATTGCGAGGACCGGATTCGCCGCGATGATGCCAAATAGACCCGATAAGCCTTTTGCTATGACCGGAATACCTCCGATTATTTTTGCCCCGCTACTCACCACTGTTCCAAGCACAATAAGCAACGGACCAATAGCAGCCACGATCAGGCCAATCTGTATAATCATCTGTTTTTCCGATTCCGACAATCCGTTAAACCATTCTGTAAATTGCGAAATCTTTTCCGCAATATTTTCGATAATCGGTGCGATTTCCTCCATCAGTGTTGTTCCAATGTCGATAGCATCGTTTTTCAGCTCATTCGTCGCCTTTTTAGTCTTTGTGGAGTTTGTGTCCAGTTTTTCAAATGCCGTATTTGTCGCGCCTGCACTATTCTGCATCTGTTCCAAAACGCCATTAAAATTCTCAGCGCTGTCTCCCAGCAGGATCATACCTGCTTTTCCGGCCTCCGAACTGCTCCACATATCGCCAAACGATTTGTTGTTTTCCGTCGCCGCATCGCTGATTATTTTCAGGACATCAGATAATGACATGCCGCTGTCCATCAATTCCTTAAACGTCTTTCCCGTCTTTTCTTTCAGGGTTTCCGATACGGTCGTTCCTGATTTTCCGAGCTCATTCAGCATACCGTTCATATAGGTTGTGCTTTCTGCCGTTGCAACTCCGTTCGCTGTCATGATGGCATATCCCGCGCACAGCTCGTCCAGGCTTACTCCGTAGGCGTTTGCTGTCGGAATTACTTTTCCCATTGATGATGCAAGATCAGCAACCGTCGTTTTTCCCAAATTCTGTGTTTGGATCAGCATGTCCGAAACATTCGTTACTTCAGATGCTTTCAATCCATACGCATTCATGATGGTTGTAAGCACATCCAGCGCCGCTCCCGCATCCGCGAAGCCTGCTTTTGCCAATTTTGTTGAATTCGAAACGAAATTGACTGCATCGCCTGTTTTCTGTCCTGCTGAAATAGAATCATAGACATTCTGTGCAATTTCTTCCGATGAGATTCCTGTCTGATTGGAAAGATCCAAGATCGCCTTTTGCATTTCGTCCATTGGGACTTCCGTTGCGTCAGCAATCGTCGAAACTTTTGCCATCGAATCCTCAAAATCCATAGCCATTTTGGCAGACGCCGCTCCGGCCGCAAGAATCGGAACGGTCACCTTTTTCGTCATTCCGCTTCCCTCGTCCTTGACCTTTTCCCCTGCTTTCTGGACTTTTTCTGTATATTCCTCAATTGATGCTTTTCCGAATTTCAGCTGCTCGTTTACTTCTTTCAGACGGCTCTTGTATTCATTTAGCGACGCTTCCGCCTCATTCAGCGCGGCTTTCTTTTCCTCGATCGCCTTTTTGTTGTCGCCCTCGGCATTTTCCAACAGTTTCAGTTCTTCTTTTACGAGACCGACTTTTTTCTGGTACGTCTCGCCCTGCTCCGTCAGATACTTCTGCTCATCTTTTAATTTTTTCGCAGATGAGGTGTTTTTGTCCCACTGGCTCTTCATCAGCTTGAATGAGGATTCATTCTTTTTTGCGGACGCATCCAGCGTGCTGATGGAGTCATCCAGTTTTTTCATGTTCTCTTCCAAAACCGCGGAGCCGCTCTTGATTTCCTGGTTTACTTCTTTCAGGCCTTTCTGGTACTGGGCAAGTGTTGTCTCTGCCTGGGAAAGCTGTTTTTTCTTCTGGGAGATCGCTTTCTCGTTTTTGTTCTCTGCTCCCTCCAGTTCAGAAAGCTCTCTTCTCAGGACCTCCACTTTTTCGTTATATGTTTCGGTCTGTTTCTGCAGGTATTTCTGTCTGTCGGTCAGTTTCTCCATGGCCGTTGTGCTGTCATCCCAGGCGATTCTCGCACGTTTAAACTCTTCCCGGTTACCCTGTACGGCTTCCGAAATCTGTTTCAGGCTTTTCTGAAAATCTACCGTACCGTCCGTTTTGAACGATAAACCGACCCGCTTCATATCATCCGCCATACAGCTCACCTACTTTCTTTCTCTCCCAAAATTTTTCACACATTTCGTTAAAAAATATGGGGTCGCAATTAAAAAATTCTTCCTCGCTCATCCCCATCTCCGCGGCGCAGATCCGGTATTCCGCCCAGTCTACGTCAAGCCCTTCGCCATCTGCTGGCGTGCTCGTTTTTTTTTAGCATACTCGTCACATCTGGCCGAAAATCCCTCCAGCAGCACGCGGATCTGTTCATCGTCCATCGGCACCAGCTGCAGTGCCTCGTCAAACGTCACCGTTTTTCCGTTGCTTCGCAGGATTGCGTACACGGACGCGGCCGCAAGATCCATTTTTTCCGGATCTGTCAGTTTTTCCTGCTTCTTTTTGGCCAGCTTGTAAAATTTCGGCATTTTCTGCAGATAATAGAGTGTGCCAAAATTAACATTGACGGGCAGCCGGGTGCCGTCCGTCAAATCTACAATATAATCTTTCATGTTTCTCCTTATCCGGCTACTGCCGTTGTCAGATCGTCATCCTTGAGGATTGGTTTCGAGAAGAACTTTTCTTCTGTCAGCCCCTCCGGGAATGCTTTCATGCTGGAATCCAGCGATACTTTAATATTTTCTTTTGCGTCGAATGGGTACGCAACGATCGTTACTGTATCTGTCTGCACGGAAAACGTTTCCTCACCTGTTGCCGCATCATCTGTGTTTGCTGTGAGCTTACATTTCGGATACCAATCATATCTCTCTGAGCCGTCCTTGTTTTTGACCACTTTTCCATACGCAAAAAACGGACGAATGCTCTTTCCTCCGGACAGAATGAGGCCGTTTTTCGTCACCTCATCCCCTCTCGCTTTTGCAAGCGTATCTGCCGGGAACGCCACTACCTCGACTTCGATGTTCGTTGATGGCTGGCGGGTGTCTGTATCGTAGATTTTCCCGGAAGCATATACATCCGTTGTCCCTGTGTTCTCTGTTACTTTTACGCTTTTTACAACTTCGGTTTTCTCCACGCTTTCCTCAAACGTTTCTGTCCACTGTCCATTTTCGTCCGGCGTATTGAAACACACATACTGTGCTCCCACTGTTTCTTTCAGCGGTGGTTTTCTCGTTTTGATTGACATATTTTTTTCCTTTCTACCTGAACAATCTCTGCAGTATCAGGTTATAATATTTATTTGAATCTTTTTTGAACAATCCGCGCAGATGCGGCTGTGCATTCATTTTTCGTGTTCCAGCTTCTACCATTGGACCGTAATATTTTCCCCATCCCACTTCAATTTCTCCGTTTTTTCCTTTTCTGGCCGAAACGGTGTCCAGTAGATGGGCGTATCCAGACTTTCGAATCTGTGATCTCGGTTTTGGCAGCGCCCGCACATCTCTGGCCAGCTGCTCCGCGCCATCCATCATGGCTGCTTCAATTCTGCTCTGTTCGAATTTCTCCTGATATTCCTGAATGATCTTCTGAAATTCGTTCATGCCTGCAGAATAGAAATCGTCCTCATTCATACTGTTACCTCAACGGAAAAATAAGAATGAAAGACCTTATCTTCCTGCACGTACTCGTGATAGATGGTAGGATGGAGCCCGACTTTTCTGAGTTTTTCTCTCAGTTCCATCAGTTTTTCATTCCGCGGCGTACGAGAATAGAAGCTAATCTGGTATGTTTCCACATTTTCGTACTCTTCTCCAGATGCCAGAATATCCTCCCAGATATAGTCCCAATAGACCACACGCGGGTATTTGTTTGTATTTTCCTGGCTTGCGATTCCCTCATTGACCGGGATCTGGAGCGAGTGGAGCAAATCGCTTAATTCCTGTTTTTTCATGCAATCACCTCAATCGTTCGATCTGGTCGCACCAGTGTGAGCTCCGTTTCCGGGAATCCGTCTTTGTTGATGATGTGTGCGGCGTTATAGACTCTGTGCTGTGTTCCCTCAATGATACACACACAGTCACTGTCAATTTTCTTGTACTGCGGAATCCGAATTTTCATCGTGATTTCCCGGCCGCTCTGGCTCAGTGCGTATCGGGTATGGTCATACACAGAAATCTCGTTGTACCAGATCGTCATATGCTGATTTTCCAAAATATCTTCTGGAAAATCTTTGGTTTCGTCTGTTTTGATTCTATAGAGTTCAAAGCAGCCGCTTGTGTACACCGGCAGGCTCATGACGGTACCTCGCTTTCCAGCTGCCATGATAAGATAATTGCAGCATAGTTCTGCTCCCATTCGTACGTTTTATGATTGTATGCATAGTACACGTAATTTTTCAGCAGACTTCGAAACGTATCATCTGTTTCCAGGCTTCTTCCCGGATTGAGCGTATCAAGACGGTGTTTTCCTTCTTTCAGGTACCGCAGCAGCGACTCATCCGGGAAATACGGCGGAATCTGAAATTCCTGCCGCACTTCCTCAATCATTTCTTCCAGCATTCCGCCTTACCTCCTTATTCTCCTGTTGGCTCTGCTGCCTGCGCGATTGTCTGTGGAACCGTTACCTGCTGAACCGGCAGCACGTACTCTTCCAGTTTCGTCACGTCAAATACTACGGCGCAGTCATCATCCACCGCGCGGCCGTTCGCATAGCATTTTCCGATGATAACGTCTGCATCATCCATTGCTTTTGTCTGATCATAAGTGTTCAGCTCCACGCCAGATGCTCCCATCGTGTAGACACCTGCCATGGTAAAAATGCCTTTTCCTTTCGGTACGTTCGCATCCGGAATCTTTTCAAGGCTCATAAATGAGGTGTTTCTATATCCTCCTGTGAGACTTTCTCCATACAGCGCCGGGTCCACATATTCCGCCTCATCGCTCGGATTACACAGTAAATACAGCGTTCCGATTTCTCTCTTTCCGTCTTTGCTCAGTGTCTTTCTTACTGGAGCAAGTCCTTTCGGGCTGAATTTGGTTACCGTGTTCATTACCGTTTTCGCCTGCGCGGTTCCGTCCGCTTTGAAGCTCGCGATCTTATTCATGATTCCTACAGGACCCGTTTTTCCGTTTCCATCCAGATATCCTTTTACCAGACCGTCCTGCATTGCCTCCGCAAGAATTGCCGTAAAATATTTGTCCACAAATGGCAGCGCAAGATCCCGAATTGCTTTCGGAATCACAAGATATACTGTCAGTTTTTTCACTTCCAGGTCAAGAGTTTCAAAACTTGCGTTCAGCTCTCCTTTGATGGCATCTGTTAAGTCCCCCCATACTGCAGTCCCGGAATGTTCACCAACCAGCCATTTTTTCACATTTGCCGGGGCAAATTTTACCAGGCTCAGAATTTTACTTGCCTTTTTCACATCATCCAGCGTTCTGTCGATGATTTCATCCGGAATAATGTCGATCTGCTTTGCAGTGATTGCCTGTTTCACATCTTTCAGCCCCTCGTAGAACTGTTTTTCCTTGTCTGACAGATTGTGAAGGTTCAGGCGTTTTCTGTATTCCTCATCGTGAGCCGCGCGGGCGTTCTGCTCCACCAGCTGATTGATGAGTTCTTTGTTTTTCTCCTCCACGATCATAGCTGCAGCCTGATAGATCGCCTCTACCTTATCGTCTGCATCTTCCATCATCTTCATTACTTTCTGTTTCAGCTCTGCCTCTGTGATTTTATCGATGTTCATTTTTTTCTCCTTTCTGAAAGAAAGCGTCAAATCCGCTTTTCTGTTTTTGCGCCGGCGCAACGGCCCGCATGAACTTTTTAACCTCCGCATCCAGGAATGTGCGATTGTTCAGCTGTTTGATCAGCTGTTCATTTTCTGCGAGAAGCTGTTCTGTCCGCGGCTCCTCCTTCTGCTCCACGCCGATTTTATCAATTAATCCGCATTCCAGGGCTTTCTGCGGTGTGAGCACGGTCTCTGCATCCATCATGGCTCTCAGTTCTGCCTCATCGATGGTCGCACGGCGCATCATCAGCTGCACACAGGATTCCATACACACGTCCAGCTTGTCCGCCTCTTCCCGGAGCTGTTTTGCATTTCCTGTGACGCTGGCCCACATGTTGTGGATAATCGCGCTTGTGCCGTACCCCATGATTCGCTCATCGCACCCCTGCAGAATTGTAAACGCGATTGAATGGCATACGCCGTCCACGATTCCCACTTTGTGTGCCTTGCTCTCCTGCAGCAGGTTGTAGATGGCCGTTCCTTCCGAAACCGATCCGCCGTAGGAATTAATATGCAGTTCAATTTCTTCCCCATCCGGCACCGCTTCCAGGAGCTTCTGGAAATGTGCCGCGGATGTCTCCGACTCGTCATAGTCCCAGGTTTCCCAGTTCCACTCTCCATATTTCGAGATATCGTCATACAGAAAGATCTTGTGCACGTTGCCATCCACCTGCTGGCAGTAATGCATCTCTTTTCTTTTCATGGCTTTCTCCTTCCCTTGTTATTTGCTGTTTCACCCATCAGCTGGGAGATTTATTCTGTGTTTCCCGTGACCGCGCTTTCGTCCGCGGTATAGTTCTTTGTCACCATACGGCTTCGGCTGAATTCTGTATTCAGTGCTTCCCAGCCGATGGATTCCCGCAGCTCATCCAGGTTGAAGCCGATGCTCCGCAGGGTACTCATGCCGGTTGCGCACTCGATCAGGTCGCGGTGCTTGAATCTTGACAGATCCACCCAAATTTTCTCGTCTTTTTCATAACTTTCTTTTCCGACAAGTTTTGCGTTGAATGAATCGTTCAGAATTTCGGCAATCGGTGAAACTGCGTAGGTGATGAACTCGTTTGTGCTGTCCGCTTTTTCTGTGATTTCTCCCAGGAATACCGCCATTGGGATGTTAAATGCCATTGCGGTGTCCTTAAAAATTTCTTTCGCAAACTTTACAACGTCCTCACTTGCCCCTCCGGCCTTAATTTCAATCTGGTTGATATCAATTCCGGCGCTCGTGATGATAGTTGACGGTTCATCACTCAGCAACGTCTCCTGCAGCTTCTCTTTGTATTGATCTTTTGTCAGCGTTTTCACGTTTCCATTCTCATCTTTTGTCGCAATGATGGAATTTGTTGCGTCAAAATGGAGCTTGAATTTCGGCGTATTAACATACGTCTGCATCGTGCAGACCGCGTTCGCCAGCTTATTGTACTTTTTCGCAATATTCCCAAGGTGTGCACTGAGCCGGTCATTTCGCAGCCGCAAGTGCAGCACCTGATCCGCCGTCAGGTACATGTCCAGCGTCATCGTTCTTCCGTTGCAGCTGATCGTGATATCGCTGTAGATCTGCGGTAAGATTACACTGTCATTCAGTGTCCAGGAATCCGCAAGAAAGTATTGCTCACCCACTCTGCAGATTAACGCTTCTTTTTTCGTCAGCAGTTTGTGGATCGCCGCACGCCAGAAATCCGTTCCGGTTTCATTGGCATTCGGTCGCACATTCAGCCGCCAATAGACGTCATCTTTTGCCCGTCTTGTTCCTTTTTTGTCTTTCCTCTGGACTACAATTTCCGATTTTGCAATCGCATCCGCAATCATGCCAATTGCTTTCTCTTTTGCGAACTCATACAACTGCAGCTGCTGTGTGGTCGATGTTATGATTTCGAGCAGAGACTCTTCTTTTTCTGCTCTTTTGAAAAACCAATCAAACATAGATAACCGTCTCCTTTATCTCATCCTTCGAAAACATCGCCGCCACGAAAGCCATAAATCCATCGTTTTTTCTTAACTTCGGTTCTATTTTTCCGTACATCTTGTTTCCGTATTTGTCCGTGCTCACTTTCGTATTGTTCGTGTACCATCGCATGATGGATGATGGACCATAATTTATTTTTCCTTCCGCAAACAGTCTTTCAATTTCCGGAGCAATGATGGCACACGCCGATCCAATTCTTCGTACCAGCCTTACCAGCCCCGCCGGATTCTGTTTGCTTTCGATTGATATTCCCGCCTCCTCGAATTTTGTTTTGAACATCTGGTAGCGGTAAGTATCCATCGTGATTTTCTGCACGACATATTCGTTCATCCTCTCAACGCACCACCGAATGATGGCATCAATTGGAATTGTCGGGCCATCCACCACCTCGAAGTCCTCAAATTCCGGCTGTCCGAAATTGTTCAGCGGGAATTTGATTTTTTCCAGAAATGGCGAATCTTTGCAGATCCATGTGTGCTGCCTCCATATGAACTCCTCACCGTCCTGTGTCAGCACTCCGGCCGACGCAAAATCTCGAATATCGGCATAGTCCAACGCCAGAATCGCAAGCTTTCCTTTCGTGTCTGCAGTTCTTCTCGGCGTTTTCCGCTCGATATCGTCATAGCAGCACCGCAGAATGTTTTCCCACGACGTTACGGTCTCTTCTTCATTCCGCGCCGGCAAATTGAAACGTTTTGTCATCAGCTCCGGAAGTTTACTCGGAAGCTTCTGTGCTTCCAGATAATCTTTCATGATCTGCGTTGCCAAAATTGGCATATATTCCAACGATGGGTTCGCTTTGTGCCAGGCCTCCGGAAGATCTTTTTCTTCTTTCGTGTCCAGCTTGCAGACGAAAGGAAAATATCCGAGCGGATTTTCTCCCGTCCTCAGAATCTCTTCTATCATCGTCAGGATTTCGTCCAGAGGTCCATCTCGCACGTATCCATTTGTCGTGATAATGAATTCCCGCGGATGCTTTACTTTTCCAAGTGCACTTTCAAACACGTTGATCTGATCATAATTCTCATAGGCATGTATCTCATTCAGAATCAGGCATCCGGGCTTTTTTCCATCTTTGGTTTCCGCTCGGCTTGTATTGTATTTCAACTCCGACCCGGTCTTGAGATTCGTGATCAGCTCTTTTGTAACGCTGAATTTTCCTTTAAACTTTTTCTTTTTGCAGACATTGTAAGCAACTTTGAAAGTTTCGTTCGCCTGATCTTCCGCATTCGCCACGATTTCTATGTGATAATTTTCAACGCCGTACAATGGCGTCTGAAAGAAATTCGCCAGCGGTACAATAAATCCATCCTTTCCGTTTCCTCTTCCCATCATCACGATGAATTTTTGAAACAGCGGCATGTCGTCAATGTACATAAAAGCAAACGCATAAATGAATTTCTGGTACGTAAAAAGTGGGTAATAATTATTCTCGCAATACTGCAGACATTTTCTGTAGGTTTCTTCGTCAAAAAAAACATCGTCTCTCTTCAAAGTCGTGAGTACGATGTTCTCGATTAACAGTTTTCTTTCTGTGTTGATCCATTCCGGATGTGCTTTCGCGTAGGCAAGATAGTCGTCAATTTCTTTACAGGTAACCATCTGCCTCAGACTCATTCGAGATCTGGTCTCTCAGACCAAGATCACTCAAAATTTTTAACATAATTGCCGTGGTTTTCTGCAGATTTTGCACAGATTCATTCGTTTTTTCCACCTTAATTCCGTTTCCGTTCATGGCTTCATAACGGATTCCACGCTTTTTAATATCCTGAATCAGATCCTTTTTTAATTTCCAGTAGTGCATATAATCTTCCACCAGATCCCCGTAAAAATCCGCCGTTTTTCCCTGTAATTTCAACTGCTCCAGCAGCGACTCTTTAACATCTTTCTGTGACATCTGCTCACCACCCTTCTGTTTTTCTGTTCCATCCGAACTGGCTACCCCACCCCTTTCACGCGAGAATCCGAAAAATCTGAACAGTCATGTCCCTTCCTACCCGTTCTACCCCGGCCAAAAATCGCCGAGAATTACCCCGGGGGGATGGTCACCACTGCTCCGGCGCGATCACTCGGCGCTTCGGAATGAATTTCCGTTCGACATGTCTGCCATGCCGCTCATTGTGGCACTGTGTGCACAGGCTCACCAGGTTCTCATCATCCAGCGCCAGCTCCGGATGCTCTTTCAGCTCCATGATATGATGGACCTGTGTTGCCCTCCTGATCTTTGCATCCATCGCCGGCAGCCTCACATCTTTTTCTTTTGCTTCCTGCAGTCTCTTTCTGCAGTCCTGGCATTCGTACTGATCTCTTCGCAGAATGGCCAGGCGTTTGTGTTTCCACTTTTCGGAATTGTAGAATTCCTTTGCTTCTTTATCTGTCATGTTTCCCCCATAAGAAAATCCCCACATTTCTGCAGGGATTTTCTTCGACAAGGTGTGATCGATTTTTGAACTGGAAGAGAACCGGTTTTCCTTTTCCCGTTTCTCTTCTTTTACACTATATCATATATACCGTGTATCATTCTATTTCATTTTGAAATTCGCCAACGCCTTTCCATGGATTCTATGTACCTGTGCCCATCCGTATCCCATCCGCTCAGCAATCTGCTCCCACCGCAACCAGCGTATGTATCTCAGTCTCAAAACTGTTTTTTCGGTCTCATCTTGCATTGACTCGATTTTTCTAGTGATTTCCCGTCGAATCCGGATCCTCTTCTCCATCTGATCTTTCAGTTCTACCAATAATTCATCGAGCTGCGCCGCGTACGCCGATAAATCTCCACAGCTGCTCCCGTGCGGCATTCCGTCCTGGATCATGCCCGGAAACATCTTATCCATTCGCAGCTGGTCAATTTCCTCCTGGATTTCTTTCTCCGCCAGCACCGCTGCGTGGTACCTTTTCAAATACTCCTTTTTCTTCTCGTTTTCTCCTTTGGTCTGCTCCATCGGCATCACCTCTCCATTCATGCTCATTTCTCACATTTCAATCGTCGATCCGCGATCAGTTTTGCGATTTCCCAAGGCTCTTTGTCTTCCCATTTGATCGCGGCAAAATCGCATTCTGCAAACAAGCTTTCTATATGCGCCCACTCTTCTCCGTCGTCCCAGTATGTATCTTCTCTTTCTGGTTTGTATTTATAAATACATAACCTTCCGCGCTTGTCACGAGCAATATATTTCCACTTTGGATCAAGCATCCGCAGTGTCTTTTTCTCTTGTTCGGTCAATTCCGGTTCTGCTTCTGTTTCTGCCCAATTTTTTCTATTTTCTTCGCACACCGAGTTGCTGCAAAATTTGCAGTTTGTGCAAGCAATCTTAACGCATGGGTACAGATTTCCATTGATGTGGACCGCGAATTTTCTTCCTTCGCACGCGATTTCAACAATTTCTTTCTGATATTTTTCTTTATTTTTCATTTGTTCCCTTCCCGTGTCTTTTATTCCACTCTATCAGATATTCCATCTGCTCCTGATCTTCCCGCGGGTCCTTCGGATGTTCCGGCCGGTTCAGCAGCCACGCTGCTGCTCCGACCGTCGCCGCGCAGAATATCACAATTCCGATGATTGTTTCCATTTTCTCCTCCTTTCAGCAATTTCAATAGCATCGTCGTTGTCCAGTCCCAGTCATTCAGCAAATTTTTCGAGAATTTCAGTTCTTTTTTTGCCTGATTGTATTTCTCGTCCCCTTTTGCCGGTTTGCTTTGCATTCCATGCTCCCACATGATCCGTGTGATTGTACTTTTGACAACTCCGAGTTCTTTTTGTATCCGATACGGTGTTGCTCCCGCAAGCAGCATCTCTACAACCTTTTCCTCTTTTTCTTTCGGTATTCTTGGTCTGCTCATGCATTCTCGCCCCTTTACCGGTAATTTTTCCCGAGATCTCCCGGAAACTTAATCCCGGGAAATGCTCTTCGAATGCTTTTTGTCCTTTCGTCTGCAGATACCGGTTGGCTTCTCCCGCCGGATCCTGATGCACCGCTCTGGCGGATGTCCGGTGACATTCCGGGCAGATGTATACTTTCAAGCCATATTCTTCTGACAGGTGCCGATTCGGGCCGCCAAAGATATGATGTTCCTCTAACACCTGTTTCCAGCTATAATCCCCCCCTCTGGCGCAGAGGTAGCAAATCCGGCTCTCCTTGTTCTGCAGCAGGCTCTCTCTGTGCTTCTTTCTCTTCTTTTTCGTCTGCGGTTTCGGAAATAACATTTTTCTCTCCTCTCTGTTAGCGGAACGGAATTTCATCTTCAACACCCTCTGGAATATTCATAAATCCATCGTCATCCGTCTCCGGTTCTGTCTTTCTCTTTGGCGGTCTGGCCGCGCTCGCTCCCTTGCTCTCTACGAACTCCTGCTCCTCTACAACCACGTCTGTCGTGTATACCTTCTGCCCGTCCCGGTTTGTGTAGCTTCCTGTCTGAAGCCGGCCGGTGATGGCGATCTTGATTCCCTTCTGCAGATATTTCTCTGCAAATTCCGCCTGCCGGCCAAACGCTACGCATCCGATGAAGTCCGCAGTCGCTCCTCCCTCTTTCTGAAATCGGCGATCCACTGCCAACGTATAGCGCGCCACCGCACTCTGCTCCGGTCCCTGTGTCCAGCGGACGTCCGGATCTCTGGTTAATCTTCCCATCAGCATCACTTTATTCATTTCTTTTCCCCTTTCTTTATTACCTTTGTATTTTTGATCCGGAACGTTCTTTGCACTCCCGGCTCCGCATCTGTCTCAAGGATTCCATCGGCTACGAGCTCATCCATGTGTTTTTTCACCGTTTTTGCAGATATGCTCAGTTCGTCCGCTATCTCTTTGTAGCTCGGCGGATATACATGTTTTGAAATGTATCTGGCGATATATCGGTATATTTCTTCCTTGATCGCCGTACCCTCTCTTCTACAATACATTCACGTCCTCCATTCCATATCCCCGCTCATCGACCTTGCCTTTCAGCCATTCATAGAGACCCTCTCTGTTTCCCAGGATCTCTGCTGTCAGATTTTTATGCAGGTATTCCGCCACGCCCCACGCGGTCAGCGTATCCAGATACTCTTTTCGCTGCATCGTCTTTCCCAGTACATCAATGCTCTCCGTTCCCGGATAATCCTCTGGAAGATTCATTTGCCCCGGCAGCTGCTCCTCTGTCTCGGTTTGTGCGGTTTCCGTTGCGTTTTGTGTGATTTCCGTTGCGTTTTGCGTGCTTTCCGCTCCGTTTTCCGCAATTTCCGTCTCACTTTGCACTTTTTCTTCTGGTTTCCGCGGTTCTTCTGATTGCGGTGCCTCATTTTTCTTTTGCGCCGCATTTTGGGACGTCTCTTTTTCTGGCTTTTTCGGTGTCTCCAAAACCGGCTCCGCTTCTGTATTTACAGGGCTTTCTGGCTTTTTAATTTGCGCCGGCGCAATTGGGTTTTTCTCAGCTTTTTCCTGTGTCTCTGTTTTGGGATGTTCTTCTTCCTGCACTCTCTGGCTCCATTCCGCGCTTTTGAAGATTTTCTTTGTGATCGCGAAGAACTCCGCCCAACTCATTTTCTGTGGCTGCTGCCCAAACTGCTTAATCTGGATGTCATTCTCGTACATCGCCATATAGTACAGCCCGGCGCGGAACGTTTTGACTCCCGCCGGGTTGACGATCTCAACCATTTTCTCCGCTTCGCCGTCCGCATAGGCCTCGCTCTGTTCCAGCTCCTTCGCGATCGCTGCATTGGCTTCGAAGAACTTCCACACCAATTTTTCCAGCGAATCCGCGGCTTCCGGCACCGGCTCCTCCTTGTTGAAATGTTTTAATTCCCGAATATCCGCCTTTGGCATCTCCGGCCGAACCATTTCTAAGTCTGCATCCGGCAGGGAAAGCATCTCGGAGAGCTTGCTGCTCCCCATCTGCGCATATTCCGGCCGCAGGCGGTCCGAATAACCGTCGATGCTGAATTTTCGGTTGATGCTCATGAATCTCGAGATCGTCGATGCGTTCAATCCGTATTCTGCTTTAGCGAATTCTGTCACTGTCTCATAGCCATCATTTTTATATAGTTTCTGCTCCTCGATCTTCCGGAGTGTGTAACCGATCCGCACAAAACTCTCCTGCACGCCGATCAAGTCCCGCTTAAGGCTCTCTTTCATCGCAAGCCAGTCATCTAGGGTTAATTGTGTATATTCTTCCATACCTACCTCCTATGCTGTCATTGTCATCATTTCACTGGTTTCTTCCTGCAGAGTTCCGCTTTTCAGCTTTTCCAGATAATTATCCAGCCAGCTTTGAATATTCTCCTCATCTGGCTTCGTGTCCCTTTCTCCGTACCACTGCACGATTTTCTTCTGTTCTGGGTTGATTTCTACGGTGATGTACGGTGTTTCCGGTTCTTTTCGAAATCGCATCATCAGAATATAGCTTTTTCCTTCGTTGTGTCTGCTCAAATAGCCATTTCCTCCCACACAGTGATGAAGAAGGCGCCCTTCCATCACGATTTCCTCTGCTGATCGAGCCGGCCGGATGAGATACGTTGCGTCCTCGTAACAATATTCTTTTCGCAAGCTCCTGTACCGCTTCTTGATATTCTCATATCTTTCTTCTGTTTCTTCCAACCGTTTTTTGACCTCTTCCCGGTTTGTCTCGGTAACCATCTGTCTATGAGCTGCGCTCAAATCCCGCGGTTGCTGGTACACGGTATTATGCAGGTCGTATCCACGTCTTTCCCGCATCATCAGATAATCAATATATATGATAGCCGTGTTTCGGATGTTCGCCACGGCTCTCCCGCAATTTGTTTCATAAGCACATCCTGCATATTTTTCAATTCGATTCAGCAGTTTTTGAATGGTCATGTAATTCAGCACAAATGCGATGTGTGCAATGTCCAACCCCGTTTCCCGCAGATGATTTACCTGCTCCTCCGTCCAATGCTGATCCAGGCTCTTTTCGATCTGCAGAACTCTCAAAAGGCGCGCATCTCCCTTTTCTTCGATAAGCTTTTTTGTACGTTCCCTTCGAATTCCCAGCAACGCATCCAACCTTTTCGCAGATGCATCCACAATAATTCCGGTGCGCCCTTCGTTGATGCCTTTCACAATCTCACTCAGCCCCAATTTTGCCAGTATTTCAATCTGCGGCGTTTTCTGATAATTCTGCAGATACCGGATCGGATTTACTTCCTGCGCCTGTTCGTCATATTCTTTTAAGCCACTGTAACGAAATATAGTATTTTTCAACTCTTCGTAAGTCTCCGGCATGATCGTCGCCGCTTTGATGTCAATGTTGGCAAGTCCATATAGATTGCAGTCGTCCCAAAAGTCTTCATTCCGGTACAAGTCGTGTTTATGATAGTCAATCTGCACCTTTTTCCCTGGCTCAAAGTAGGCTCTTGCCACCTCTACGCCGGAAAGTTCTTCTGCGGCATTGTACATCTCTGGTCCATCGTTCCCCTCGATGAAGCCCAGTGTCCATGCTTTCTCAATCTCCACGTACCGCAGCACTGCTCCATCTTCTTTGTATCGTTGTCCCAGGAACAGATGGATTTTCTTACTGTATTCACCCTTTATTTTTCCCTGGCACTTGTACGTTCCAACCGCGCCGCACATCGGGCATTTTCCGCTTTTTCCTTCTCTCGGTTCTTCGGTATGTTTCTGAAATTGGCTCTCGTAGGATATGCCATCTCTCCACCGCGCATCCGTTACGCCGCCGCATTTGCTGCAGGCGATTTTCGCCCAGCTCCCGCATTTCTTGTAATACAGATGGTGTTTGTTGTGGAAATAAATTCTGTCCGCATATTCTAAAATTCTTTTTTCCGGAAGTTTTGCGGTATGCGACATCCTGTCTTTCAGTGCTTCCTGTCGGCGTACGAATTTTCGATGTTCTCTGTCAATTCTGGCAGCGGTCGCAAGATCATCCTCGTGCTTGTAGATGTACTGCCACCAGCGCGCCTCGTAGTATACAGGTATTTTTATCTTGCAGAATTTCTTTATTCTTTCCAGATCCTCCGTGCTCTGGAGGACATTTTCTTTTTCTATCTGCTCCCATGTAACAGCTTTTTCTCCCCATATATAATTCCCGTATCCACCATCTTTCTCCACTTTCTGCCGTGTCCACTGCTCTGTTTTGGGAAAATAATTCCAAAACTCCTTTTCTGTAAGGATGATTCGCACCACAGGTACCATTTTGGATTCTTTCTTGTTTTTGTACACCTCCAAAAACAAGTGCTTTTTGTTTCCAACGATCTTAACCGCTGTCACTCCGATGTACTTCACATCTTTTTTCCTGCTGATTTTCTTCAATCCGAGATACGGGATTCTCTCAATTTCTTTTTTTCTCATCTGCTCCGCCTACTTTCCCATATAATATTCCCGGATGATCCGCTTCGCAGTTCCCATCCCCGGAATCCCCAGCGTCACTCTTCCCGCTGTCACGCCGGCGGCTTTCAGAATCTCCTTTTCGATGGGAATCTGGTTCCCGAATGACCATTTCAGCAGCGCGGCAATACAGCCTTTCAGCGATTTTCCTTTTTTTCTGACGCTGTAGGCCATCAGCTCGTTTTCCATACACTGGCTTTTTATATACTCCACCCAGTCCTCCATGATCTCTTTCGGTTGCAGCTCTGCAGACTCAACCTCAATTTTGCCCAGTGCGGCCGTCATTGGATCGCACAGTTCCGGAATTTCTCCCTCGCAGAACAAATCCACGAAAATCTCCGGAATTCCGTTTTCTGTCGCCATGACGCGCAGACTCTCCACGTCTCCCTCGTTGAACAGATTTACTGCCAACTCGTTAATTTCTTTTGCTGATTCCAGCTCTCCAAATCGTTCAAACATCTCATCTTCCTCTTTTCATTTCATCCTGCAGCCAGGCGCTGTATTCATGCCGTCCCGGCGCGATCGTGATCTTGTGGTCTTTTACTTTTTCTGCCAGCTGCTCCCACTCCTGCTGATACTTGATCGGTTCCCCACGCGCATTCCGGAAACCGTTCTGCTCCCATGCCGGGAGTTGATTCTCCAGCATGTTCAGAACCCATTCGTCCGCGGCGTGGATCGTGATTTGACTCGGCTTGTGATACCGGCCAAGCGCCTTGATCAATGTCTGCAGGGTGGCTCCGTGCATTGTACTGGTACACTCTCCTGTATCGTGTTTGGTCTTTCCTCCAGGAGCTTCCAGTACATAGCCCCAACTACGGCTTCTTTCTCGCGGATCGTTTGCGCTTAGCTCTATGTAGATGCCGGTCTCCATCGTCCTCTTTCCTCCTTTCCAGACTGATCAGCGTGTATCGGCGGTATTTGTAGCCCGTTTTCGGATTGATTCCCTCGTAGTAGTCCGCTATGTAATACCCTTTCGGCGGTTTTACTTTTTCTTTCCACCTTTTCAGATACTTTTTCTCCGGATCCGGCAACGGCATATTCCTTGAGTGGTTGTACGATGCTTCTTTCAATTTCGGTTTTGCAAGCGTTCCATCCTCTTTCTCTTCCTGCGTATCTCCGTCTTTTGTCATGTATTCAGCCAATTTTCCAAAAGACACATCGTACCATTTATTCTGTTTTACCGTCTCTATGTACACGCCTCCCTTCTTCCATGCTTTCTGCAGGATTGTGGCCGTGTCTCCCACCTCATTGATCAGAATGTGAATATGCCACGCGCCTTTTGTCCCGCGCTCCACATTTCGTATCCAGAAAAGCTCTTTTCCACGTTTTTTATACTCGCTTCTCACCTTTCTCCACGCTTTTCCGAAGTCATCCACCGCCTGCTCCATCGTTGCCGGTCTGTTTTGCACGGCATATGTCAATGTCGCAAAGCAGTCTCCCGCCCGGAAGTATTGCAACATCCTTCGCTGACAGTTTTTCACCTTCGTCCGGTGATTCGCTTCCTTCATTTGCTCCGGAGTCACTTCTCTTTTCTTTTCTCTCTTACCCCCAGGCCCTCCATATCTCCCGTCATGGAATTCATCGATATCCAGAACGGTTCCCCCTCGAAGCCTATATATTTTCTTCTTGATCGCCATCTCTTATGTCCTAACTTTAATCTCTTTATCAAGGTTTAACAGGGGACTTTCTCCCCTTATTTTTTCAATATTTTCTTTGACTTTCGATGCCGATCGTGATAAGATAGATATCGAAAAAACACTTCTAAATCCCTGTCCTACATGTTTCTCAGCATGTAGGACGCTTTTTTGTCTTTTCTTCAAGATCTTCATATCTTCCCAGCTTGTCTACCAAGTCTCCGTAAGCAAATACAGAATTCATCTGGCTTTCCAGCCGGAATGTTCCGGCGTGATCCATCCAGATCCGGTACGTTCCATCTGGATTTTTTACTGTCAATCTTTCTTTTGCCATTTTTTATCACCTCTAAACAACATACTTGCTCCGCAGTTCATCCAAATCGAAAACACCTCGTCCTTATGGCGTGCGATCCGCTCCTCTTCTTCTGCTTTACGCTTTGCGATCGTCTCCCATATCCGCTTGACTGCCCAGCCGGCGGCGGCGATTCCGAGACCGGCGGCCATCTGGGACGGCTTCCACTGCTCCACTCCTGCAAAATAAGTCCATGTTCCTGCTACTCCTGCCATAACAGCAATTACGTTCTGTACTTTCAATGTTTCTGCCTCCATTCTTCAAATTTTTCTGTGTCAAAAATGACCGGACTGTTTTTCTTCCGCGGATCAACTTTCCGTGCTACGCCCTCCGGTGCGTACATGATCGCCCGGTTCAGGACTTCTCTTCCGATCAGCGGATTCTCCATTCTCAGCAGCTCCGCTTTTCTCATGTAGCGCGCCGGATACTCGACGCGCATAGGCTCTTTCTTCTTGCTGGCACTGATTACGTATCTCTTTCCTGTCAGGTGCTCCAGCATCTTTGCTGCTTCATCTGTGGTTATCTTTTCCATTCAGATTTCCCCTTTCTTCTTATTTTTCCAGCTTCTGCGATTTTTCTTTCTGTCTCTCGCTCATCGCCGCCGCGGTGTTGATCGTGCCTTCCAAATAGCCGCGCTCTCTTTCGGACATGTGCGGAAGTTTTTCTGTAAGCTTTTCAAGAATTTCTTTTTCTCTTTCTGACATATTCGCCACTCCTTTTCTGTCTTATTTTGCTTTGTGAACGTATTATAACGCATTATCAACGCATTGTCAACGTATTTTTCGCATTTTTTCTTTTAATTTACGTTGACAACGTATTTTGCAGGTGTTATAATATTTTTAGAAACGGAGGTGAGAAAACATTGAACGAACGCATAAAGGAGTTAAGAAAAGCTCTCGGATTATCCCGAGAGGAATTCGCCAATAAATTAGGTTTAAAAAGCAGAGGGAAAATTGAAAATATTGAACTCGGTCGGACCAATCCCGATGAACCTTTTTTAGATTTGATTTGTGCGACATTCAATCTTAATCCTGAATGGCTCCGCACAGGAGATGGCGAAATGTTTGCCGAATTATCTAAGGACGAACAAATTGAAGAATTTATCGGAGATTTGCTTTCTAATGAAGAAGATTCTTTCAAACGCCGCCTGATTTCTGGTTTGGCTGCACTGGATGAAAACGGATGGAGCGTTTTAGAAAATTTCCTTGATTCCATCCAAATAAAAAAGGGCTGAGTTATCTCAGCCCCAAGAGTGCTCGAATATGAATGTAAATCATTCTCAATTGTTTTTGATTTGCATGATCGAGCATCTCAATTATAATTTTTTTGTAGTCCATATGTACGCCCTCCGATCTCTATCCTTATTATATACGAACGTTCGTTCGATTTCAATATCTTTTTTCGAACGTCCCTTTGCTAATAATACGAGATCTTCGGGCGAA
This sequence comes from Blautia sp. AM47-4, assembly GCF_003479865.1. Taxonomy (NCBI): domain Bacteria; kingdom Bacillati; phylum Bacillota; class Clostridia; order Lachnospirales; family Lachnospiraceae; genus Blautia; species Blautia sp. AM47-4. The sequence goes on from NZ_QUHY01000002.1 coordinate 34,231, forward strand.
AATTAGTATTTTTTGACATTTGTCCGGGTTCCCGGACACTTATTTGTACGGACTGTCGAATAAGTCTGTAATCCGCACTTTCAGGCCTTTGGCTATGGATTCCATCGTGTCGATTCTCGGCATTCTTCCGCTGCAGATATCTTCCAGCGTAGATTTTGGGATTCCAGTCAGTAAGGCCGCCTGGCGGAGCGTCAAATTTCTTTTGTATATGATGTCTTGAATTAATATTTTCATGACATTATAGTTCCCGATATTCGGGAAATTATACTTCCAGAAAGGGGGAATCGTTATGGGTATGCGATTCAAAAAGAGTAAGAAAATTGCTCCAGGCGTCAAACTGAACGTCTCCAATAAGAGCGTTGGTGTTTCTGTTGGCGGGAAAGGTGTTCATCATTCTGTGAGTAGCAGCGGTCGAAAGACAACCACTGTAAGCGCGCCTGGTACCGGACTGAGCTACGTTAAAACTTCCGGTGGAGGATCTCGTAAAAGGAAATCCTCTAAAAAAGCGCAAAGTGGAACCGTCGGATGTGGCACTATCCTGCTCGGCTTCATTCTGTTTTTCCTGATCGTCGGTGTCTTCTCAAGCGGGTTCAGTAGCGGGCGGAAGAAAGCAGCCGAAGCCGCGGCTTCATCCTCTTCCGCAGCTTCATCTTCCACCGTTTCTGCTGTGTCTGAGACCTCAACGCCGACTCCCACAGAAGCGCCCGTGGAAACGAAAGTAATGTACTCCCAGTCATCGCTCAACATTCGAGCCGCTGCAAGCGCGGATGCCGAAAAGCTCGGCACGTTCTCGGCTGGCGACTCTGTTACCGTTATCAGTTCTGAAAACGGTTGGTCTAAGATCGACTACAATGGGACAGAGGCTTACGTGGCAAGTGATTATCTTTCCGATACACAGCCAACCGCTGCTCCCGCCGCTACACAGGCTCCGGCATCGTCCGATCAGCAGGAAACTATGGTATGGGTTTCTGATTCCGGAAAGAAATATCATTCCAAATCAAGCTGCAGCAATATGTCAAATCCGCATCAGATCTCGTTATCCGATGCGCAGGCGCAAGGATACACGCCTTGCAAGAAATGCCATTAAAAAGTAAATAAAAAAATCCGCCCCGGTGCGCCAACACCAAGGCGGGGTTGCATCCAGATAATGGACACAGGTACCATCTGTATATTACCATTTTCTGGAACAGGTGTCAAAACGAACATTCGTTTCCCGATGCCTGTTATTTTTGCACCCTTTTTCAGAAAATGGAGGTATAGAACATGGCAAAAGCAAAATATACACGTCAAAAAAACGGATATTTCCAGGCCCGCGTATGGGACGGCACCTATCAGGGGACCCAGAAACACTATATCACGATCCGATCAAAGAAGAGCAGCAAAGATCTGGAAGAAAAGGTTGCTCAGTACAACAACAAAATCAAAAATATGGAGGCAGTCCGCGATAAACACATCCTGTTTCTGGATTACGCTCACAAGTGGCTTACCGTCTATAAGGCCGAAGCGGCCAACAATACAAAACGAATGTATCTCAACATCATTGAGAAACACATGAGCCAGATGGCGGGTGTGCGGCTCTGTGACGTCCTCCCGATCCACTACCAGATGCTCCTCAACGATGCCGCCGGCAAGAAGCGCACTCAGCAGCAGCTGCTCCTCTGCTTTTCGCAAATTATGCGGACCGCAGTGCATGATCGCCTTTACGCCGCGAATCTCTACGAGGATCTGAAGGACATCATGAAACCGGTCGACTACAAGGCGGATGAGAAGCGTCCGCTGACCGAAAACGAGAAGAAAGCAATGAAAGATGCTGAGTTATCCCCATCTGATCGGATTTTTGTGGATATCTTGTATGCCACCGGATTACGTTGTGGAGAAGTTCTTGCTCTCACTCGATTCGATATTGATTTTGTGGAGAAAACAATCAACGTCAATAAATCAATCGAATTTGACGATGCCGGTCATCCGAGTATCAAGTGCCCAAAGTCTCATAACGGATACCGGCAGGTTCCGATCCCTCCGCAGCTCTTCTCTTCTCTTGAGTCCTACGTTCGTTTCTGCATGAGAGGAACCCAGCTCTTTTCCATGCGCGGCGGCAAATTGGTGTCTAAATCCTCTTATCGCCGCAAGTGGGATAGAATTATCAAGGCCATGAATGAAGTCGCAGAACAGCCCATATCCGGGCTCACAGCGCACATTTTCCGGCACAATTACTGTACGGCGATGTGCTACCAGATCCCGCGCGTGTCGATCAAGAATATTGCGGCGCTCCTGGGCGACAGCGAGGCCATGGTGCTGCGCGTGTATAATCACATTATGTTGGAGCGCGAGGACACCGCAGGGGCCGTAGAAGCAGCGCTGTATATGTGACACGGAAGTGACACATTTACTTTGTATTACTTTGTTCTACTTTGTCGTACGACCATTTTTTACAATTTCATTTTTGTAACAGAAAAACGGCTGAAAACCCAGTAAAATCAAGGTTTTCAGCCGTTTCCATTTGATGAAGCATCGGGGATTCGAACCCCGGACAACTTGATTAAAAGTCAAGTGCTCTACCGACTGAGCTAATGCTCCGTATACTTTTGCATCCAACTGGGCTAGCTGGATTCGAACCAGCGAATGCAGCAGTCAAAGTGCTGTGCCTTACCGCTTGGCGATAGCCAATGTTTCGCCTTGCTGGCAGGGTGGATAAAGGGATTCGAACCCTTGGCCTCCAGAGCCACAATCTGGCGCGCTAACCAACTGCGCTATACCCACCATAATTACGACTTACAGTCTTTTTCACTATTTAATTTTAGTGAAGCGTGCTTGGAGGGATTCGAACCCCCGACCCACGGCTTAGAAGGCCGTTGCTCTATCCAACTGAGCTACAAGCACACAGCTTCTACAAAATTGTAGCAGCAAGCGGGTGATGGGAATCGAACCCACGTATCCAGCTTGGAAGGCTGGTGTTCTACCATTGAACTACACCCGCACGACATCGGGGTGACAGGATTCGAACCTGCGACCTCCTGGTCCCAAACCAGCGCTCTAGCCAAGCTGAGCCACACCCCGTAAACAAGGTTTCCCGATTTGCGTTTAACCCTTTCGCGCTCGACGCAAGATTTATTATATTACATTGTTTTCGGTTTGTCAACACTTTTTTTCATTTTTTTCAAAATGTTTTTTGTGTTGTTTTGCTCTCACCGGACAACAAAGAGATCTTATCATATCTTTTCTCATCTGTCAACACCTAAATTGTATTTTTTTGACAAACTTTTTAAGGATTAGTCAGAACCTGCTCCGGTACTACCCTGTTTTCTTTGGAATAGTCATGTTAGTTGCGATAATTCATTCGATTTTGGGCTGTTTTCCGCCCTTTTTCGACCCGTTTTTTAATCCAAATACTTGATTTCCACCGAAAGCTCATGCTCTTCATTGATCGTCAGCATGGCATAGCTTGGTTTTCTTCCCATCTGACGCGGATACGTGAGGCTGCCCGGATTGACAATCCAGAGATTTCCACGCTTTTCTGCGACCGGCCGGTGCGTATGGCCGAACAGTACGATATCCACACCCCTGGAAAGCGCCTCCGCATAGATTCCCTCCAGGCCGAGCGATACGCCGTAGTTATGACCGTGTGTGATAAAGGCACGGTAATCATCAATGTTCACCTGAATCTCCGCCGGGAGGTTTGAAAACCAGTCATTATTTCCCATGACCATATAGCACGGGCCGTTTACCTTGGATTTGATCAGGTCATCCATCCCTTCCACGTCACCGCAGTGGATCATGCCGTCGAACTCCTCACGTTCCATGGCCTCCTCAAGGTTATACATCCGTCCATGGGTATCGCTCACTATCAGAAATTTCATACTCATTCTCTTCCCTCTTCTTATTTCAAATATGATGCAATCTGTTCTTTCATCGCCGCCAGTGCTTTTCCTCTGTGGCTGACTGCGTTTTTCTCTTCCGGAGAAAGTTCTGCGGTCGTGCGGCTCATATCCGGCAGATAGAAAATCGGGTCATAGCCAAAACCGTTCTCCCCGCGTTCCTCGTAACCGATTTTTCCCTCGATCGTTCCTTTGGTGGTACAGACTGTTCCATCCGGGAAGGCGGCTGCAATCACACAGACGAATCGTGCCGTTCTTTTTTCCACCGGCACGCCCTCCAGGCGGTCAACGAGGCTCTGATTTTTGATGCGGTAGGACGTATCCTCTCCCATATATCTTGCCGAATAGACACCAGGCTCGCCGTTTAAGGCATCCACTTCCAGACCGGAGTCATCCGCCAGCACGATCATGTCGCCGTCTGTGCATCCGGCAACGGTCTGTGCTTTGATTTTTGCATTCTCCTCAAAGGTTTTGCCGTTCTCATCGATCTCGACCGAAATGCCGGCTTCTTTCATCGAATAAATTTCCACCGGCAGATCCGCAAGGATTTCACGGATTTCTTTCATTTTGCCGGCGTTTCCTGTTGCAAATACAATTTTTTTCATAACCGTTTTCCTTCTTTCACGCTGAAATAACTTGCGATCATTATACCGTATGTGTGACGCAAACACAAGAACCCTGTCACAAAAAAAGACCCCCGTTTTTATCCGGGAGCCTTTTTTGTAATCACACATTATTTTGCTTTTTTCTGATTTGCCAGAGTCTTGAATCCATCGACAGCCAGGATCAGCGCCAGGATGACAAGCAGGCCTGCCAGCACGATACGTGCTACGCACCAGCCGATGCCAACGCCTGCGCCAAGGCCCTTGAAGTTTGCGAGCAGCGTCTGTACAAGGGATGTGATGGTTACGATCAGCATGAATACCATCGGGAACAGGAACATTTTGTTGTTTTTGCCGACTTTTCCAAGCCAGGTGGCAACAGCAAGAAGTCCGATGGCTGCCAGCAGCTGGTTGGATGCACCGAACAGCGGCCAGATTTTGGAATAACCGGTCAGGCCAAGGCCGATGCCGAGTACTACGGTGATAACGGTTGATACAACCGGATTGGTCAGAACGGCTTTGTAGCCGGTTGCCTCTTTGTAAGTCTGTCCCGGCTCAAGCCAGAACTCCTGGAACATGTATCTTGCCAGACGGGTTGCGGTATCCAGAGAAGTCAGGCAGAATACCGATACAGTCAGAACCAGCAGAGAGTACAGTACATGGGTCGATCCGCCAAGTCCCGGAATGGTTGCTACCATCTCGGAGATACCGGTTGCAAATACAGCGGTCGGAACAACGGTGGTTCCGTCTGCGTATCTGGACCAGATGTAGCCGACTGCACACAGAGATACGATTGCAAGTGCACACTCAATCAGCATACCGCCGTATGCGATCGGGCGGGCATTTTTCTCATTGTCAAGCTGTTTCGATGTAGTTCCTGAACCAACGAGTGAATGGAATCCGGAAATTGCTCCGCAGGCGATGGTTACGAACAGGGCCGGGAACATAAATCCAAGAGAACTTCCGGTCGGAGCCAGCGTATCTTTGAATCCGGTGAATGCCGGGATATCCAGGGATGCATGGCCCATCAGAGCACTTCCGATGACACCGACAGCGGCTACGATCATCATGAAGTACAGAAGGAAGGAGCTTAAGTAGTCACGCGGCTGAAGCAGAATCCAGACCGGTGCAACAGAAGCTACGGTGATATAGATACCAACGATTACCATCCATACTGTCTCGGAGAGATAGATCGGATGGAAGTTTAATCCAACAACAACGCAGACAACAATGGCTGCAACGCCTGCGATGGTGGAAACGCCAAGAGATACATTTCTTCTGTATACCATGAAACCGAACACAACGGCGAGTACGATGAACAGAATGGAAATCATAGCGGTTGTTGCATTTGCAGAACTTGCTGCCACATCGACAGCGCCGCTCTCGGTATAGGCTGCCTTGAAGGTATTGGCAACGATGGAACCGAAGGCTGCAACAACAAGAATCAGGGTCAGGTAAGCGAAGACGATAAAGAGTTTTTTCGCTTTACTTCCCATGGTGTCTGCGATAACCTCGCCGATGGACTGTCCTTTGTGGCGCAGGGATGCAAACAGTGCGCCGTAATCATGAACGCCTCCAAAGAAGATACCGCCGATGAGTACCCATAAAAGAACCGGAACCCATCCAAAGACAGCGGCCTGAATCGGTCCGTTGATCGGGCCTGCGCCTGCGATGGATGAGAAGTGATGTCCCATTAAGACAGGAGCTTTGGCAGGAACGTAGTCCACACCGTCCTCCTCGGTGAATGCAGGGGTTTTCCGTTTCGGATCAACGCCCCACTGCTCGGCAAGCCATTTTCCGTAGAATACGTATCCGGCGATCAGAATGCCGATTCCGACAACCAGTACAAGAATACTATTCATTTGTTTTTTCCTCCCTCTTTTTGATAGAATAAATTTATAGATAACTAAGACCGGAACATCTTAGCATATCCCTTTACCAATTCCCAAGCCGCCCGGTTTCCAAACACTTTCTGTTCTGCCGTATCAAAGACGAGCAGCCGCACCTGACAGTAGCCTCTCAAAGAAAACCGGTAATTTTTATAATACTTATATTTTCGGATTTTCTTCTTTACGCTGTCCGCAACCGGTTTGTCCGCAAAAAAATACCGGTGACCAGCGTGTACATGTGGTCGGTATCCGGTACTTCCTTCCCCTCGCGAACCACCTTTGGCTCTATCCATTCTGTCAGGTCCGTCAGAAATGTTTCGACGTCCTGGTCGTTCAGTTCTTCCACCGCTTTAAAATACGCATGCTCATGACAGCTGATCCTCCACAGCTCTGCTTTCTTTGAGAGCACGTATTTTGCGCCGCTCTCGTGGTAGCTTGCACAGGCATCGTATGTATGGCCGTTTACTTCGGACGGCTTTACGATATCGTAGCTCCTCTCGTAGGAATGCAGCAGCCTGTCTCTGATCTCCTGTCCGTTCATGGTTTCCTCCGCTTGATGAAAAAATTTCGCATAAGGACAGTTTAGCACAGTAGTGCAGTGATTTCAAGGAAATATTAAACCTTTCTAAAATTTTTCTTTTAATTTTTGTTATCAAAAAGGAGCAACGCCAAAAATCATTCGGCATTGCTCCTCCATTTGTATTATTTCTGTTCTTTTTCCCGGCGCGGCGGCTTCGGTCCCGCGTACTGGTAAAAGTAGGTTTTCAGCATTCCATTGTAAATTTTACGGTTTTTATCCGCCTTTTTGCCGAGATACCGCTCGGCATCCTCGTAGCTCGTGATCAGATACATCGACCAGGAATCGAGAGCGCGGTACCGCTCTCCTAATGTCTGATACAGGGCCGGAAGATCTTTTTTGTCCTCCAGGCGCTCACCGTACGGCGGGTTGGTAATCAGAAAACCGTATTTTTTCGGGTGCGACAGCTCGGCAACCGGACGCTGCTGGAAATGGATCAGGTGATCCACACCGGCCAGCTTTGCGTTCTCTCTGGCACTCTTGATGACATCTCCGTCGATATCAAAGCCCTGAATATCTGTCTCAATATCGTTCCGGATCCGGTAGCGTGCATCCTCCGCCGCATCCATCCAGCATTTTTTCGGCACGAGGTGCGTCCACTGCTCCGCAAGGAAAGAACGGTTGAGACCCGGTGCAATATCGGCCGCCATCATGGCCGCCTCGATCGGGAACGTACCGCTTCCGCAGAACGGATCGACAAGAATCCGGTCACCCTTCCACGGAGTCAGCATGATAAGTGCTGCGGCAAGGGTCTCGGTGATCGGCGCTTTCGCGGTCAGCTTGCGGTAGCCTCTCTTATGAAGGGAAACGCCGGAGGTATCGAGTCCGATCGTAACCTCGTCTTTTAAAATCGAAACACGGATCGGGTACTGTGCACCGTCCTCCGGGAACCACTCCATGTGGTAGACCTGTTTCAATCGCTCGACAATCGCTTTTTTCATAATCGACTGGATATCGGACGGGCTGAAGAGCTTACTCTTGATGGAGTTTGCCTTCGTTACCCAGAACTTTCCGTTTTTCGGGATAAATTTCTCCCACGGGAGCGCTTTTGTCGCTTCAAAGAGTTCATCGTACGTTTCGGCGTGGACCTGTCCTACTTTGAGCAGGATACGCTCGGTCGTGCGAAGGAACAGGTTGGCGTAGGCGATTCCCTCTGCATCTGCAAGAAACGTTACTTTTCCATCCTCCACGCGCTCGATTTCGTAGCCGAGGTCGAGGATTTCACGTTTCATCACCGCCTCCAGGCCGAAGTGGCACGGGGCGATCAGTTCATATAATTCCATACTCTCCCGTCCCCTCTTATAATGTGAGCTGTTTTACGACGGTGCCGTCAAAGCCTTTGATCGTAAATACGCCGTCCTCGAGGATTGCATAGGTCGGGATATTGCCCTCTTTCGGCAGAGATACAGAACCCGGGTTCAGGAAGGTGTGTGCGCCTTTTTTCTCGGCACGCAGGACGTGGGTATGGCCGTACAGGAAGATATCTCCATCCATCAGCGGCGGCAGATTCTGCTCATTGTAGATGTGGCCATGGCTCATATAGAAGGTATGGCCTCCCTCGATCAGGATGCCGTAATCTGCCAGCACCGGGAACTCCAGTACCATCTGATCTACTTCTGCGTCGCAGTTTCCGCGCACGTTGGTGAGGTACTGTTTTTTCTCATTCAGCATGGCGATGACCTGTTTCGGTGCGTATTCTTTTGGAAGATCGTTTCTCGGGCCGTGATAGAGAAGGTCGCCTAACAGAAACAGGCGGCTTGCGCCCTCTGCCTCGAAGGCTTCCAGCATTTTTCTGCAGTAATAGGCAGAACCGTGAATATCAGATGCAAACATGTATTTCATATCGTGATCTCTCTTTCGTTTTGTGGTTTGGTTTTGTATTGTTTTCTGTTTCATCTTACCGTATCTTTTCCCGCTTGACAAGAAGAAATGTTGGATTGCCGCCCCATTACAGCTCTTCTCCCGCCACCAGATATCGTCCGCGGTATGCATGCATTCCGCCGATGACCGTTTTGACCTCGTATCCGTTCTCCGCCAGCCGCTTTCCCTCCGCCATGCTCGCGGCACCCCGCTCACAGCAGATCACAAGAATTTTGTCCCGCGGCAGACAGACCCGTTCGAGCAGATGGTCATAGGGAAGATTCACCGCTCCTTTCACATGCCCTTTTTCGTATTCCCGCCGGCTCCGCACATCGATGATCATCGCCCACGGTTTTCCCACGTACCAGTCCAGCTGGTCTGCCGCCAGCAGTGTCATGCCTGCCATATCCTGGTCCCCCTCTCCGGATCTGACTTTCTCTCCTGTTTTATATGTATGCAGAAACCGGCGGCAGAGTCCGTATGGGACCCTCCGCCGGCTTTTTCTGCCGGAATCCCAAGGTTTACTTAGTATTTTTCATACTCATCCTTCTCGTCCTGCTCCCGGTTCTGCTGACCGTAGGATGACATCTCACGGTCTTTCACATGATTGCAGTCTCTGCTGTTCTTCTGGTTTTTGCTGTATTCGCTTTTCTCGTATCCGTTTTTGCTGTACTCGTTTTTGCTGTATTCATTTTTGCTGTTTCTGGTCATAATCTTGTTTCCTCCTGAATGTTTTTTTGTCCTGCGACATCCTTTAGTATCGCTTTTTCCGCGCAGATTATGCATCCAGAACCCTGTTTTTCCACGGTATCTGTTCCAAAGTGGGGAATGCAAGCCCAAAAATACAGTGTTTTTCCTGCTTTCGGACCACTGCTTTCCAAATTGTGGTAATTTTTTCCAACTTTTGAATTTCGATGTTGCTTTTTCCCGTTATCTGTATTATAATCAATTTTGTAAAAGAATTTACCCTTCATAAATTTTTTTACAATTAATAACCCCTTATTAATTATTTATACTCCCCTTGAAAGACCGGTAGCTCCCCTGCCGGTCTTTCTTTTTGCAATTATTCAGAGCCATGCAAAATTTCAAGAAGAACTGTGAGTCATGCTCGCATGAACGAACAGTTCTTCTTGAAATTTTATATGGCGAGAAGCCACATCGAGATGCAGCGCAGCGGAATCGAGATGTGGCTCTGAATAATTGCAAAAGGAAAGTCTGCATCAGCAGACTTTCCTCCTTTTTCCCGTTCTGTATATATGATTAGAATTCTACTTTTTCACCTTTTGCCGCTTTTGCTACGGTTCCTGCGAGGACGATCAACGCCATGAGGTTTGGAATTACCATCAGGCCGTTAAAGAGGTCTGACAGGTTCCATACGAGATCTACTTTCAGCAGAGAGCCGAGGAAAACGAACACAACGACGATCAGCGAGAACGGAACGACTGCTTTCTTTCCGAACAGATACTGTACGTTCTGTCTTGCGAAGAAGTACCATCCGACGATGGTCGAGAATGCAAAGAACAGAAGACAGATCGCTACGAACGCCGGTCCGAAGCCTTTGAGGCCGGTTCGGAATGCCGCCTGTGCGACCGGGGTTCCTACAACACCGGTACTCATCATCTCTTCCAGAACGCCGGAAGAAAGAATAACGAGAGCGGTCATGGTCAGGACAACGAAGGTATCAATAAAGACACCGATCATCGCTACTTCACCCTGATCCTCCGGGTTCTCGACATCGGCAATCGCATGGGCATGCGGGGTGGAACCCATACCGGCTTCATTAGAGAAGAGGCCTCGGGCAACACCGTAACGCATGGCTTTCCGCACGGTAATACCGGCTGCTGCACCAAATACGGCGTCCGGACGGAATGCACAGATAAAGATCGAAGCAATCGCTGACGGCACATGCTGGATGTTGATCAGAATAACAACAAGGGCTCCGACGAGATACAGTGCTGCCATCACCGGAACAACTTTTTCGGTGAAGGATGCGATACGGGAGATACCTCCGATGAAAATGAATGCGGCGAGAACGGCTACAATCACACCCATCACCCATTTCGGTACGGAAAATGCGGTGTAGAACGCATCACTGATGGAGTTCGACTGTACCATATTTCCCATAAAGCCAAGCGCCAGAATAACGGCTACGGCAAAGAAGCCTGCCAGTGCTTTTCCAAACGTTCCCTTGAATGCGTGGGTAATGTAGTAAACCGGTCCTCCGATGATTTCTCCGCTCTCATCGCGGCGTTTGGAGATCTGCGCGAGATACGCCTCGCCGTAGATCGTTGCCATGCCGAAGAACGCAGCAAGCCACATCCAGAAGATGGCTCCCGGGCCGCCGGATACGAGTGCGGTCGCACATCCTGCGATGTTTCCGGTTCCGACCTGTGCGGCGATCGCTGTTGCAAGCGCCTGGAAGGAAGTCATGCCGTCTTTTCCGGCCTTCTTACCCTTTAACGAGAAACCGCCGAAGACGCGGTTCCACGCGGTCTTAAACTTTCTTACCTGTACAAAGCGGGTCCGAACAGAGAAATAAACTCCCGTACCTACCAGCAGAAACAGCAGTACGCTGTTCCAGAGCACATCACTGATCTGCGCAATTGCCTGATTCAATGCATCCATTTTCTTTTCTCCCTTTCCATTCGACGTATGGTCTGAACGATGTGGATCACACATCCGCACCGTTTTGAGAAAAAAAATACCATCTCCTGCGGAATTTTTCCTGCAGAACATGGCTCTGATTGAAAAATACAGCAAAAAACCACGCTTCCGGAATTTTTTCGTTTCTGCGCACCGCTTTTTTGTTCCGCGGCTGTTTTTCTTCTGTATCTTTTTTGACTCTGTCCTTTTGCCTGAGAGATTCTGCATCGCTGCATTGCACCTTCGGCACTCTTTTCAAGAGCTTCTCCAGAGACCACTCCGTTTTTAGTCCTCGCCGTCTCCCGTCCGTTCTTGTTTTAAGAAGAGAACCAGCACCTGAAAGTTTTACTTCTTCGGTCGTGCACCTTTCGAAAATTAAATTTCCAAAAGCTCTCCGCACATTTTCTAAAAACTTCTACGTCTTTTTTTATTTTTGTAAAACTATAGCACCTGTGATAGGATTCGTCAATACCCCATGCCGTATTTTTTTCAGAATATTGCAAAAACATATAAAAAATCAGCAGATCTGAGCGCGCACGCCTCAAAATCGCATGCGCGGCACAGATCTGCTGTTCTCTTTTCCAAATATCTTTTATGACGCCTGGAACTGGCTGTTGTACAGATTGTAGTAGAAGCCTTTCTTCTCAAGAAGCTCCTCATGGCGTCCCTGCTCGATAATCTTTCCGTCTTTCATGACGAGGATCAGCGAAGCATTGCGGATCGTGGACAGACGGTGGGCAACGACGAAACTCGTTCTGCCCTGCATCAGCTTGTCAAACGCCTCCTGAACCTGCAGTTCGGTACGGGTATCGATGCTGGAGGTCGCCTCGTCGAGGATCAGCATCGGCGGCAGGCAGAGCATGACACGGGTGATACAGAGAAGCTGTTTCTGCCCCTGGCTGATGCTGTCTTCGCTGAGAACCGTGTCAAGTCCCTTCGGCAGACGCTTGATAAACTCCCAGCTGTGTGCCTCTTTGGCCGCATTGATGATCTCCTCTTCCGTCGCATCCGGCTTTCCGAAGCTGATGTTGTCGCGCACGGTTCCCTGTTTGATCCAGGTATCCTGCAGCACCATACCAAAGCAGCTGCGGAGCGCATGGCGGGACAGTTCGTCGATCGGCTTTCCGTCGATGCAGACCTTTCCGGCATCGACATCATAGAAGCGCATCAGCAGGTTGATAAACGTCGTCTTTCCGCATCCGGTCGGGCCGACAATGGCAACACGCATGCCCGGCTGTACGTCAAGATTAAAGTTCTCGATCAGTTTTTTCTCTTTGTCATAACTAAATGCTACATCATCGATCGTCACATTTCCCGTCACGGTATCGATCGTTCCGGCCGGGTCTGCACTCTCCTCTTTCTCTTCCAGAAGAGCAAAGATACGGCCTGCGCAGGCAAGCGCGTTCTGCATCTCAGTGATAACGGAACTGATATCATTGAACGGTTTCATATACTGGTTTGCGTACGACAGCAGAACGGAAAGTCCGCCGACGGTCAGCGCGCCGCCCGGGATCATGAAAGCTCCCACAAGGGCAACACCGGCATAGATCACGTTGTTGACAAAACGGGTGGACGGGTTCGTTAAGGAACTGTAGAACACGGCCTGCTGGCTGTATTTCTGCAGATCTTTGTTGATCTCTGCAAAACGCTCGGAAGCTTTTTCCTCATAGCCGAACGCTTTGACTACTTTCTGGTTTCCGATCATCTCATCGATGAGTGCGGTCTGTTTTCCTCTCGTCTCACTCTGTTTCTGGAACATTTTGAACGAGCGGCCGGAAATAAATTTTGCCACGAAGAAGCTGAGAGGTGTCAGGCAGATCACAAGAAGGGTGATCCATACGTTCTTCGAGAACATGAAAAACAGTGTCACAATAATGGTTACGATGCCGGAGAACAGCTGTGTAAAGCCAAGCAGAAGACCGTCCGATAAGATATCGGTATCTGCGATAACACGGCTTACGATGTCTCCGGAGCTGTGCTGATCCAGATAGGACAGCGGCAGCACCTGGATATGACGGATCGCCTGGGAACGAAGGTCGCGCACGATGCGGTACGTCATACGGTTGTTGATCAGGTTCATGATCCATGCGGAAAGTGCGGAAACGAGGGTAAAGAATACGATTCGTTTCAGATAGAACCACATCTCCGGGAAATTGACCTGGTGGGCTGCAACGACCTCATCGATCGCATCGCCGAACAGGATCGGAATATAAAGCTGTAAAATAACGGTAACCGCAGCCAGGACAATACTAAGGCCTAAGAAAATTTTATAATTTCCGATAAACGCCATCAGCTTTTTCATGACCTGCATGCCGCTTTTTCCGGACTTGTTTTCTGTCTTTTTCATGCGATCACCCCGCTTTCGTTGTTATAAGCTGCACGCTCTTCCGGGAACTGGGAGAAGTAAATCTCGCGGTAAACCTCGCAGGTTTCATCAGCTCGTCGTGTGTGCCGTTTCCTTCGAGCGTACCATTTCCAAGAACGAGGATCTGGTCTGCCTGACGGATGCCGGCGATTCGCTGGGATACGAGGAAGGTTGTCGTGTTTCCTTCGAGATTGTGGACGGCTTTGCGGAGTTTTGCATCCGTTGCAAAGTCAAGCGCACTCGAGCTGTCGTCCAGAATCAGGATTTCCGGTTTTTTTACCAGCGCACGCGCAATAGAAAGACGCTGTTTCTGTCCGCCGGAGAGGTTCTTTCCGTTCTGCTCCAGCATAAAATCGAGCTGATCCTGTTTGCCTTCTACGACTTCTTTCGCCTGGGCTGTGGTGAGCGCCTCCCAGATTTCTGCATCGGTGGCGTCCTCTTTGCCCCACTTCATATTGTCGCGGATGCTGCCTTTAAAGAGCACTGCTCTCTGCTGAACAACACCGACTTTATTGCAGAGCTCTTCTTTCGTGTAATTCTTTACATTCTCGCCGTCTACCATGACGTCACCGCTGGTCGCATCGTAGAAACGGGAAATCAGGCTGACCAGCGTCGATTTTCCGCTTCCGGTACCGCCGATGATTCCGATGGTCTGTCCGCGTTTTGCGGTAAAGCTGATATCCGATAAGCTCTCTGCGCCGGCTCCTGCATAGGTGAAGCTGACATTTTTAAATGTAACAGCTGCATCGCCAGTTACTTTCTTTGCAGCGCCGCCTTTTGCCGGGTAGTTCATGGTTGTCGGAACCGCCAGTACGCCGGAGACACGCTCTGCACAGGCAACGGATTTGTTTAAGGTGATGATGAGCGATGCCAGTTTGATCAGCTCCACGATGATCTGCAGCATGTAGTTGTAAAGTGCGACAACCTGTCCCTGCTGCATACTGCCGATGTTAACCTGAAGCCTGCCTGCCAGATCAGGACAACGGCTGCGATGTTGATGAGGACATAGGTCAGCGGATTTAACAGTGCGGAAATTTTTCCGACAAACTCGTTCAGACAAGTCAGCTCATCGTTGCTCTTTTCGAAATCGGCAACAGACTGCTCCTCACGGCAGAACGCACGGATGACACGGACACCGTTCAGATTTTCTCTTGTCATTCCGGTGACGCGGTCGAGTGCCGCCTGTACCTTTTTGAACAGCGGGATGCTGACCAGCATAATGCCGAATACGGCAACGAATAGGATCGGAATAGTAACCAGGAATACGATGGCACATTTTACGTTGACGGTAAATGCCATCACAACGGAACCGAATACGATAAACGGACTCCGCAGCAGCAGACGCAGACCCATGTTGATTCCGTTCTGCACCTGATTGATATCGTTGATCAGACGGGTGATCAGCGTATCGGTTCCAATGGTATCCAGCTCCGTAAAGGACAGAGCCTGAATGTGGTCAAAGACCGCCTGGCGAAGCTCGGTTGCACAGCCGACGCTCGCTTTTGCCGCGAAATACTGCGCGGTGAAGCTGCAGCAAAGTCCGACTGCCGCCATCAGAACGAGGATTCCAAAACGGCTGACGATGTACGGACGGTTATTGCCTGCGATACCCACATCGATGATCTGGCAACAACCATCGGCACAAGAAGGTCGAATACGACTTCCAGAAGCTTGAACAAAGGAGCGATGATGCTCTCTTTTTTGTAGTGCTTCAAGTAGACTCCAAGACTTTTCATCTTCTTTTTCACTCTCCATTTCTTTGTTTCTTGACATTGACAGTATAATCTCATATGATTAATACGAATAGTATTGTTTTTATGGCTTAGTGATACAATTTTAATATCATAGATAATTTCACGAAAGGAAGTCTCTTATGGAACTGCGCCAGCTTGAATATTTCCGCGTCATCGCCGAAACCGAAAGCATTCACGAGGCCGCCCGCCGCCTCAATATGTCCCAGCCGCCGCTCAGTTATCAGTTAAAGCAGCTGGAAGCCGAACTGAATGTCACTTTATTTGAACGCACCCGCCAAGCGTCCGCCTGACCGAAGCCGGAAAACTGCTGTACGACCGCTCCGCCAACCTGCTCGAGTACGTGAAATCGACGGAGCTTGAGGTCGCAAAGGTCGGCAAAAAGCGGGTTCTGCGCCTCGGCATCACACCGACCACCGTTGCGACGATCATGCCGTGCGTCTCGCTTTTTTCCCGCCGCAATCCCGATGTCAACTTCGAGGTGCACGACGGCATCACCTACACGCTGTACCGCTATCTGATGGACGGCATCATCGACATTTCCATCGCCCGCACGCCGCTGCGGCTCGACGATGTCGACTATAAAATTTTAAGCTCTGAACCTATGATTGCCGTTTCTTCAAAAGATATGCTTCCCGAGAAGAACGGATCGCTAAAGCTCTCGGATCTTTTGAATATTCCGCTCATCATCTACCGCCGGTATGAGGCGCTCATCATGGATGCGTTCCACTCGCGCGGCATGGAGCCCGATCTTTTCTGCGTCTGCGACGATCCCCGCGGCGCGATGCTCTGGGCAAAGGAAGGCCTTGCCACTGCCATTTTCCCGCAGTCCATGAGCTCTCTCTGCCAGGGACTCCGCATCCAGCCGCTCGCAGAAAGCGACCTGGAAACGCAGATCGCCGTGATCTGGAAAAAGGGGCGGAAACTCTCTCCGCTTCTGCAGGACTTTGTCGATGCCTGCATGGAGAGCATATTATAATAGAAGAAGTCCGCTGCGCCAGTCTCTTTTTCAGGGATCAGCGCAGCGGACTTCCTTTTTTTATTTCTCATTCTTTTTACTGCACAAACAGCAGCGCGATATTCAGCAGTGTCACAATCACCGCAATCGCAAACAGGGCAATTTTCAGCCGCAGACTGTTCGCGTATTTTCCCATGACTTTTTTCGAGGACGTCAGATA
This sequence comes from Blautia sp. AM47-4, assembly GCF_003479865.1. Lineage (NCBI taxonomy): Bacteria > Bacillati > Bacillota > Clostridia > Lachnospirales > Lachnospiraceae > Blautia > Blautia sp. AM47-4. The sequence goes on from NZ_QUHY01000002.1 coordinate 50,971, forward strand.
AATCTGCGTAAATACCGTAATCGGGAGCTGCATTCCAAGAAACATCTGTGAATAGAGAAGGCCCTGGAACGGGGAATCAATCAGAAGAATGACCGCTGCGGCCGGGATCATGGTAAGAAGGATTCCCCAGCGTGTCTCCTTACTCTTGATCTCATACGGCTTGTTAAAAATCCCCGAAAAAATCGTTCCGCCCGCCATTCCCGCGGTGATGCTCGATGAAATTCCGGCGAGCAGAAGCGCTGCTGCAAAAATCACCGATGCGGCATTTCCAAGGAGCGGTGTCAGCATCTTTCCCGCCGTTGCGAGATCATCCACCTGCTTTGCATTCTGTGGCTGGAAAAACGTTGCGGCCGCCATCAGGATCATTGCACTGTTGATGGCCCATCCGATGATCATGGAAAACAGGGTGTCTTTGAACTCATACTTTAACTGGCGCACAATCACCTCATCATCCTCAAGATTCCACTGGCGGCTCTGAATAATTTCCGAGTGGAGAAACAGGTTGTGCGGCATGACGACCGCACCGAGGACGCTTAAGATGACCGGCATTGAGTGCTCTGGAAACGACGGTTTTACCCAGCCGACAGCCGCCTGCGCCCAGTCGATATCGGCGATCCAGACTTCAAAGAGGAACGAAAAGCCGATCAGCGAGACAAACACAATGATCAGTTTTTCAATCCGTTTGTAAGCACTTGTAAACTCACAGATCAGAACCAGCACGAGAATCATCATGCTGCCGAGCTTAATCGGAATGCCGAACAGCATCTGGAGCGCAATCGCACCGCCGAGGATCTCCGCCATTGCGGTCGCCACCGCTGCCATCATCGCCGTCGCAAGAATCGTGTTTTTCAGCCACGCAGGCAGATAGAGGCTCGCCGCCTCCGAGAGGCACTTTCCCGTGGCAATGCCGAGATGCGCCGCATTGTGCTGCAGAAAAATCAGCATGATCGTGGACAGGGTAACCATCCACAGAAGCTCGTAGCCGTAACCCGATCCGGCGGCAATGTTGGATGCCCAGTTTCCCGGGTCGATAAAACCGACCGTGACAAAAAGTCCCGGACCGAGATAGCGGAGAAAATTCATGCCCGCCGTCTCTTTTCGTTTTCGATTTTGTTTCATATTCTTTCCTTTCTGACAATTTGATACGGAACCGGCCCATCCAGGATCGGCAGAAATCATTTTGTTGTGGTTTTGGTTGCTTTAGTTAGTTGTAACTAACTGCATTGTACATGGGATTTTTCAAAAAGTCAAATCCTGTTTTCTCTTTCTTGTGCTTCATCGTCCGCTGTGCTACAATAAAACTGCTTATTTTGAACTAAAAGGAGAATTTTTATCATGATACGACTTGCCGTCCCGGAGGATTTTACTTCGCTCATGTCAATCTATGCGTACGCCCGCTCTTTTATGCAGGAAACCGGAAATCCGAATCAGTGGGGAAACCATTTTCCGCCGGAGGAGCTGATTCACAACAGAATCCGTGACAAACAGCTTTTTGTCCTGGAAGAAAACGGCACGCTGCACGGCGCGTTTGCCTTCATCATCGGTGAGGATCCGACGTATCTGCAGATCGACGACGGCTCCTGGCTCTCCGATGCGCCGTATGGCACGATCCACCAGGTTGCCTCAGACGGAACAATCCACGGATTTTTCTCCCAGATCGTCGATTACTGCTGGACACAGATCCCGCACCTGCGCGTCGATACGCATACGGACAATCAAATCATGCAGCATCTGATCCAGAAAAACGGATTTGAACGGCGCGGCATCATCTACGTACTGAACCACTCTCCGCGGATTGCATTTGAGCGCGTAAAATAAAACACCAAACGAAAACACCGGATCGTCACCGCTTCGCAGACTTTTCAGCCGCGGAATCACCGTTGGATCCAGGTAATATAAGGATCCGACGACCTGTCCCATCATCCCCTTTTTCGATCTTTCGTGTGTCATTTTTTTACCAACCTTATATCTTCTTACCATCCAATATACACTTGCCCGTACCGAAATGCAAAGAAAATCCGCTTTTTCCCCTCTGTTTCTGCACATTCCTTTGTGCAGAATACAGATGCAGAAAAAACGGATTTTCTTTTGCATTTTTCTTTATGCGTGGATTCCTCTGTTCTCGTCTCCGGTCTCGTTTACGCCGAATTCGTAATCGTTGCCCGGCAGAATCATGTTCAGCAGGATTCCTGCGATGGCTGCAATGGCAAGTGCAGTCAGGGTGACGGTCGTTCCGCCGATCGTAAAGGAGAGACCGTTGCTGAAGCCCAGTCCACAGACAAAGATGACGCCCGCAATAATCAGGTTTCTTGATTTCGTCAGGTCTACCTTGTTCTCAACCACGTTGCGCACACCGATGGCAGAAATCATACCGTACAGCATGAAGCTGACGCCTCCGATGATGGAGGACGGCATGGTGCTGATGAGTGCCGATACCTTCGGAATGAAGCTGACGATAATCGCAAAGACTGCGGCAATACGGATGACTCTCGGGTCATGTACGCGGCTCAATTCCAGAACGCCGGTGTTCTCGCCGTACGTCGTGTTGGCCGGTCCGCCGATGAAACCTGCCATTGCGGTTGCAAGACCATCACCGAGCAGGGTTCTATGCAGGCCCGGATCAGAAAGGAAGTTCTCTCCTACGGTTGCAGAGATCGCCGACATATCGCCGACATGCTCCATCATAGTCGCGATCGCGATCGGTGCCATAATCATAATGCTGGTCAGATCGAATTTGCAGAGCTGCAGCGGCGGAAGTCCGACGATGCCTGCCTGTGCAACCGGCGCAAAGTTGATGATCACGGATCCGTCCGGATTTTTGATGCCGAGTGCATTCAGGACAACTGCCACAGCGTAGGCAATCACAACGCCCATCAGAATCGGAATGATTTTGAGCATTCCTTTTCCCCAGATGTTGAAAATGATGATGACTGCCAGCGCAACCAGTGCCAGGAACCAGTTCGTCGAAGCATTATTAATGGCGGAACCAGCAAGGCTGAGGCCAATGCAGATGATAACCGGACCTGTGACAACCGGCGGCAGGTAGCGCATCACGCGTTTGACGCCGACCATGCGGATGATCAAGGCAAAAATCAGGTACAGAAGACCTGCTACCACAATACCTCCGCAGGCATAGGCTGCCTTGTCGTTGACACTCATGCTGGCATATTTTCCGGTATTCAGGTTTGCAACAGCGGCGAAACCGCTTAAGAATGCAAACGAAGAACCAAGAAATGCCGGTACTTTAAATTTCGCGCACAGATGAAACAGCAGGGTTCCAAAGCCGGCGCAGAACAGTGTGACGGATACGGTAAGACCGCGGGACGGCCCCTCGCCGCATGCGTCTACAAAGTAGCTGTTTACCAGAATCGGCACCAGAATGGTTGCACCGAACATGGCAAACATGTGCTGCAATCCGAGAATCAGCATTTTAGGAATACCGAGCTTTCTCGCATCGCGGATGACTCCATTAGACTCGTTCATACGTCTCTCCCTCTCTTTTGTTTTTCCTTCCCATTATAGGCGTTATATTCTGGAAACACAAGCGAAAGATTCCGTTCCGCACACTTTAATTTTCAAACGGGCGGACACGAAGGGTAACACCTAATTCATCGCAGATTTCCCGGCATTTCTGAATCTTTTCTTCCGGCATAACTTTCTCGACAACGGTCATCACAACATTCGGCACATACTGTTTTGCAAGTACTGCAAACTCCTTGATCGCCTCGTACGACTGGATGCCGAATTTCGACCGCGTGAGCTCCAGAAATTCCTTTTCATCCGGCGCGTTTAAGGAAATCGAGACGGTATCGAATCTTCCCTTTAATTCCGGGGTGACATCTCTTCCATAGATCAGGTTGGCAAGACCGATCGTATTCAGACGCACTTTCAGGTTCGGATACGTTTCTTTTAAGGAATCGATCACCCGACAGACATCCTCAAGCCGCTCAAGCGGTTCTCCGAAGCCGCAGAAGACCAGTTCATTGATCACGTTCAGATCGTACTGTGCGAACAGCTCCAGCATCGTCTCAACGGATGGCTCGCCCTCTTTTAACCACAGTGTATTTCCCTCCTGCTGCTGTTTCGTCTGGCGCAGACAGAACACACAGCTGCACGGGCATTTATTTGTCATGTTGACATAGACATTTTTTCCGGTAAGATCGCCGCTCTTTGCAAGGTCGAGATACCCTTCCTCGCCGACGGCTCCGGTTACAGTATATAAATACATTACGCTTCCTCCGTTAAGTCCTTCATAAACATTTCAAAGCAGAGTCCCCAGTAGCTTGGCACTTCGTTTTCTTCGCAGTAGCGGATGCATTTCGATACGTAATCCGCCGCCTTTTTCACCGACTCGTACAGGCTGTGGCCGTTCAGATACATGCCTGCGATAATTGCCGCAATGACATCTCCCGTACCGCTCCGGTCGCCGCCGATGCGGTCTACCATGACAATCTGGAAGTCTTCGCCTTTGTTATAGATAAAGTTGGCAATCTGCGTCTGGTTAAAGTGGATGCCCGTCACAACAATATGTTTCGGTCCCCGCTCCGCCAGTTTTCCGCACATCTCTTTCAGCTCCTCAATCGAAGCCCCGTTCTTCGGATACGGCGCATCGAGCAGTGTACAGAGTTCTGTCAGGTTCGGCGTGATGATATCCGCGTAGTGAACCAGTTCTTTCATCTTTTCGCACATCTCTTTCGTGTACGTCCGATACAGCTTCCCATAGTCTCCCATGACCGGATCGACGATGACAAAGTTGCGGTCCGTCTTAAATGGCGGATAAAATCAAGCACGATATCCACCTGCTGTTCCGATCCTAAGAAGCCGGTCGAGATCGCATCGAAATCGAGCTTCAGCTCCTTATAGGTCTGAATGTAATCCTTCATCCGGTCAGTATAATCATCAAAGTAATACGTCGGAAACTGCGTGTGTGCTGAGAGAATTGCGGTCGGAACTGCCACCGCCTGAATCTTCATCGCCGACACGATTGGCGCCATCACAGCCGTCGAGCACCGGCCAAAGCCTGTCAGATCGTTAATCAGTGCTATCTTTTTCTGTTTTTCCATGTTGTTCTCCTCTTTTTTTCAGGATGCCTCCGCATCTGTTTTATGTCTATTTTTGCACACTCGCGTCTTATTTACAAGTTTTTTCCAGACAAAAAGAAAAGGGACTGTCGGGAAATAGACCGCCCCGTATGTAAAATGATCGGATAACTGAATTTTGTCTTTTTTCTGATTCATTTCTGCTCTCTCTTTAAAGTTTTTCCGTCTCCTCGCGCAGCGCTGCCGTCAGCTTTCTTGTCATCTCAAGATAGCTGTTCAGCTCTTCTGCCGAGAGTTTTCCATATGCACGGATCTCCGCCCCACGCAGCCGGTCCGTCGTATTTTTCTCCAGTTCCCGTCCGGCATCCGTCAGCAGAATCCTCTTTTTGTTCCGCGTTCCCGGGATGAGCTCGAGCTCCACAAGGCCTATATCACAGAAAATTCCGCCTGTGCCTTCCACGCCCTCGAACACGCCGCTTCCCACAACCGGGAATGCATCATAGTCCTGCAGTCTCTCCGTCTCTTCTACGGTCAGCCCCGCAAGCGCATTGTAGTGCACCGGCAGTGTCTCGCCGAACGGAACGTTGTTGTCCGCATCTTTCACGGCGTGGCGGTACGTCACGATTACGGTTCCGCCGGATCGAGCAGAATGCTCTGGCGCTGGATACGGAACGATGCCAGGGAATCGTAATCGTACACGATCGCCACCTCGTTCTTCACCGGAGCCTCCATCGCCTCTTCGTATTTTTTCATATCACGGAAGAAACTCTGTATGTCTTACCAGTCCCTGATCGTCAATGCCGAACGCATAGCTGTTGGATCTGGTCTGCAGCAGGAAAATATTTTCGGAATGATTGATCACAATACCCATTTTCGCTTTCCCCATTTCTCTATCTTGTATCTTTCCTTTTTTCAACAGTACAAATTTATCATATGTTAAAAGTCAAAATATTTTACTTTTTATTTTAGTAAAATTTACTACCTGTTTTTGTGAAAAATGCACAAAAAGAGGAATCTCCATCTATGCAGACTGGAAATGCCTCTTTTTTGTTCTCTTGTTTCCTTTTTTTCTTCAGCTCAGGAAGTTTTCAATAATGACGTTTTCCGCCTCCGCTTCCGTCATGCCGAGCGTTCTGAGTTTCAATAGCTGCTCATCATTGATCCGTCCGATCGCCGCCTCGTGGATGATTGCCGCATCCACATGCTTTGCCTGGATCTCCGGAATAGATCCGACCTGGGCGTGATCCATGATGATAGAATCGCACTGGATATGGCGTGGCATTTGTTTTTGCCGACTGCCTTCGGATGGAAGACCTGTGAGGAATTGCCCTTTCCGACAGAACGTGAAATAATCTGTGCGGAAGAACCGCTTCCGTTCATACATACTTCAATATCCGACTCTGCCTTCTGGTCACCGTCTGTCATCAGACGTTCGAGCACGAACAGTTTGGAGTTTGCATCCATCACAACATTCGTCGTACGAATTGTTGAGTCAACGCCCTTAATCTGTACGGTATCCAGCGTAAAAACGGAATTTTCTCCGATTTCAATATTTGTCACCGGGTTCAGAATCCGCTGTCCCGTTCCATTTCCCTCGCCATAATGCTTTTCCTCGTAGCGCACGTTGGCATTTTTTCCTACATGGAACGTATGGATACCGTCGTGCCGGCTGTCGTTGCAGCCGCCGTTGTGAATACCGCAGCCCGCTACAATCGTAACATCGGCGCCGTCCGCAACGTAGAAATCATTGTAAACAAGATCCGTCATACCGGAAACGCTGACGACAACCGGGATAAATACTTTTTCGCCCTTCGTCTCGCCGTCGATCAAAATATCAATGCCCGGCTTATCCTCTTTTTTGCGGATTTTGATATGTTCACTGTCACCGTGGCAGAGCGGAATGCCGTTCTGACGGAGATTATACGCCCCTTTCTGCGCAAATCCTTCGCTGATCTGATTTAATACGCCCTGGGTTGTCTCATCTACCTGTACCATCAGCATGTGCCTCCTTCCTGACCGCACATCCGGCCTGTTTTCTGCTGGAACAGAGTCGGCAGTACATCTTCTTTTGTACCGTATTCTTTCACCTGTCCGTCCTCGATCACCATGATCTTGTCTGCCATCTGGATAATGCGTTCCTGATGGGAAATGAGGATCAGACATTCTTTCTTCTCTTTGTGGATTTCTTCAAACCGTTTGATCAGCATGGAAAAGCTCCACAGGTCAATGCCAGCCTCCGGCTCATCGAAAATGCTGACCTTATGCGGTTTTGCAAGAACCGTTGCGATCTCCAGACGCTTCATCTCTCCTCCCGAGAGCGTACCGTCCATCTGGCGGTTCAGGTAATCTGCAGAGCAGAGTCCGACGGCGGAGAGGAGTTTACAGCTCTCGGCTTCCGTCAGTTCTTTTCCGGCTGCCAGCGACAGCATTTTTTTCACCGTCATTCCTTTAAAACGCGGCGGCTGCTGGAATGCATAGCCGATGCCGGCGTTTGCACGGTGGTCAATATCATAACCGGTAATATTTTCCTCATCCAGGAAGATTTCTCCGCCATTGGCGTCCTCAATTCCTGCAAGCACTTTGGCCAGCGTTGATTTTCCGCCACCGTTCGGTCCGGTAATCACCAGCATTTCCCCGTCCTTTACCTCAAAACTGATGTGGTTGACGAGGCAGCGTTTTCTTCCCTCTTCGTTTACTTCAAAGGTAAGATTGTCTACTTTCAGCATATTTGCACCTCTTTTGTTTTCACTCTTTGCAGGGATAATCCCCCTTTCAAAAACTCTACTCCTTCTCCTAAAATCTGTCAATTATTTGTTGTGGTTTTGAGAGACTCTTTTGTTTTATGCAGTGATTTTTCCCGTAACATTTTCTTTTCCTGCATTCTTTTTCGTTTCTTCTGGATCGCATGCTGTGTTTGCGGTATAATGAGGGTAATATTTCATCGGGAGGTTATCGTATGCGTGTACTTATTACAGGAACCAGTTCTGGAATCGGGAAGGCGATTGCGGAGAAATTTTTAAAAGAAGGCTTTGACGTTACCGGATTTGACCGGAAGGAAGCTTCGATCAGACAGGAGTCGTATACTCATTTCTGCCTTGATATCCGCGCCAGAGAACAGTATCCGGCACTTGCGCCTTTTGATATTGTCATCAACAACGCCGGTGTGCAGAACGAGGATGATATTGATATCAATTTAAAGGGAACCATCGCAATCACGGAGGCGTACGGAATTCATGACAACATCCGCGCCATCCTCATGATCGGCTCGGCCAGCGGCCATACCGGAGCTGAATTTCCGGAATACACCGCAAGCAAGGGCGGCGTTCTCGCCTACACAAAAAATGTGGCACTCCGCATTGCACCGTATGGCGGAACGTGCAACAGCCTTGATTTCGGCGGCGTACTGACCGAGTTGAATCTGCCTGTCACAGAAGACCAAAAGCTCTGGGATCAGATCATGGAGCTGACGCCGCTGAAACGGTGGATGACCGTCGAGGAAGCAGCGGACTGGGCGTATTTTATGACCGTGACGAACCGGTTCTGCACGGGACAGAATATTCTGATTGACGGCCTTGAAGCGGGGAATGCACATTTTGTGTGGCCGGATGAATGATTTGTTGATTGCCTGCACAAACAAAAAAACAGGTTCCCTGCACGGAAGTTTTTTAAGCTTTTCCGCTGCCGGGCTGCCTGTTTCTTTTTATTTTTTTCGTTTTTTCTTACGCTTTCTCAAACACCAGAATTTTCTCTGCGAATTTGTGGACGATCGGCATCCACATCACCAGCTTGTAGATGGGATTCAGTGTTTCCATACCGCGGGCGATGTTGTCGTCTTTTACTTTTCGGAAACCGGCGGCAATGTTGCCCAGGTCGGCAAAGCTGTTCGCACCCCAGGTAAATGTCGCGCCTGTCGCCTGGATGGATTTTTCGATGTTTTCTTTCTTTACAAAGTGCGGGCACAGCGTTTCCATGCAGACGTAGGCATTGTCGAAGTGATCGCGGATGATGGCGAGCATCGTTCTGACCTCATCCGCTTTCATGTACATGGTCAGACCTTCGATGATGAAAAGTATTTTGCCCCGCACTTTTACCTGATCGGCCCATGCCGGATCGAGCACGGAACACGCAATCGTGGAAACGCGGCCGGATTCCTGATAGATCGAATCGCGTACCTCAATCGTCTCCGGCAGATCGAGATTGTACCAGGTAATTTTTCCATTATCCATGCGGTAAAAACGAGTGTCCAGACCACAGGCGATGTTGACGACGGTACAATCCGGGTTCTTTCGGATAAAGTCGCTGATCAGCTCATCAAACACAACACTCCGCGCTACGATTCCGCCGCTCATTGCTGTGTCCTTTTTCGCATTGCTGAAATCATAGTCGATGCGGTCAATCAGCTCTTCTGCTTTGGTGTCGCGGAACTTGTTTTTCGGATTTCTGCTGTGCATGGCGCGGGCGTAGAAGCACTGCAGCATCGTCTCGGCAGTTCCGTTCAGTTTTGGTTTTATTTTTTCATTGCTCATTCTGGGTGATCTCCCTTCTGTGTTTTATATTCTTCGATCCATTTCACCGGTTCCGTCCCGGTCTTATTTTATTTCGGATTTTCCACCTTGTCCCCCACGAACCAGTAATCACAGACCTCACCGCTGCCTGCCAGCGTATGGTCACGGTAGAGCTTCGCGTGCATCAGGGCTGCTGTCTTGTAATCAATGTCGCACATAATCGGCAGCACTTCCAGATAGCCCTCTTTTCGGGCGAAGGTATTCAGGGGACATTGGGTGAAGTGGTAATAAAAACCGTCCTGATGCTTCGTCTCATCAAAATGAAAATCCCACGAATACGCCTTATACTGCGGATGTGCTTCCAGCCAGGCGGCATCCTTATGCATCATCTTCGCAATCCGCGCCATGCCGCTCTTCTTATTCGCATTAATCATCAGGCCCATGGCTTTCAGAAGCGGGAAGGACATCATCTCCTCTGAGATTGTACGCAGTTCATCCACAGAAATCTGTCTGTCCGACGCATCCCAGAGCGCAAGAAAAATGAGGCCTTCATAGAGATTCGACACCATCGGGTTGTCCTTTCCGATATCATCGGCGCGGCGAAGCATGTCGCGGTAGATCTGGTTGGTCTTGCGGAGAAGCTCTGCGGTCTCCTCTTTTCCGTAGCGTTTTAGCAGACTTTTCTTTATTAAAGGAGTCAGCATGTTCCAATATTTGCTGGTGTATTCCATCATGGGCGGGTACCTCCATCTTACTTTTATTAGGATTCACTAACTGGCAGGTGTAAAATTGCCGCCTACAATGTTGAAAAATAGGCGGAATTTTACTTTTCATTATGAGGTTATTATATCACACTTTTTATTACTTTGTTTTAAAATCGCAAAAATTTCTTGACTATAATTCAGCCTTCCTTTATTATAGAAATTAAGAAATGGCCATCCTGCTCTCTGGTAAGCATGGATGGCCACTTCTTATAGCTATTTAATATTTTCGCCAGATCGGGTGATTGCGCTCACCTTCCGGCTGTCTTGTTAAGTATATTATATTGCAATCGTGTAATTTTGTCAAATCAAAATAGCGCCCCTGCTCTGGTAAAGTTAGGCGCTATTTTTAGTTAGAAGCTTTATCCGGCGGTCAGGTGTACACTGACCAACGGCTCTCTTGTCGAATATATTATATGACAGCATTTTCTTTTGGTCAACAGCCATTTTTCTTATATTTTCACCATTATTTCGACCCAAATCTCTCAAAAAGAAATTGAAATCCCCTCTTCTCCACCTTATAATATTTTCTATAAGGCACACATATGGGGAGATTTTTATGACGATCAGTATTCTTCTTGCGCAGCAGATCGCGCAGCTTTTTCTTATGATTTTTATGGGCTTTTTAATCGTAAAAGCCGGACTTTTAAAGGATGAGGACAGCAAAGTTCTGTCGAAAATTGTGCTGTACCTGATCATTCCCTGCGTGATTCTGAATGCGTTTCAGGTCGATTACACGCCGGAAACGGTGCGGGGGCTGCTGGTTGCGTTTGCGGCTTCGCTTCTGATGCAGGTTGTGCTTCTTTTTGCGGTTTCAGCTCTTGGACGGGTGTTTCATTTGGATGCGGTTGAGATAACTTCTGTTTACTACTCCAATTCCGGCAATCTGATTGTGCCGCTTGTGACGGCTGTTTTAGGAGCGGAATGGGTGCTTTACAGCTGTGTTTATATGAGCGTACAGCTTGTCTTTTTCTGGACGCACTGCAAAAAGGTGATCAGCCGTGAGGCTTCCTATGACTGGAAGAAGATTGTTCTGAACCTCAATATTATTTCTATTTTCGTCGAAATTCTTCTTTTTTTCACGGGCATCCGGCTTCCTGCGCTGGTCAACAATACGCTTCATTCTGTCGGAAGCATGGTTGGCCCTGCCAGTATGATTGTTACGGGTATGCTTTTTGCCGGCATGGACTTCCGTCAGATTTTTGCGAATAAACGGATTTACTTCGTGACCTTTCTCCGCCTGATCGCCGTTCCGCTGATGGCGCTTGTTCTCTTAAAACTCAGCCATCTCGCCGACCTTTCCGCTGACGGACCGACACTGATTCTGATCGTTTTTCTCGCCATCATCACGCCATCTGCTTCCACGGTTACCCAGATGTGCCAGGTATACGGCAACGATTCGCGCTATGCCAGTGCCATCAATGTTGTTACTACGCTGGCTTCTATTGTGACGATGCCGCTTATGGTAATGCTGCTTCAGATGGTACTCTAATCACAATTAACAGAAAAACGCTGTCCCGCTTCCCCTTCCAGAGAAGCATTGACAGCGTTTTCTATTACCCAATTAGTACCTTTTTCCCTTCAAACGCAAATCCATAATGCCGGATTCTTTCTTTTGGGATTCCCCGTTCTTTCAGTTCCGCGTCGTATTTCTTTATTTCAATCTGCGCCAGTGCTTTTTGTACCGTTTCCTGCAGCGTTTTTTCTTCCGTTTCTTTTACTTTAAATTCCAGAATCATAGCATCTCGATCCAAATTTCTGGGAATTAGAATCACATCGTATCTTCCATACCCACTTTCCCGATTGGAACGCACCTCATAAAGATCTCGCACTTCCACCAGCAGCCCAAGTACAAATCCATGATAAAACCGCTCTGGCTGGCTCCGCTCGGACGCATGTTTTCCAGCATCAAAATTACTAAATGTAGCAAGTGCAATATCATTCATATAGAGGTTCATCGCTTTTACATCCCCATTCAGCAATGCTTTGATAAATTCATTATAATTGGCAGATGCCGCTGCAAACCAGCTTTTGAACATATTCGAAAACATGCTCACAGTCTCCAGATTTGTGATGGAAAGAGAATACCACGGCTCCAGCGTCAGTCCTCTGTATTCAATCTCCTCCACTTTCAGATAACCGCTTGCCACCAACAGACTCCATACCGCACTTTCATCCTGTTCTAATTGTCCAAATATAATCTGCTCATCAAAATTAACTACAATTTGTTGTCTGTTGATCAGTTTTTCCAGTTCTTCCTTCATATTTACCGATGCTGACTGCAGGAGTTTGCTGATCAATCCATTGGAACTTGTAGCTGCCCAGTAGGGCCGCAGTTTTTTCTCTTTCAGATAATTTGTAATAGACCACGGATTGTAAATATCACGATGCGTGCCAAAGCAAAATCCGTCATACCATTGCTTTACCAGATCTTTCTTTTCCGGCATTCCAAATTGATCTAATGATTGAAATACCTCTTCTTCTGTAAAACCAAAACAGTCTGCATAGGCATCCGATGTTGTTGTAATAACCGTCAGATTATTAAGGTCCGAAAAAACAGATTCTTTGGAAATACGGGTAATTCCAGTCATCACAGCGCGTTCCAGATATGGATTTGTTTTGAATGTCGCATTGAAAAGGCTTCTCATAAATCCTACAAATTCATCCCAGTATCCATGAATATAGGCTTCCTGCATGGGCGTGTCATATTCATCCAGAAAGATCAAAACTTTTTTTCCATATAAAAGATTCAAATAACTGGAAAGATTTTTTAATGCATCCTGTGCTGTCACATCACTCATTTTTTCTGTAATTTCCAGCATCTGCTGTTTCTCATTTTGCGTAAAGCATTCTTCCTGCTCCAAATACCGATGTCGGCGATAAGCATCTACAATAATATTTTTTATCTTCTGCACTGCATCTTGATAGTTATTCTGTTTTACGTCCGCAAAGCTCAGAAAAATCACCGGATAAGTTCCCTGCAGTCTGCGGTATTTTTCCTGTTTCCAGATAGAAAGCCCTTCAAAGATGGTACCTTTTTCTGCATACTGTCTGGAAAAGAAACAATTCAGCATGCTCATATTCAATGTTTTGCCAAATCTTCTCGGACGTGTGATCAGCGTAATGTCATCTCCACTTTCCCACCATTGTCTGATAAAATCGGTTTTATCAACATAAAAATAATGATTTTCTCGAAGGGAAGCAAAATCCTGCTTTCCTATACTAATCGCTGAAGTCATATTTCATCTTTCCTTTCTGAGCGCAGACACACCAGCATTTTCTGTCTGATAATGAAATGTTCCACTGTTTTCTAATCGATAATCTTATCTTATAGTTTATCAAATTCCGAAAGAAATTAATAGACTTTTTCTTCTGCACAGCAAAAAAATGGCCGTCCCATTCCTCAGTGCAAGGATCAGACGGCCATTTTTCACTATCAGTTTCCAGTTTTATTTCTCATACAAAAACTCTTCTGGCAGTGTTACACCGAAATCCTTTGCCAGATGGCGGAATTCATCCGGTGTGATCGTCTGGCGTTTCGTTGGCTGCATAGAAAGTGTTTTTACCAGGATTTCTGCAGATTTTTCTGCGGTATGCATCAGACCGAAGGTCAGGTCAAAATCAAAGCCGGCGGCGAACATGCCGTGGTGTGCCCAGATAGCAAGATCATATTTCTTCATCAGCTCGCTCGTGGCAACGGCGATCTCTCTGCCTCCCGGAACCATCCACGGAACGACACCTATTCCGGACGGGAATACAACAGGACACTCGGTTGCCATCTCCCAGAGTTCGCGGGTAAATACTTTATCTTCCAGCGGCAGAACAAAGGTAAGCGCGATCACGTTGGTGGTATGTGCATGGTACACAACGCGGTATCTTTCGTCCTGAAGTTTTTTTACCTCCAGGTTCATCAGATGGCTCGGAAGCTCTGAGGTCGGACGTCCTCCGTTGACGAGACCCCAGACGATGCGGTAATTTTCACCTTTTTCATCCAGCTCAATCATACAGATGCTGTCTTCCGGTTTGATTGTGACATTTCGGAAATATTTTCCGCTTCCGGTTACCAGGAAATACTCTCCCGCAAGATTTGGAACGGCGGTTCCGATCGAATTCCACTCTCTGGCCTCAAAATTTTCTTTTACCTCTTCAACCTCTTCCGGTTTCACACGGTAAGAAAGGTTTCCGCCGTTTCTCTCATGCCATCCCTGCTCCCAGCCATCATTTGCCATACGGATAAAGCCTTTTACAAATTCTGCATCTAAAAATTTCATGTTTTTTCCCTCTTCTTTCTCTCTTTTCCTCTTCTTTTATCGATATTTACCGGCACACAACCTCTACCGGCACATCCAGGATTTTTGCAACTTTCAGAATCGTATCAATATGATGTCCGACAGCAGCTGCCATATGATGTGTTGGTCCCGCCTCACTCCATCTGTTGCAGAACTCTCTTGCCCCAATGGAGAAACGTGTTCTCATGTTTGTATCGCCAAAGGTAAAGATCGGACCATCCTCATTGACACCCTCTGCAGCAACAAATTTAAAATGACCGTCTTTATCCTGCGTAATTCCAAGATATGTAACATCTCCAACCGGCGGATAAAACTGCGTCAGATATCCGCCGCCCGTCTTGCCATGAAAAACATCAACGATTTTCATGGACGGTTTTTTCGCCTGCGAAATATCAGCATCTCCCGATCCAGAGTGGCCGATAATACAGATATCCTCATTGAAATCGATCGAATACATCTCAGAAAGCTGACCGGTTCCGGCGATTGTTTTCAGAATGCTCATTGCCATTGCAACTTTCATATCACCCTCTACGGCACAGGCTGTACCCTGTTTGATCAGCATGGAAAATGCCGGAATCAGCATGCTGTCCAGTTTTCCGGCAACCCCTTTGGCAAAGCGTCATAATGGGATGCCACCATGCCAAGATCTTCTTTTTTTACCCATTCTTCAAAAGCAACGACATATTTTGCCATATCCCATACGGTCTCTACCGTTGCACCGCCCTCGATGTCAAAGGTATCCAGAATCTCCTCTGCCTTGGCGCGGATTGCGGCCTCATCTGTGACAGGATCCGCGATCGCCCACATTTTCTCCCAGTCGAACTGTTTCGTGTAAAGTCCCATCCGGTTGTAAAGATTGGTTTCATCGATATACAGATCCATCATTCCCGGATATGGTCTTCCGATCTGGGCAATATTGGTGTAGCGGAATCTTCTGCGTACCTGGGCTGCCCGGCACCACTCATCGATTTCCTTTGCCACGTAAGCATCTCCGCCTTCTACAACACCGGTGATGACGGCATGACGTTTGCCCGCACGCTCCAGATCGGCTACCATCTCGCCGACTGCACCACAGGCATACAGCTCACCGAGCCATTTTGGTGTATCGGTATTGGCATAATCCGGTGCTTTCCGTTTCTGCACATTCACAAGCACAACCGGCACATTCAGGTCACGGACTGCCGGGAGCATATTGTAGCTGGTCGCGTAGGTCAGAAGCTGTAAAATAACAAGATCTACATCCGCTGCACGAAACTTATCTCCTGCTTCCATCGATAATTCTTTCGTTGTAACGATTCCACCATCGATCATTTCAACGGTATCCGGAATCGTCTTTTTGAACGCATCATACTGTGTCTCAAATTCCGGAACCAGCGTCGGGAACTGCGGCAGATATGCACCCAGTGCGATTGCAAATACACCTACTTTTGCTTTTGTTTCAACTAACATGTTCTTTGCCTCTTTTAACCTTTCGTCTCATTTTTTATGGCTCATATTGTTTGATTTCGAAGGAATGGAAAATACAGTTTCTCGCATCTTTCAAATTGCTGCATTCTTTTCCGGTGATCATCTGTACCGCCAGATTTCCGATGGCAGTTGCCTCGGTCGGTCCCGCCAGCACGGTTCTTCCGGTCTTTTCTGCTGTCAGCCGGTTCAGATAACCGGCATTGGCGCCGCCGCCTACGACATGAATAGTTCGGTACCGGCAGCCTGTTTTTTCTTCCAGTTCTTTTAATGTCTTTGCATAGCATACTGCCAGGCTGTTATAGATCACTGCTGCAACCTCTGCAATTCCCTGCGGTATCTGCTGGCCACTTTCTTCACATGCCTTCTGTACCTCGGCTGTCATATGTTCCGGTGCAAGGAAACGATCGTCGTTTGCATCCACGATAGATGGGATGGTGCATTTCGATGCCATTTCGCAGATCGTTCCAAAGCTTAAATCTTCTGCGATTTCTTTTTTCACAGACTGGACCATCCACAGACCCATGATATTTTTCAGGAAACGGTATTTTCTGTTGTAGCCGCCCTCATTGGTAAAATTGTGCTGCATAGCTTCTGTTCCGCAATCGGCCTCTTTTAATTCTGTTCCCATCAGAGACCAGGTTCCGGAGCTGATGTAGAGTACATGTTCCTCATTGCTTGGCACAGCGACTACTGCGGAGCCTGTGTCGTGTGTTGCGGGAAGAACAATCTCACAGTCGAAGCCGACCTGCTCCTGAATTTCTTTTTTCAGACGACCAATCACAGTCCCCGGTTCACGGATCGGCAGGAAGATTTTCTCCGGGTATCCCAGTTTTTGAATCATCTCCCTGTTCCAGTCCCCGGTTTCCGGATTGACGAGCTGGGTCGTTGTTGCATTTGTGTATTCCTGCGCTTTCACGCCGGAAAGCAGGAAATTCAGGTAATCCGGAATCATCAGCAACGTCTCTGCTTTTTCCAGCTGTTCCGGCTTTTTCTTCTTCCACGCCATGAGCTGATAAATACTGTTAAAAATTTGTTTCTGAATACCGGTCGATGCATAGAGTTCTTCCTCCGGCACTGTGCGATAAACCTCATCATCCATTCCTTTCGTGCGGTCATCGCGATAAGCAACGGCATTTCCGATCCGCTGATCATCCTTGTCCAGAAGGACAAAATCAACTGCCCATGTATCAATTCCGACACTCACCGGGATCTTTCCAAGTTCTCTGCATTTTTTCATTCCGGCCAACACAGCTTCGAAGAGTGCCTCGATATCCCACACCTTCTCACCGTCCCGTTTCTGCATTCCATTCGGGAAACGGTAAACTTCCTCGAGAACCATTTTCCCATCTTCCATATGCCCGAGAATATGCCTTCCGCTGGATGCTCCTATATCAATTGCTAAATAATATCTTTTCATACCCTTCCTCCATTTTCTGTCTCTAATTATAGATAACTTTATGTGGTAAAAAAAGAACACGCTTTGTCTAAAAAAGTGTCCTTATTTGCACTATAACGATGTCATTGATCGTATCCATCTGCATCCGTTCGCTCTTCTTCTCCTTCAGCCGCGCCGGAGTTTTTGCTCCATGGGGTAATTCAAGAAACGTTTTCACAGGAAATTACGGTAAAAAAATTCCGCAGCACTTCTGTGATTGAGGTGCTGCGGAACTTTTTTACATTTTAGGCTGATATCTCATGTTGGATACATTATAAACTGTGATAAACGCTTTCGGATCAAGTTTGTTGATAAAATTCATCAGCTTCTGGTATTCGGTCTTGTCTACGATCGTGATGATTTCTTTGCGCTTCTGCATGTTATAGGCACCATAGGCTTCATAGATCGTAGCACCGCTGTGCAGCTCATGAAGAATAAATTCCCGAAGTTCTTCTTCCTTTGGAGTGATGATACATACCCGGCGTTTGATATTATGGTCAAAAATAAAATGATCCAGAACAATTCCGTTAAAATACGTTCCAAGAATACTCAAAACTACCGTTTTCTTGTCGTAAACGAGTGCTGCAGACAGAGCAACACACATACCAGACAGAGACATGGCTTTTCCAAGCTCCATATGAAGATATTTATTCATGATCTTTGCTACAATATCAAGTCCGCCGGAAGAAGCATTTCTGTTAAAAAGAATACTGAGTCCCACACTGACTACAAGTGTATAGCACAGAACATCCAGCTCCTGACTGTTTGTCATCGAACCAAAATCCGGGAAGATTTTTTCAAAAAGTCCAAGAAAAACAGGAAGCATGATACTGGTGTAGACGGTTTTTACACCAAATTCTCTTCCGCAGGTAAAAAAGCCGATGATCAGAAGTACTACGTTCAGAATCATGGTGATGGCGGAAAGGGGCAACGGTACAAAGTTGGAAAGTACGATACCAAGACCCGAAATACTGCTGACAGAAGTATGGCTTGGTACCAGAAAAAAATAGACTGCCGCTGCAATAATAGCAACAGCTGCTGTCAGGATCAGGATTTCCAACAGAATCTGAGTATCCTTCAATTGTTTTTTCATGTTAATTCTCCGTATCTTATTTTTTATGGATGGGAAGATCCCTTCTTTATATTAATGGCATTTTGAAGATATGTAAACCCTTTCCAGAAATCATTCCAACATATTTGTGTATCGTTGTTGCTTTTCCGTCAGCTTTCTGTAATGCATATCCTTTTTATTGCTTTTTTTCGTTCTATGCTACAATAATTTTGATACTTAATATTATCTTGTAACACAATCAGGAGAACATCATGAATGAAAAGGGACTGACCAACATTAGTCTCAAAAAATAAATAACTCAAAGGTTTACCAATATATTTACAGAAAGAAAAAGACCTCCAAGCAGCAGATCGTTCAGGAACTGCAGATGGGTTTATCCACAGTCAGCCAGAACCTCAACCTTCTGGAGCAGGAAGGTCTGATAGAAAAAAAAACGGCTTTTTGCATCCACCGGCGGAAGAAAAGCAAACGCCATTCAGATTGTATCCGATTTTAAAATTTCTATTGGTATCGGTATTTTAATTTCCTCCCATCCTGGCTGTGTCCTGCTTCCGTAAAATCAATCAGCAATTCTTCCAATGCCACGATGTCAACTTTTTCTTCCATTTTTCAGTTCTTCCACAATCTCGTTATAACGTTTTTTATTTAACCGGTAGAAAAATAATACAACCGCAGTCACAATCCACAGTACACCTGGAATCGTCGTAAATGCATGTTTCATAATTGAAAGTACAATTGCATTTTGTGTCTGATTTGCAATATAACCATATTTTCCAAGTAATCCTGCTAAAAGTGCTGTTCCAACTGCCATTCCGATTTTATTTCCAAGTGAAATAAATGCATACTGAAAACCATCATTTCTAAGTCCGGTTTTCCACTCACCATATTCCACACAGTCTGGAATAATTGCATAGATTGCGGTATTAAATCCAGAGAAAAAAAACTGTGTGAGACCAGATAATGCATAAAAAATAGCTGATGATTCTTTGGCATTGAAGAAAAACATAGACAACATGGAAATTCCTGTAAACAAAGCAAAGAGAGATGCTGTTCTTCCTTTATTATTCAGCTTGCGGAATAATGGTTGAAAACAGGCTGCCCCGATGATAGAAGGAATAATGATGCACATCGAATAAGTTGTGTAGTAGGAGGCATTTCCTTCCACATATGTAAAGTAGTACAGAATATCTGCGTTTCTACCATACAATGTAAATCCAAATAATATCTGTCCTGCCAATGCAAGAAGATATGGTCTGTTCTGCATAACTGCTTTCAACTGTATCTTTACAGAAATTTTTTCTTTTTCCGGAGTAATCACTGCCTCTTTCGTCTTCGCAAAGCAGAAGAAATGACAGGCTGTAAAAATACATCCATATATGACCGCAACCGTCAGATATCCTGTCTTTGCACTGTGACTGCCGAATTTGCTGAGCAGTGGAACTGTGATAATATTTAACACACCAATTGCAATCATCGCTGCAACCGAACGGGATGTATTTATTTTTGCACGTTCATCAATATCCTGTGTCATAGCACCACACAAGGTTCCATATGGAATATTCACACAGGTATACCCCAAAACCAGCAGACAATATGTAATTACCATATAAATGATCTTTCCATTCTGCGGCCAGTCGGGTCTTGCCCAGAATGTCATAACAAGAAGAATCGCTGTGATTGGTGCCGCTACTAACAGCCATGGACGGTACCGTCCCCATCTCGATTTTGTTTTATCTGTAAATCCCCCGACGATTGGATCATTGATTGCATCCCAGAATCTTGAAAAAAGCATAAGTGCTGACACAGCCGCCATACTGATTCCGAACACGTCTGTATAAAATATCATCAGAAAATTACTGACGAACATCCAGCTGAAATTACATCCAACATCACCAAACCCATATGCAATCTTACTGATCAGCGGTACTTTTCCATTTTTGTTTTCGCTTCCCATATGTCTCTCCTATTTTTATCAGAGTTTCTGACAGAACTCTATTCTTTCCTCATTTGGTCCCTTAATCATAAAATACTTCACACCATTTTCCCAAAATGGTAGTTCTTCGATTCCGTCTGTAATAATTGTGTATTTTTCATTGCAGATTTTCTGATACATACTTTCAATGTCTTCCACATCAAGTGCAACATGTTGGTATGCACCGTCTGACATTGCCGCCTGCCCATTTTCAAAAGTCTCTATACAATAATTTTTTATCTGTAAAAATGCCACTTTTTCCCCTGCTTTTTCATTATAAGACTGCATAATCACTTCAAATCCAAGACTCTTATAAAACTCAACTGTTTTCTGTAAATCGTTTGTCGGAAGCCCGACATGGGCAACTCCGACAATTCCATATTTATTTTCCATACGAACTCCTTACTTTTCACTGACGTTGATAATTACTTTCATCGTTGTCTCGCGGTTATCATCAATATACTGGTATGCCTTCAGATAATCTTTAAAAGCAAATGTCTTTGAGATGAGCGGTTTCAAATGAACTTTGCCCTCATTTACCAGTCTGATTCCATCTATGTAATCATCATGGCGGTACATCATCGTGCTCTTAATGTCAAGTTCGTGGTCATTTGCCACTGCAAGATCTACTTCTGCCATTCCTGCAAAAACAGCCACCAGTACGATCGTGCTTCCTTTTCTTGCATATTTAATTGCCTGTCCCATTGTGATATTGTTTCCGGCACAGTCGTAGATCACATCCGCCTTGTCCGGTCCAAATGCTTCGATCATCGCCTCACCGAAGTCTTTATTTTTGGTATTCACACACACATCAATTCCACATTCTTTTGCCTTCGCAAGTCTAAGATCACTGATATCTGTGATCATCACTTTCGCTGCTCCCATTCCTTTTGCTGTCTGTGCCACGAGATTTCCGATCGGTCCTGCTCCAAGGACTGCAATATTCATGCCAGCCACATCGCCCATCTGTTTTACACCATGAACTGCCACAGCAAGAGGTTCGATCATAGCTCCTTCTTCATAGGACATATCTTCCGGAATAGGTGTTACTTTAGATGCATCCACTGCAAAATACTCAGATGCTGTTCCTGTCGTCTGAAATCCCATTACTTTTAATTCCTCACAGAGATTATACTTTCCATGACGACATGGATAGCAATGTCCACAATATACCTGCGGCTCTATCGTCACCTTCTGTCCCACATGAAACTCGGTGATATTTTTTCCAAGTTCTGTAATCTCACCAGAAACCTCATGTCCCTGTGTTACCGGATATTTTGTAAACGGATGTTTTCCATGATAAACATGAATATCTGATCCACAAACACCAATATTCATAATCTTTACCAACACCTGATTTTCCTTTACCTCCGGAACCGGAATCTCTCTGAAAATAATTTCTCCTGGATTTGTCATTACCTGCTGTAACATAGTTGTTTCCTCCTTTTTTATATTGTTATGAGTTTTATAAAACGTTTTATTAAAGTAATTATATTATTGTCCTATAAACACAATTTGTCAATATGTTTTTTCATATTTTTATATATTTCATAATTTCAAAATATATTTTTTGTATATTTTTCACAATTAATATGCAAAAAAACGGAAAGGAAACCGTAGTTACTGTTTTCTTTCCGTTTTTTTACTATAATATCTTTTTCTAATTTTACACAACTTCTCGTTTTTCACACATATAAATCGGACATCGCATTCGCTTTGCAACTTGTCAGTGGGAGTTTTTAACTCCAACAGACTAAACATCCCCTTACCCAACGCTTAATTCCCTACGCACCAGATGCGGTGGACTGCTTATCTGCATTCAAAAAAATTACAATTCTACCATATGTTTTGTAAAAAAGTATTTCGCGGCTCCAACAGCCGACGCTTCTTTCTTATACGAACAATTTTTCAAGTATGAAACATCATGCTCAAAGCCATTATATGCCATCACTTTTTCTCCCAGTGGTATCATATAATCTGACAATACGCCTCCCACATCACCTCCTAGTATGATGTCCATATCATATGCCATCCGCAGATTTGATATCAAAACAGCAAGATGATCCAAATACTCATTCCATGTCTGCAAATTTTTTTCATCACCACTTTCAATTTTTTCCATAAATGCATCCAGTGACTGCCTGTTATCTTGTGTCAGTACACTTGCTGCACAATATGCATCTGCACATCCTGATTTACCACAATAACACTTTCTTCCACCGGGAACGAGTATCATGTGACCAAACTCCCCTGCTTTCTGGTTCTGCCCTCGAAACAGCTTTCCATCTATGCAGAATGCACCTCCTAAGGTGTGGTTCAAAGACAGATATATCGCATTTGGATACTTTTGCTTTTTTTCTGCAAGCATTGCAGCATTAGCATCGTTTTCAAAATATACTGGAATTTCCAACGCCTGCTCTAAAAAGCGCAGACTATAATTCTCTATACCTAAAGCATGGGATTTTAAAACGATCCGTTCTTTCTGATCAATAATTCCTGGAATCGCCACTCCAATCCCAAGTAGCGTGTCCTTCGCTAATTCGCCTTCAAGAAAATTTTTGACCTTTTGTGCCACCTCTGTACAATAGAATAATTCTGCCGTAAATTTTAAACGGATGCGATCTTTTTTTATAATCTCATCTCCAAGATTTACTAATACCATTTCTATATGATTCGCTGTAATCAAAATTCCCATTGCATGACAGTATGACTTATTAATCCCTATACTTTTTGCCTTTCGTCCACCGGTCGAAGCATATTCCCCAGTTTCTTCCAACACCATTTTTTCTAATAAGTCATTCACATTTGCTAACACAGTCGGCATACTCAAGTTTAACTCTTTTGCGATTTCCGCCTTGGATGTAACATGCTTGTTTAGCACATAATTAATTTATTTTTTTCTTGTTGTATTTTTTTTATCTTTATTTTCCGTTTTCTTACCCTCTTTTATTAAATATATTATAAAAGAATTATATGCTTTTTTATTCTTCTTGTAAAGTAATGTTTTATAATAAATCTCCGACAGAATTTATCTTATAAACAGCCAAAAGCTCCCGAAGGAGTTTTCCACGCTTTAGATCTACACCAATTCTTTTAGCACAAGTTCTTCTGCCATATTACGAATACCATTTACCAATCTGACCCATTCCATCTGATCACGAGCTTTCAACTCAGCACTGGTTGCATCCAACTTCTAAATCTAAGTCGATCTCTATCGTGTCATCTGGCTTTTGTTGGGACAAAAGAACTACCGTCTCACAGAACATATTTTATCGCAAGGCTTTTAAAAATGGAATAGATTTTACCAAACGACAGTTTTCAAAAAAACTTATAAGGGATTTTCCCCTTGAACCCATCATTTATGATATATGGTGGCGCTTTTCGCCCCCAAATAGTGAAAGTGGGGGCACTTTCTGCCCCCACTCAGGAAATGTTGCTAAAATACTGTTTAGATTTATCATACATACAAAATGGAAGTTATCTATTTCTCCTCTTCGTTAAGACCTAGTTCATTACATATTACTTGCTATCCCTGATACCTTATTCTTTCTACCAGCGTTTCCTTTTTCAGATTACTGCTTAAAACGCAGGAAAGTACAATCTGCAACAGACCGACCAAAAAAATCATAATAAAAATTGGTACGATTGGAACATGATAGATATTCATTCCAAATATTCCATTATGTTTTGCATAGAAAAAAAGTGCATAGCCGAGCGGCAGACCAATGATCAAAGCTACGCATATGGTCCCAACCGTAAACATCAGTCCCTGTAACTGCAGGCATAAATTTAATTGTTTATTTGTCATACCCACAGCCTGTAATATACCATATTCCTGCTTTTTTGTCGTAATATTCATGATCATGGTATTCGCCATATTCATAAACCCGATGAGTCCTACAATAGCCATAAACAGATAACAGCCAAGCTTCATCATGCTGCTTGCAAATTCGGCAGATTGTAACTGCGCATGATAAGTATCCATTTTTATATGCGAAGTATTAGAAATCAAAGTATTCAGACTTTGTTCTACAGATGCCACATCTTTTTTATCACAGTCCACCCACAGATAGCCATAGGCTGTTCCTCTCGGATTCATGGAACGGTATACACCTTCCGGAATGACAAGATAAGTGTCCGCGCTTACAAAGGATCCTGCAATCTTTCCCTGATAGGTATAGGTTTCACTTCCATTCTCAAAGTCAAATGCAATGGATTCACCCGGAGCATATCCATCTTGTTCCATCCACGTTGACCAGCCAAAGAAAATTTCACCATTCTTTACCGCCTGATCATAGTCCATAGAGCCAATGTCCCCGTCTTGGCGCATAAAATCAAAATCATTTTTACTCACAATATCAGCCGGAAATCTTGTTCCGTTCAGATTTACAGAGACAATCTCTCTCGTCATGACATCTGTTACTCCCGGAATGCTTTTGATTTCTTCAATCAGCGAATCATTCAATGGATCATCCGTCAGAATCGTATCCAGGTTATTCTCCGGATATCTTTCATCATACTCAGCAGAATAGTCAAGCTGCAGTTCAAATTGTCCATGATTAACGGAAAGACGTGCTTCATGCTCCGTGTCAATATTTCCCACATAATTAGAGATAATCACAAACAATACGCAAGAAAAACCCATTGTGAGGATAGTACCAATAGTTCTTTTGGGATTACCCGTTACATTTGCCATTGCCATAGAAAACACGGTGACATTTTTTCTGCCATTTCGTTTTCCTTTTTTGTGTGTTTCTGCATTTTCTAAATACCGTGTTGCTTCGATAGGTGAAATCCGTGAAACAATTTTCATTGGTTTACGCAGTGCCAAAGCAACGGTAAGAAATGATACGAAAATACAGAGAAGCATAACAGGCAGGGAAAACAGAGGCACCTGCTGATTTTGAACTCCCATAGAGCCAGTTCCGGTTGATACAAGGTTTCCCTGTTCTACCAGCCAGTTAAAACCGCATTTTGCAATCAGAAAACCAAGAATCAATCCAACTGGTATGGAAAAAATGGTCAAAAAAATGCCCTCTCTGAAGATCAGTTGTTTCATCTGCTTTTTTGTCGCTCCCAGAGCCTTGATTTTTCCATACTCCTGTATCTTGTTGACAATACCGACCTGAAAAATATTATAAATGACCACAACAGAGAAAAGTACAATTGCAAGAATCAGAATTCCACATACCGCAATCGTTTCATAACTCGGCTGCAAGACCCATTGCAAATAGAGATCATTGACTATAACGTTTTTTTCTTCGATTCCACAAGTTGCTGCAATCTGCTTTATAACCGGTTCAATATTATTCATAGATACATTTGCAGAATCGTTTAACGTAAAATAGATATTATACTGTCTGTCATTCTCTGCGACGTGCTCATCATAAAACTCCTGTGACCCGAAAGCAACATAAGATGCCTCGATGGTATACTCATCCCGATCATATAGGATTCCGCTGACAACAAACTCTTCCGGCTTATATTCTGACCGCATCCCTACACGGTAATCCAGTGTAACCGTATCTCCGACCTTTACATCATCATATCCCATTGCACGAAAAAAAGCTCTTCCGGCGGCAATTTCCTGCATTTTTTCCGGATACTTTCCTTCCTTTAACTCATATTCCTTATTATAGGGAAGCATTTTTCTTGCAGTCTCATCCATGCAGACAAACCCGCCATTTTCATTTCCTTTCAGGATGCCCTCCGTACACATGATGCCGATATCAGATATCTCAGCTCTGCGTTCCACTTCTTTTAATTGCGTACCATCTGCTGCGACAAACAGACCATAATTGCTTCCATATGAGCCTGCCGCCTGACTTTTCTGCAAACGTATCATTCCATTTCCCACAGTACTGATAATCACAAGCAGCATCGTAGTCAGACATATGGACATCATAATCAGTATACTTCTTGTCTTGTTCTTTTTGTCATTGCTATATGCAATCCTGCTTATTGTCTTCATCTGAAATCCACCACCTGTCCGTCCTCAATCACCAGAATACGGTCAGCGACCTGTGCAATTTCGTCATCATGGGTAATCATTACAATTGTCTGTCCATATTTTTTTGCTGTCATCTTAAGCAGAGCGATTACCTCATCACTGGTCTTAGAATCAAGATTTCCTGTCGGCTCATCTGCAAATATAATTTCCGGACGATTCACCAGTGCTCTTGCAATTGCTACTCTCTGCTGCTGTCCTCCGGATAACTGATTTGGCAGATTATAAATCCGGTTTTCAATCCCCAGAGTTGCAATAATATCATTTACATACGCTTCATCCACTTTTCTTCCATCCAGCCCCAGTGGCAGTACAATATTTTCCCAGACATTAACAGATGAAACCAGATTAAATGCCTGAAAAACAAATCCGATTTTTCTTCTGCGGAAAACAGCAAGGGCATCTTCCTTCATCCTGTATAAATCTTTCCCTGCTAAAGTAACACTGCCTTTTGTAGGGGTGTCTAGCCCTCCAAGCATATGAAGTAATGTACTTTTACCGGAACCTGACTTTCCAACAATTGCGACAAATTCTCCCTGCTCAATCTGAATGTCCACCTGATTGACCGCTTTGACCTGATTCTCACCTGCGCCATAAAACTTACAAAGCTGCTTGGTTTCTAATATCACACTCAATGTGCTACCTCCTTTTCAATTCTGTAAAACGTACCTTTTCAACACGCTTTCTTTGCCTGTTTATATATTTGGTCATTTTTCAACCTACATCCAAATTGTATCAGGATAATCTTTCATTTCACTTTCAAAAACGAGCAGAAGTCTTACAGAATTGTAAGATTTCTGCTCATTTAAAATTTAACTAACATATGGTAATTGAATCACAAACGTGCTTCCTTTTTTCTTTTTACCGGAGGTTACCGTAATCATACCTGCGTGCTTTTCGATAATTTCTCTCGATAGAAAAAGTCCGATTCCTGTACCACTCTTTTCCATGACCTCCCTGGAACTTCCTCTGTAAAATCGTTGAAAAATTTTGTGATACTCATTCTGCGGAATACCAATTCCCTGATCCTCAATTTCCATTCTTACAAGATCGTTTCTTTTTTGTAACCGGATAAATATTTTTGAACCACCCGGACTGTACTTGACCGCATTATCCAGAACGTTGATCACAGCTTCGCCAAGCCACCTTTTATCCTGCATAATCGTGCATGTTTCCAGCTCTTTTTCATAGTCAAAAACGAATTCAATTTCTTTCTCATCCGCTTTTGGATATGTACGATTCACAGCAGATATGACAGTATCTATAAGTGGAAGTTTTTTCTTATTCATCTGAATCAGTCCAGTTTCCATCTTGGATATTTCAAGAAGCGACTGCAATAATGTCTCCAGTCCATCCAGAGCACTCCGACAACGAATACGAAACTCCTCCTGTTCTGTGACACTTAAGTCATTCTGCATCAGCACACTAAAACATATATCCAAAGCTGCAACCGGTGTCTTTAACTGGTGAGAGATATCAGAAACCATTTCTTTCGTGCTCTCTTTTTCTTCCCGTGCTTCTTCCTTTAGCAACTGAATATGATGTCCGATTGCTTCAAGCTGGTCATTCAATTTTTCCAGTTCAGCGTGATTTTCCGTTTTCAGTAAATCATTAAATTTATTTTCACGGAATCTGATCAGAATTTCTTCTAACTGGTCTAAAATTTTCTGATGACACGCATCTTCTGTCTTCTTCCAATAAAATAAAATAATCAAAAGAAGCACGCATATCACAGTGCTTACAGCACCGGTCACCATAACCTGATGCCGGAATTGCGAATAAAACACATTCCCTTTATTTCCCCAGTATCCATATTGCTCCAATAATCGCCTTCCCTGTTCGTTAGTTTCAATATCCTTATCCTTAAGCAATTCCGAAACAGCATCCAGCCCGGAAAATTCTTCCTTTGCAGCAATCTCTGTCATAAGATTCATTTTATATTTGTAATCTTCATAAAACACATACGTGGTAAAGCAATTTAATATTGCAAACAATACTATGACAGGTAATACCAAGGAGAGCACTACTGTAATCTTCTTGCGATATCTCTTTGTCACTGCCTTACCTCCTGATTCCATATATACCCAAGACCTCTGATATTCTTGATATAGACCGGTGCAGCCGGATTGTCTTCGATTTTCTCACGGAGTCTTCTGATATTGACAGCGATTGTATTTTCATCCACAAAATCCCCTTCCAGATCAAACACATTTTCCAATATTTGTGTTTTTGAAAGAATCTGTTTCGGATTCTGAAGAAAAAAAGTCAGCATTTTCAACTCCGTTTTTGTCAGACTGATTTCACGACTCTTTATCAGGACTTTCATTTCTCCTGCGATAAATACGATATCTCCCGAAATCATCTTTCCGGCTTCCGTTTTCTCCTGTCTGCGGCGGAAATGTGCTTCTATTTTCAAAAGAAGTACCGAAAGACTAAACGGCTTTGTAATATAATCATCTGCCCCTGCTTCATATCCCATGACCTGATCCATCTCCTGATCTAGTGCTGTAAGACAAATAATGTATGTATTATAATTGCATCTCATCCACCTTACAAATTCCAGTCCATTCCCATCCGGAAGATTCACATCACAAATGGTAACATCCACATTATGATCACTTGCAATTCTTTTCGCTTTTTTCACTGATTCTGCTGAAAAACCTCATATCCGGATTTTTTCAGTGAAAATGTAATTCCACGATTTAAATTTTCATCATCTTCAACCACGAGTATACCTGGCATAGCATCTGCACCTCTCTTTATTAACTATTCATCTTAAAATGCTTCAATGCCTCCACAATTGCACTCTCTTTATCTTCTGGACACTGCGGTTGCCTGCTATCTTCATTTTTAGGTAAATTAGGACTTGGAACAAGTTCCAAGTCTGTCGCGGCAGTCGTCGAATTGCCCTGCAAGCAGTCCATTCTCCTCGTTGCAACGCGCAAATTCTTTCCAACCTCAATTCCGCATTTTCTCTTTACCTGTGAGATATACAGATTGGAAACCTTCATGCCGGCATTATGTTCAGCCACATACTTCTTTATCTCATCATATGTAGCCTTAGTCTCTGCAGATGTTATATCCACATTATCAAGTTCAATCGTGACATTAATGTAATCATCCGGCTTTTGTTTCAGTTGGGACAAAAGAACAACCGTCTCGACATGGCACGATACGTCCAGATTGATGTCAGTTTTCGGGAACCGATCCAGACTAATATAGAGTGTTACAAAATATCTCCGTTTGTTTGCGGAAACATATCAACAAATTCTGTAGAAAAAAAGTATTAATACAACTCGCTATCCATATCACAGTCTGAACCTCGCCTGTTCACGGAAAAAGTTCAACTTTTTTATTCGTTTCTACTATTATAGTGATTCCAACATAAAAGTCAAATTTTGCGTGAAACCGCCATCGCCTCAACCTTGTCCGTTCTTCCTACAAAGAACAGGTCAACAGCTATTTTTCGCCACGACTAATACCCCAACTCCCATGCACTCGATCTTGGCAAGTTGAAATTTTAATGGCGATGCTGCTACTTCTTCGCATTCTCTTCCAATTCCAGCATGTACTTATCAAAATCAGATATAAATAATCTGTCCTGAATAACACGATATTTTTCAAATTCAGTCTCGGCTTTAGCCTTGGCGATCTCTTCCGTAATTTTTCCTGCATCCTGAAGAACCTCTCTGTCATCAGCCATCAGGAATAGATCCAGTCGCTTTGACCAATCCTCCATCGTCATTGGAATATGACGTTCTGCACGGTCCTCTGCTAAATCCAGATAAGCAGATACAATACGCTCCAGTGAACGCATTTCCTGCTCACTCAAATAATTCTTCGCAACGCTCACATCACTTTTTACTATCTTACCTTCCAGCGTTGTGCCCACGTGGTCAGCCCCATATGTGGCTTATCAGCATCTGCTCGCTCGTAAATCAACTCTGCTGCCGTATGACCGTGAACTGCATAATGCATCTTGTTCTGCACTTTTGCAAAGAACTGCTTTGTCGTTTTTGCTGTGCGGTCATAATCAAGAGCTGTTGCATAAATGTCCGTTATCTTTTGATAGAATCTACGCTCAGACAAACGAATCTCACGAATCTGCTCAAGCAGGCGGTCAAAATATTCTGTTGTGAGAACTGAACCACCATTTTTCAGACGCTCGTCATCAATAACCCAGCCTTTGATGGTGTAGTCCTTTACGATGCCATTTGCCCACTTACGAAATTGCACCGCTCGCTCATTGTTTACCTTGAATCCAACAGCAATAATCATTTGAAGATTATAATGTTTCGTATCACGAGTGACCTGGCGTGAACCTTCGGTTTGAACTATCCGGAATTTCCGGATAGTTGCTTCTTCCTCAAGTTCTGAGTCGGAATAAATCTTCTTAATATGCTCATTGATTGTACGAACATCCACATCATACAGTGTGGCCATCATCCTCTGTGCCAGCCATATATTCTCATCCTCATAGCGCATTTCAATACTGTCTTGCTGATCACCGATAGATGCAACATAAGTCAGATATTCCGCTGCGCTGGAACGAATGGATATTTCATCTTTTTTCTTTTTCAAATAAGAGGCCTCCTTCTGGTTATTTCTCATCCATATTAAAACGTCTTTACTATAACAGTTATATCGATTGAATCATAATCTTTAATACATTAAAATGCTCAAAAAAGATTTTTCATCAAGTTTTTCTCAAAATAAAATTTCATTTTAATGTCTTATCATTCAATAATAACTCACTAATTGTTCAAAAGATACTACTATGCCTATCTGTTTTAATAATTCCCTTCTTTGAACATACAACTCATACCTGCCTTAACGCTGTTACTTCCCTATAAACCACTTGTATGATTAAATTATCGCATAATAATCGCAATACCCACGAACTCCATCTTCCCAACATTGTTTTAATGATTTTACTGACTGTTTAATATATTCATGATCAGAAGCTGCACGAGGTCCAGTGTATCCATTTCCTGCGTCCCAACTTTCCCATCTAAATTTTACATCCTCAATCTCTTCTGCTCCTGTTATTGTTGAAATATATACATCTCCAGACCAGCCAACTCTTAATTGATGTGATATACAATCATTTGCATTAGCAATCATATCTTTATATATTGATTCTGTGATATCCTTAATATTTACTATTTTACATTCCTTATAATTAAAACAATTATTCAATTCTATTTCTGATATATCTCCTTTTGAGAAAAAAACAGGCATAAAATGTGATGGTAAGTCATTTTTAAACGAAACCGTATATAAATAACACTGATCCCTATCAGAAGATACCTTTCTCAGTATATCTCCCCTTGAGCTTATTAACGTAAGTTCAATTTTTCCCCTTAATTGTTCGCTCAAAAATTCTATCGTCTGGGTTCTATTTTCAAAACTTCTTACCTTCGTACCTTCAGACTCTAATCTACTTATCAATTCATCATTATACTGACCTATGTCTTTCGAAAACGCAATTATGCATTTTTTACTATTCCTCATAATGCTACGCTCAACAATTTTCTGAAATTTAGTAACAGAAAATTGTTTATACAAGATATCCTGATCAATCTGTAAGGCAATAAGTCTATCAAACAAACTATCTCCATCAATTATAATATCTACTCCATTTTTCATTCCTAAAATATTATTAGAAACCAGTTCTGAAACTTCCTGTAAATTTTTTTCTATTAAGCTTCTATCTAATATTCGAATACATCTTGCTTCAATTTTCCATTCCCATTTTTGGTATCTCTTTACTATATTCCCTAGTTCTAAACCTTCTTCAAGAATTTCTTTACATACTAAATATGTATTTTCATCCAAATAAGAAAACACTTCATCTAATTTGCCTAATATATTTTCTATTTCATCCACATGATTATCTACTGTATAATGAGTTTGCTTTAATTGACTAGCCATTTCTAAAATCATGTGTACAACAGTTTTTAGTTCAAAAATATTCTTTTTAACTTCAAGCGAAATTATTGGTTTTGAATCTCCCACAGCAATTTCTCTTTGGATTACATTCCAAACCTGCTCCATATGAACTGCATCATAATGAGCACACCACTCACCTATGTCTAAAATATCCCAAATATTATTCTCTGAGCAATCTAATGTGCTATATTTTGAAAAATCAACGGCATAACTTTTTTGCTTTCTTCCTAAAATCAAAAAATATATTTCGTTAAACTCATTATCGACTTTATTGTCAACTATTGTATCTAATGAATCTATTATTTTCTTACTCGTTTTAGTAGATGTTATCTGAACACCAATATGTCTTTTTTTTATCTCCCAAATCAATTCCAGGAAAACCATTTACATCTTCATTTAGGTTTACTAAATTCCACCCCATACACACATTCAATAAATCTTTAATAAAGTCTTCTGAAAATACATTATCATCTAATAAATTATTCTTTGCCTTTGTTTCTATTTCATCAATAAAAATTGACAATGCATGAACGATTTTATCATAAATATCCTTTTTTTTAATCATTTATCCATCCCTCCAATGCGAATCTATTTTCAATAGTATAGTAGAAAGTGCCATTAAACACCAAAACAATTATACCAAAATAAAAAGATATTTTTAATATATTTTTGATTTTTTGAATTCTCAAGGCTTAAAAATTATCGCAATACATATATTGTGTATAATTTTACCTCAACCTGTTCATTTTCTACCCATACATCATCCAGCAACAGACAATGTGCCAATACCTTTACATTCTCCATATCTATAAGCCGATTAACCACCTCATCCCCTTTGTTCGGTGCTTTGGCTGAACATACAGCAAAATCCCGCCTAGCTTCCCTGCAATACTTATATAATCCCAAAATATACTTGTTTGACATGATAAATCCAAACGCTTCATTCTTCTGATACGTCATTTTATGTTTATCCCATTCATCCTCTGGCAAAGAAAAGTAACATCTTGCCGTCTCGACATAGCAATCCCCTTGATAAGTCGGCTGTAACTTTTTCTCCTGCCACAGCATCTGCTGATAGATTTTCTCCCTGTCAAAAACACTTCTTGCCCTTGTAAAATCCGATGTTTTCCCTCTCATAAACGTATAGACATTATTGATTACGGTCTTGCCCGCCAATGCCTTATATCCCCCCCACTCTATGGAGATACTGCAATACCTCTGTCAATTTCTCTTTTGATGCGATCTCCTGATAACAGTCTGCATCCAGTTCAATCCGTTCAAATTGAAGCGGTGTACTGCCTTTCTTAATTTCCCGCTCCATAATCCGTTTCGTATCACGCATTGATTCCATCTTTTTTTCCTTTCCACTTCTGGACGTTGTGACCAGAAGTTATAAAGAGGGCAGATACAAAATCCACAATCTCATATCTGCCCTGCATTTCAGCAAATGAACTATCTCCTTGCATATTCCAGTATAATATTTATTATTTCTTTGATGATCGCAGCTATTTTTATGGCAAGGACAACCACACCAACGACTCCGCCTATAATGGCATGTGCCGTTGCAATACAGGTTTAATGCCATTCGCACCACCTTCATACTGCCACTGGTCTGCCAGCCTTCATGCAGACACTCAGTTTTTACACATCACGTCTTAAAATCATAGATGCTATCAACATTTCTTCTCGTATCATCGCTGATACCAAGGCAATAGCAAAGTGCCTTGTGGTACACATCCTGATAGCGTACCTCTTTTAATTTTTCATAGTAGAATTTTTCATGTGCTTCGCTGATAAAATTGATTGTCTGTTCCTTTTTGTTTTCTGCTCCTAACGCTGTGTTGTTCATAGTGAACCCCCTTTTAAATTGAATTGAAAAAGGCACTCCTAATGGAATGCCCTAATATAAAAAATAGGGACACTCTTTTGAAGTAAACCTCTTTGTATGTGCCGTCTTTATTTGTCCAAGCGTGTTTGTTCGTATACATTGAACTTCCACAAAGGGGACACTTTAATATCCCCGTCAAAAGGTGTGACCTATCCTTACCGATTTTGGATGGCTGTTTAATTCCTGTTGCCATACGCTTTGCGTGAACCTTTTGCCACAATTCCTCGCTGATAATTCCTTCATAAGTGGCATAGGACAGTAAATCAATGGCGGCTTCAAATAAATGCACGGTATCCGTCGGCTCTCTCGCCAGAAGTCGGAACGAATACCGCTTATCGCTGCCCGATGCGTCCTGCTTAAAAGTGCTACCGAGAGTGCTTCGCAGGGCAGCATATTTCGGTGTTCCACTTTCATCTTTGCCGATAAAAACAGCATTGTGATAATCGGCACTCTCATAAAGCGTACCGTCTGAGATACACTCCTGTATGAGCTGATAGTCAATACCACGCCCGAAAAGATACTGTATCACTCTGTTACAATCCTTATTTTTTGGCGGCAGGAGCAGAACTTTCGGTTTATCTTTCTTGGGAGCAGGGGGTGGCTTCCAGTCCGCCATCGTCTGTCCCGTGAGAATTTCCACGGCTTCCACAAAGTCATATTCCTTGACTTTGATAAGATAATCGAGGGCAGAATAGCCGCCGAAACCTCTCGACCACCAATACCATTTACCGTTGGAAATCTTTAAGCTGTCGTGTTCTGCGGTACAGTACACATTGCTTGTGCCTTTGACCTTAACAAGATTGCTCGGCTCAAACTCCCGCAGATAGGATAACAGGTCAATCTGCACATAGGGTTGCTTAGTAAGCGCCAAATAATAATGCGGTTAGATACAAGATTACTCCAGCCCTTTACGAGTTGGAGTAATTCACTATAATTCACATGCGATTTTTGATAGATTGGAGTTTTTCACTCCAAGGTGCCAGTTCCGCCAGCTGTTCATCGGTCATATTTTTACTCGGTCGGTTCTCCAGCAGAAATTTAAGATATCCGTAGATGTTCAGCCCATGTGCTTTGGCCATCTCAACCATTGTGTAGACTACTGCGCTGGCATTCGCTCCGTCCACGGAACTGCTGAACAGCCAGTTTTTTCGCCCCACTGCGAACGGACGGATCGCATTCTCACTGAGATTATTGGTAAAGCTGCACCGCCCGTCTTCCAGATAGGTTTCCGCTATATCACGCCGGTTGAGAACATAATTCACGGCTTTATCCAGCCGGGTATTCCGGACGGGCTTTTGCTGGTCAAGCCACGACCAGAAAGCCTCCAGAACAGGTTTTTCCTTCTCGAGACGCAGTTGTTTCCGCTTTTCATAATTACCGGGATACTTTTTGTTAATGGAGTCTTCCATGGCAAACAACCGATTGCAGTACTGGACTCCCTGTACTGCAGGCTGGCTGTAGTCATACTGCTTCCCTTTGGGAACAGCGTCGATAAAGTATCGGCGGATATGTGCCCAACAGGAGCAGCGCCTGATCCCAGGCAGACTGTTATAACCCTGATAGCCGTCCGTTTCCAGATATCCGCTGTAGCCTTCCAGAAACTCCTTTGCATGGCTGCCGCTCCTGGTCGGGGAATAGCCATACAGGATGATCTCCGCAAGTCCGTCCTCACCGCTTCGGAACAGCCACATGAATGACTGGGTCTGTGCCCTGCGTCCTTCCTCTTTCAATACCTGGACCCGCGTCTCATCTGCCATCGCAAAACTACGTTTCAGCAGCTCCCGATGAAAGTAATCGTACATTGGCTGAAAATAGTTCTTTGAACAGTAGATGATCCAGTTTGCAAGGGTCGTCCGGCTGATCTGCACCCCATACTGCTTCCAGTCCTTTTCCTGCCGGTAAAGTGGAAGCCCGTTGGCATACTTCTGGTACATAGTCCATGCAGCTGCAGATGCTGATGCAGGTCCTTTTCCAAGCAGAGCTGGCGGAACCTGAGACTTTACGATCACAGGCTTTTCTGTATCGCCGAGTCCTTCCTTGCAGGAGGGGCATCCATAGCTCTGGCTGTAGTATTCGATCACTTTACAGGTGGCAGGAATGAATTCCAGTTCCCGGCGGACATATTCCTCGCCGATCAGGACCATCTGCGTACCACATACCGGACAGATCTGATCCTCTTCCGGAAGTGGGACCACTACTTTTTCAACTTTCAGGCCTTTGAAGAGTTCCTCATGTGCTGCCTTCTTTTTACGGGTATGCTCCCGGATTACCGTTTCGCCTTCCAACAGGGATGGATCCTGTTCCACTTCTGCTTCATCGAAGAGATTCTGCTGTCCCGGAATATCATCAGATCTTCTCTCGCTGGAGGGACCAAAGAGTTTTTTTGTCAGATAATCTACCTGTTCCTGAAGAGCTTTCTCATGACTGGTTTTTTCGTCAATAATAAGACGGAGAGCTTTGATCAGTTCCGTCTGCTCCGCTATCATTGTTTTCCGTTGTGATACGGTATCTTTCAGCTCTCGAAGCTGGATATCTTTTGCACTGGAAGCCATCGTTTCTCTCCTCGGATTTGATTCCTTTATTATACCAGAAAGGGGGCTTTTACTAAAGGAAAACAACGCCTGAAAAATGCCGGATTTACAAGGGATTTCCGGATTTTTCTATGCAGGATTTCTGCCAGGATCCACGCGCTTTTTATTCTGCTTTGAGGGCTTTTGGCTGGTCAATATCAATCCCGGACATCAGCCAGTCAAACTCCCGCCAGGAAAGATTCCGGACCTCTGACTGCTTTCTGGGCCATTGATAACCGCCGCGGACAGACAATCGCTTATAGATCAGAACGAAGCCATCCGGTTCGCGGAACAAGGCTTTGATCCTGTCCCGTCTTCTTCCACAGAAAAGGAAGAGAGCACTGGACGACGGATCCATCTTAAGCTGGTCTTCGATAACGGTGCAGAGTCCGTCAATAGATTTCCTCATATCCGTGTAGCCACAGACAATGTAGATCTTCTCAAGTCCGGAAACATCACCTAACATGAAAATTCCTGAAGCATGCGAAAAGTCCTGGTGAGCAGAACAGGATCCGCATCATTGCTGATGCGGACTGTGATATCCTTCATAGAAACTTCAATCGTATGTGGATTGTCAAGGTTCGAATTTAGCATCTGCGATGCGGTATGCTGTTCCGGAATGTGATCCGGAACAATGTCAATGGGAACCACGTCCTGTTTGGGGCGTGGAACCTCAAGATGACCATAATTCGCCGCTTGGATCTGATCCGCTGCTGTTTTCCGACAACGGCTGACCCAGTTGTAAAAGGTGCTTACTGCAATGTCGTTTTCACGACACCAGTCAGCATCTGTCATGCCGCTCTGACGGCATTCATTGATAAGTCTGATCTGTTCCACCATCGGAACGCGGGTCTTGCGAGTACCTGCCATAACCTATCCTCCATAATTGTAGTGAAATAATCTAAGTATCTATCAGCTGCAATTATAGGGGAAATCTAAGGATTTGAAAATCCGCAGGAATACTTGGCGCTTACAGCTGAAGCGGAAACGCGTTCAGTTACATCCGGAAAGACTGATCAGCTCTTAGCGGAATGCGTGGTCAGATGAGCCGGAATTTGCAATAAGAGCACTGAACCTGTGAACATAATTCACGGATGTTCAGTGCTCTTATTCTTTTTTAGTATGTTTTTTTAATTATGGCGGCATTGCCGCCAAATTTGCGTGAACATCATGTCGTAAACCGCTTATTTACGGCAAAGTTTACAGATTGTTTCTACATGGCTCGATTGTTCCGATTTGATGTCTGCCTTGATTTATTGTACCGAAGTATACGGGAATAAATCAAGGGGTTTTACTGTTAAAGGGAACATATCGAAGAAAGTAGTTCTTTCTATAGTTATGTATGTTCCGTATTTCCTTGATTTCTCCCATACACTCGAGATGGGTGAGCCATGCACTCAAGGTATGTTCCCGATATCAATGTCGGGAACATACGCCTCAACATCACTCTATTTCTTAGAATCATTACGCTTTTGAGAAACCTAAAATTCAAATTCAATTCTTTCTACAATTTCTCTCTTTCTAAATTTTGAATCTTCCCAAAACCTCATTGGTAACTCCATACACTTAGGTTCCTCCGCATCTACATCATAAACAATAATCAGCTTATACTTTTCTGCATTATCTTTCGCATATTGAAGTTCTCCAGGTGAAATAATAAAACTTTTCCCGTCGCCAGTTTTTACTTCTACAAAATACTCTATTCCATCTTCACCATAATATGAAATATCATATCCTCCAGATACAGCTTGACCTGGTTTTATGATTCCTAATTCAATAAAAGCTTCTGATCTAGGAAACACCTTTTCTTTTCCAACCCGTTTACAAAGCAAATTATAAACTAACAACTCGCCTTTATTACCAAGTATTTTTTTGTTTCTATTACGTTTTTCATCATGACTTTGAGTATAAGTTCCTGTTGATTTATTATTCCTGTTACCAGTATTAGCCCCTCCTGTAGTACTTGCACCTTGGTGATATGAAACCTCATTAACCTTAGGTATCACCCCTATATATCTTGAATAAGGATTCTCCGGCATATTATTTCTTTCCTCTAATCTTTTATGTAAATCTAGCCATTCATTGAACGCTTTTTCTTTCCCAAAGTAAATCATTTGTTGTGCGTTCACATCATTAGAGATTTCATCTTCATACAGCTTTTGAGGATTCATTTTTTCATAATTCTTTACATACTCATCATCCGCAGAAAATACATCTTCCGAAGTTTTCCATTCACCAAAAGTCTCAACAACTTTATCTTCAACACTAAACATAACAGAATTTATATACTTAGTAATTGAAAATTGCTCAAATCTATAAACTGTACTAACAAAGTCCTTTTGTAACTTGTCATCCGACTTTGCTCGTGTAAACAAATAATCCTTAAACCTTCTTTTTTCAGTTTGCAGAAAATTCTTAAGCACTTCGCAATAATAAGGAAGCAAATCCAAATTGTACACAAACCCCTTATTTCTAAACTCTTCAACATCTGTCCCTATTTCTCTGAACAAACTAATAATACAAGCTCCATTTTTAATACTAAAAAAATTTTCAAAATCAATCAAGATTTTATCAATCTCATATGTTGGTGCAATAATTTTAAGTACTTTTATGAAGTTATTTCTAATTTCATTCTGATAGAATGCATCTTCTATAACACTTAATGAACCAAAATCTTTTCTTATCAAAAACTCCCTGTTACTATTATCTTTTGTTCTAAATAATTCACCTAGCTTACTCGCCTCAAAGCCGGGTGTATTCGCTATGTTTGTATAAATATTTTCTATTATTTCAGAAACAGTATTGACATCAAATTCTTTATCAAACACAGTTATGTACCAATTAGTCATAGTATCACGAATGCACATATATTCTTCATCAATTGTGATTCGATTCCCAACTTCTAATATTGTAATTCGATTCACTAGATTAATATTCAGATTCTTACCATACTTTTCTATATTATCATTATTCTCTGCATAAGCACGAGCATACTTCTTAAAATCTTGATAATATTGTTGAAAACTACTGTTTGCATCACTAATAGAAACACTACCAGGGTCAACAGTATACTCCTTAGTATACTCCTGACATCCAAATAATGTGACAAAATTTCTGTTATTGGTTCTTTGTCCCTTTTCAACTATTGGAACATTCTTTTTACTTATTATTTTTGAACTTGGAAGGTAAGCATTTTTTGCTAAAACATACTGCAACTGCCCTTTATATTTGACTAATATCTTGCCTTCAACAAAAAACCTGTTTTTGCTATCAGAGTTTTCAAATTTTCTCGAAAACGCTGGTTGCTCAATAATTCTATATATAGCTTTTGATAATTCGGCACTACGTGAAAAATCTAACTCCGGAAGTCGCAGCATTAAACCATAAAAGTCTTCCGAACTCAAATCTGTAATCT
Source organism: Blautia sp. AM47-4 (assembly GCF_003479865.1). Taxonomy (NCBI): domain Bacteria; kingdom Bacillati; phylum Bacillota; class Clostridia; order Lachnospirales; family Lachnospiraceae; genus Blautia; species Blautia sp. AM47-4. The sequence goes on from NZ_QUHY01000002.1 coordinate 91,343, forward strand.
TATCTCCAAAACTAAATTTATTAAAAATCTCTTGCACTACACCTATGTCTACATGCAATTCTTCTGCTATCTTTTCCAGCATCTCTATGCCAATAACAGGAACAATGCCAACAAATCTTTGATTGTTTCTAGACCTAAAATTCTGCAAAATTTGTCTTGGCGAATACCTTTTGCCATCGATTTCAATCCATCTTACCTCATTAAACACTTCCAAAATGTAATTTTTTATTTTATCCCAATAATAACGTTCTACTTGTTGTCGGCTACCATAATAAGATATTTTTGCATTTTGAAAATAGAATGGACTACTCAAACAAACATAAAGTTCTGAATCTTTAATTATCCATTCAACAATTTCTCGAGTTGATAATTTCCTTAATAAATCTACAAGATTCTTAATGTATGGTAATCGATACCTACAAGTAACAGTTGTTGAACAACCTATATCCCCATGTAATTTTATTTCATTTTCATATTCATTTGAATACGAATCCAACGGGTATACATTTTGTACTTCTATTACAGGATACTTCCTAACACCAAACTTACTTATAAATTCTTGAAACGCAGCACTCTCCTCTACACTAATATTGAAAACCTCTATTTGTGGAAACTGACCAAAGCTATTATCAAACAATTTTTCCGCTAAAAAATTGTTGTATTGTAATCCCCAAAATAATTTTTCACCATCTTGGGTACTCTTATCTCTCGCATTAGGAAAATTATATTTAAATCTTGTTCCTTCTGTACGCCCCGGCGGATTCCAATCAATTTCTTTTCTATAATTCCCCCATAACCATTTGACAAAATCAATCGCCTTATTGTATGTGTCCACAGATGAATTTACTGTTGATATGATATTGCTACGATCTCTGTATTTAAAATTAATTGTAGGAAATATATTATTTTGACAAATAATACGTGAGATTTGTGGTTCCTTATCTCGCTCTCTTACATTTATTACTTCTTGTACTCCCTCAGCCATGTTGAATAATTCTTGTTGATACTCTTTATGTAGTGCCGGTATTTTAACCCAAGACGGCAACCCTTTTTCATCAAAATCACCGATTAGAAAATAACATTCTTCTTGATATTTTAGCCATTTATCCTCTTGTGTTTTTAACAAATTCGGAATTGACTTTCTATATCTCGTATTCCACCACACAAATTGTTCACTTGTTTTTTTATATCCCAATCATTGGAAAGCGAATTAATAATCTGTAACAATTCTCTCTCTTCAAAATATAAATCAATTTCTTTTCTCTTTGCTAGTATTTCAATCAACGATATCATCCTATTGTCTAACAAGGAGTTCAATAAACCTTCAAATCCTTTATCTCTGAAAAACTCTGGATAATTTCCACTTATCATCTTAGGTTTATCTTTAACTGAAATATTTTCATCATTTACAGTTCGGAAAATTTTCTGTTCTGATAATATTTCCAAATAGTAATCCTCTAGTTCAAACTTTGCAAATGGAGAAGTAAATCTCCACTTGTTACTTGAAAAATTAGTAGGAATTAAAAGATTATATGCAATATCATACTGTTCTTTATCTACAAATTGATTAGCAACCTCAACTAAAAACAATAACTGCTCTTCTATTATTTTTTTATTCTCTTTGCTAACATTAACCGTGTTCCTGTGATCTCCAAGTGCATATGATGCATGCAAAACGCAATTAAAAGGTGATTCCGTATCCAACAAAGGAAAATACGAATAAATATATCTGCTCATAAATGTATCCATGTCAAGAGGTACTGCAATAGAAAGCTGAATATCTTTCAAGACTTCATCTTCCTCAATTGCATTAGTAATTACTTTTCTATAAAGGTAAAACTCCTCTTGCATTTCCACGTTTTCATCAACAATTTTTTCCAAGGTAATACTCTCTGCAACACCTTGATTATTATTTCTTCTATAAACTATACAATTATCATCCGTAATAATTTCAATCTGGCTAATATTAGGGAGAAACAACAGTATCCTAAGGTCTATATTCTCAATTTGCCTAGACACAGAAAAATCATCATTTAATTTCATCGAATCAATAACAACCTCTATAGTTGTGGTGTCATTATATCTACCATTCTCAATATAAACCGGAACTGCCAACATGGGAATATAGAGGTTCTTGTTCTTCTGTATTTGCTTTTTTATCTGAGGATTCTCCTTGTGTTCTTCAAGAATTTTCTCGGCTATTTCTTTAGAAAATTCAACATTATAGTTCCCCGAAAATATTCTAACCTTTTCTGCCCAATTTAAGACAGATCTAAATCCTGTCCCCTTGTTTCCAATGTATTTTCCTGATTTAGGACTATTATTTCCTTGTACAATTGCCTTAATTCCTGCTTCATCAAAGCAAGTTCCTGTATTTGTAACAGTTAAAACATTCCCCTTATAGCAAATAGTTACTTTAAGCTCACATTGAGGCTTCTCCCCTTTATCAATACTCTTTTGGTAAGCATCATCTGCATTTTGTAATAATTCAAGTATTTCGCGTCCATGATATCCCTTTATATCTCTTTTTTCTATATTGTTTTCAGCAATAAGTTCATCACGTTCCTGAAAGCGAGTATGATTCTCAATATATTCTAGTCTCAATTTATCGATATATTGCTTTCCTTTAAGTATTTCTTCATCAAGTTTCATCTTTTAATCACACCTTTTTGCAAATGTTTCTTAGATACAATGCTACTTCTTAGTCACATACTTTTGATTTTTGCTATTAGGTTTATCTGGTATCGTCATTACCAATTCCCCATTTTTAAGTAACGGCTTCATATACTCTTTCGTAAAATATCTTGGATCTTTATAGCCCATATAAGCAACGATTTCATTCTTACTTCGTGGAATTTTACAAAATTCCAATATTTTATCTTGTGGAGTAGCTTGTGTTTTATCTTGTGGGTTAACTTGTGGAGTTGTCGATTCAGAACCCACAAGATACTTCTTATTCTTAATCGTAGCATGCACCATAAATGCAACTGTCTTATATTCTGGTTCCGGAAGACCTGCTTCTTCCATCTCACGATACATACGGTCTACGCCTTCACCAAACTCACGCACATATTCATACTCATGAAGAAGCTGTGCCATCTTCGGATTTCTTGAAAAATGTATCTCACGCATATTTGAGGCGCACCGTTCCCGGTAGTGTTCCCGGACTCTCCACTGTAATATGGTCATCAAACATCTTAATTTGAATGTCCGTACCCTTTATGCTGTAATCACGGTGTGCAATTGCATTTACAATAATCTCTTTCCATGCAAATTCCGGATATTCTGGTTCTGTCACAAAACGAGCATCTGGTCCAAGATAGGTATGCTCCTTAATCTGTGTTCTCACATACTCAATAGTCTGTTCTACCAAATCAAGAATACGGCCTTGGAACATCTTATCCTTGATAACATTCATCTCTGCGCCGACTTTTGCCTCAGTTCCTTCATATCGTATAAAACGAACTCGTGACCTTGGGAAAAATCTCTGTGGATCTTTTCCAAACATCATAATAGCGGCACCGCTCATTTCCTGTCGACCAGCTACACTTACGATATAATCCTTATTTTGCCTAATATACTCTTCCGGAGTCTTTCCGTAGCCAATTTTCTCACAGTACTTTGCAACAAACTCCATATCAATATCATCCAAAGTACTACGATATACAGGCTCGTCCTCATAGAAACGCATTCCCTTTGAATACATAAGTTCCATACGCTCATCAAAGGTTAGTTTCTTTGACCTGTCGCCAACGCGCAAGAACGCTTCATCTCTATGATTTACATGCATGTCTGCACTTTGCGGAACCTTAATAAGTAAAATATGATTTGCATTACCATTTTTATCAATGCAATCTATAGTTTCTTTTTCAATGAAAATAAATGGCTGACAAAAATCATATCCGGCACGAAGTATTTCATTGATATTCTTAGTGTAATCATCAATTCCGGTAATCTCTCCATTATCTTCAATACCTACAGCTAAGAGTCCGCCATCTGCATTTGCAAATGCAATCATCGGAGTAGCAATTGCTGTCGCTTCTATCTTTGCACTCTTACGGTCAAATGACTGCTTTTCTGTAGTCGTACACATTTCTTCAATTGTCATATCTGTAAGTTTCATCTGCTGCCTCCTTTCCTCTATACACATAAAACATTTTCGACAATATATCAATTTAATTTCTAATAAGCCTGCATTTATTATCTGACTAATAGAATCAAACGCATTCATCGTATACTGAAAGAAATCACGCAACAATTTATCAAACAGGAACCAAGGGTCTACTTTTTCTCCTGCAACCCTTACTTCGTAAGTAGGTGCATTTTCTGTTGTTACCGATAAACGTTTTACTTTCTTTCCATTCTCAGTTACATCGTCAATAAAATCAGAGGCTATATCCTGTTGCCATCGTACAGTTTTCATTGTCATCTTGCTAATAATATTATTTATCGTATCGGCACAGTAGTGTACTGTGGCTATATTTTTTTCAGTATACTCTACAAACTGCCATGACGAATATATTTTATGTGTAATCAAATCCTTCTTCAATAAATCATCAGCCATCTTTAATCTTCCTTTCTATATTTCGGTACTTCTCCAAACTCAAACCTTACTTCTCTAGCTGCAGAAGCTGCTAGCGTAAGTTCTTCTTCTGTTACACCTGGAACAACCCAAAGCCCTTGCATAAAACGAGAATAGAATTCTTTTTCTGACAATTCAGCAGGTGCAAGAAATCTATAATTTGATGGGTACTTCTCAGATGGCCACTCCCATACATATTCAAATACACCAGCAAAATTATCAATTTTTACAGCTTCTGGGGAACCAATTAGCACTGAAAACTTTATATTCTCATTATCTTTATTAAAACAAAATTCTTCACATTTTTTCATTTCATATTCGCTTAGTGGCTTTGCTTTAATTTCAAACCATCTATCAAGACTCGGAATATAAAAGTCCGGCAAATATCGTACCCCATTCATCTCATAACCTTCAACTTCATATTCATACTTAAGTCCAATCATATCAAAGAAAATGGCCCATCTTGCTTCTAAGCGACTTCTGAAGTTGAAACCATTGTACTTTGTTTCAATAGCTTTTATCCCCATTGCATTCATCCTTTCTATAACAACTAATTCACTAACTCAATTTCTGTTATCTAATCCAAAGCCACAACCTATCACATCCTATATCATTGATACATTTCCCCACAAAATAACCAAGGCTTTTCAGTAGTCAGTCTTCTTGTCCCAACTTCCGAAAAGCCCGGAAATTCACCATTTTATGGCACTTATTTATCTTTTTTAGACATCAAAACAACCGTCTCAACAGTTGTTTCAGTTTCCAAGGGAAGTTCTTTCACTTCCTCACCATCAACAGGCACAGGAAAATTGAATACGATCTTCTTTATCCAACTACCGTCTTTTCTCTTTTCCGGGAACATCTCAATTCGCTCAATAAAGGCTTTCATAAACTCTTTCTGCTCCGCTTCTGTTGCGGATGGTAGACTTCATCAAATGCCAGCAACAAGCGATAGATATTGTCACCGGAAATCTTCTCCTGCTGGATGCTGCGGATCTGACTTTGCAATTCGCCAATCTGAGCTTCGATTTCCTCTATCGTATCATACTGCTCATCATAGCGGCGCTGCAAGTCCAAAATCTTTCTGTCATAGTGGACATCATTGATGTCCAAGGTATCCATCTGACGCTCCAAGCGGCTTTTCGTTCCAAAGGCTTGCTTTAGCCGCCCTTGTAGGACAGCAATCTGCTTTTCCATATCTTCTGTATCAACTGCTGTTCCGATTTTCGCCTGAATTGCTTCTACAAATCGTGGATTGTTGACCATAGCGGAGATAACCTTCGCCACAAATTTGTTGATTTCCATCTGCTCGATATTCAGACGGAAACTGCACTCATGCCCTGTCGGTGTAACCGTATTTTTGCAGTAGTAATAATACCGTGTTTTCTTGTCCTTGCTGTGCGCCTTGGCGATATTGCCGTACATACTCTTGCCGCAGCATGGGCATTTCAAGATACCGGACAGGATGTGTGCATGGTCTGGATTATTGACCTTTTCCCGCTTAAAGGAATTGATCTTGCGCTTTTCCTGTGCCAGATACCAATCTTCTTCGGAAATGATAGCTTCGTGCTGCCCTTCATAAACCGGGAACTCCGACTGCTCAACCACGTGCATCTCGTTTCTTGTACCCTGTTTCTTTTCTGTTCTTCGTCTGCCGTAAGCAATCTTTCCCATATAAACAGGATTGTACAATACATTTTTCACAAAATCCCTTGAAAATCCCGGAATGGTATTATTCTGTCTTAGTTTCTTAGTATAACCATTGCGGTTCAGATATTTTGCAACTCCTGCAACACCCTCATTAGTGTGAATGTAACGGTCATAAATGACCCGAATTACTTCCACTTCATCCTCTGCAATGACAAGGTTTCCATTTTCCAGTTTGTATCCATATGGAGCGAAACCGCCGTTCCATTTGCCTTCACGAGCCTTTTGCTCCCGTCCTGCCATTGTCTGTGTGCGGATATTTTCTCGCTCAATCTCTGCCACCGCAGACAGCACAGAGATCATCAGCTTTCCTGCATCCTTGGAGCTGTCAATGCCATCCTCCACGCAGATCAGATTGACACCGAAATCCTGCATGAGTTGCAAAGAGTTCAGAACGTCCGCTGCATTTCTGCCAAATCGGGACAGCTTAAAGACCAACACATAAGAAACATCATCTTTGCCGTCCTGGATGTCATTCAGCATCCGTTGAAACTCCTGCCGCCCTTGAATGTTCTTTCCGGAAAAGCCCTCGTCAGAATACTCCCCGGCAACGATCATATCCTCGTATGCCGCATACTTCCGCAGCTTGTCACGCTGGGCATCCAAACTGTATCCGTCAACCTGCATCGAGGTGGACACTCTTGTATAAAGATAGCATTTAAGTTGTTTCTTTTTCAGAATCTCCACCTCCCTCATTCCTTCCTTTTACCATAAGTCCCTCGTTGCGGATATAATACTCCAAAAGCCACAGCACATAATCCGGTGCATGGCGGTTGTCCAATTCCCATTCAGTCATAGTCCGGTAAGGAATATGGACGAGCTTGCAAAAATCTTTCCGATTCAGTCCTGTGCTTTCACGTAACTTTATAATTCTGTTTTTACAATCCATCCGTCTTTTCTCCACAAAAGCAAAAATACACGTTGCGTAATCATTATAGCATAGCCATAGTGAATACGCAACGTGTAAATTGCAAATTTTACGCAGCCTTATCCGTCAAAAGCTGCGCTTGATTACTTTCCTCGGAATGCTCCACTTCCTGCGGTGCGTCCTGCTCCAATTTATCCAAAACCTGATGTCCATATTTCTGGAGCATCTGGCTCATAACATCCACACAGCGGTCAAATGCCGCATTATATTTCGCTTCCTCATAATATTTCTTCAATAGGCGATTCCTCCATCAAAGTTCCATATCCTGTCCACGCTTCCGGGCAGGGTGTTCGTGTTCCTGTGTTTCCTTTCCTCTGATGAGGATAGAATTGATAAAAGCCCAAACCTTTTCGGATGCGATTTCCAGTGCATCCAGAAAGGGTTGGGCTTTCTGTTTGAGTTCCATATATTTTTCGTTTACCGCTTCATACCGCTGCTTCCAGATGGAAACCGTCTTTTCTGCGGAAGCCAGTTTTTCTTTCAGACGCTTGTTGTCAGCATTGGCGATAATGCCATTGACCGCATAGCGTTTGAGTGTGTCGCATTCATCCGGTGTCAGCGTAATATTGTTTCCGAATGTGGCTTTTTTGCCCATTGCTTCAATGTCCTGCACTGTCAGCGCAATGGTCTTTGCCGCCTTGGTTTCCTTTTGCAAAGATTCCAGTTTCTTTTTCTGTTTTGCTGTGGCAGCTTTGGCATCCTCCAAATTCTGTTCTGCCTGTGCCACCTGCCCGGTCACAGCTTCCAGCCGCTGCTGTTCTGCCTGCACCTTGAACTGGGTCACAGTCAGATGTTCCTCGGTGCTTCCACGTTCTCCACGCTCCAGATCGGTATATCCGGCAACTCGCATGAAATGAAAAAAGTCATCCTGCAACATACTGTAGGATGACCTCAAAATCTTTTTTCCTTTTGCGTTCAACATTGGATTACCGTCCTCGTCAAGCACCGGCTTGGACTCCCATTTCTTACTGCGGCTGACCTGTGTGATGACCTCCTTAACGGTTCCCCGGAGGGCTTCATCCTTGCATCGCTTCGACCAAAGGATCTGCTTTTCCACCACCGGGATATAAACCACATGAAGGTGGTAGTGGTACACCTCCTCGCCCAGAGCTTCGGACATTGCCCGGTTGCGCTCATCGGCGTGCATCACAGCGGAGAGGATATACTGCTCACCGCCTACAATCTCCACGGCGGCTTTGTAAGCATCAGCATAAAACTGTTTTGCAAATTCATAGCCGCCATGATTGTAGAAATAAGCAGAGTTCACATCAAATACTAACTCGCCGTATTTGACGGCATCCGGTTTCAGACCTCTGGTGGAAATTACGCCGTCCTGTTCCATCTGCTCAAACGTTTTTACATAATCGTCCGTGGGTGCTTTGAAATGAACGTTCAGAGAAGTGCGTTCCGGCACGATGTCCTGATTGCTGTAGCTGTCCTTTTCACGCTCATTGTGTTCCTGTACCTTAGCCACATCTGCCGGGGTTTCCAAGTCCTGATTTCTGGCTACGGTACGGTCTATTCCATCATTTCTTGCCATAGAATTTTTGTCCTTTCTTTGAGATTTGCAGACAGCGGAGAACTACGGAGAGGCACTTTTTCAAAGTGTAATAACCCACTATGACACTTTCATCCATACTGGCTGCAAAGTGCCGTGGGCTCTCCGAGGGCTCTCCCGAGGGGGAATGCGGTCACTGCGGTGACCTCTGCTGAACTGCCCGAAAACTGTCTGCATCGTTTTCTGTTGTTCAGCCCGGATAGCTGCTGTTTTGCGAAACACCACCCATCCCGGCGGCAGTGAAAATCAAATCTTTCACTGCAATAGAAACAGCCCAAATAAAGGGAATGAGCTGTTTCTATCACAAGCGTTTCACGCTCTTTTGCTGCGTACATACGTACCAGCCAATGGGATTTACTCGACCTGCCGCCATTCCTCCGGAATGTCCTCCGGTACGTACGTACACGGCGAATCTCCGTAAAACCCATTTATATGAGGTCGTGCAATGGCTTCCACTCCCATGAATCCCCAAACCCGCCGTCCGGCAGAGTTGGTGATATTGTTGCAATGTTCCAGATTAAATTTCTTGGCATTGGCAATCATGGCGTCGCTGAAGCTGCGGGCTTTCAGCGGTGCAAGGGAATTTTCTTCGCACCACATCCGGTAGATTTCATAGAAATCCTTGGAACTGATGGACGCATCCGCTTTACGCTGGATGTATCCCTCGGAATCCATGAAATCAAAGACATTGTTGTTGTCACGCTTGACCGCTTCCCGGTTTTCCCGGATACGCTCACTCTCCGTAAACTTAAAGTTGTTGGCAACAAGCCGCTGTAAGCCTTCAAATGCCCACAGGAAGATACCCTCGGCTTCAGCTTTCATCTTCTCCGCAAGGTCGGGATCGTCAGCTCTGTCCACTGGCTTTTCCTTGGTGGTCAGCACAAGCTGTCTGCGATAAAATCCGTCACTGCGGTCATACAAGGCTTGCAGATCACCGTTGCTGAATGCCAGCAATCGGGCGAACATCCAACCCTGATAACTCTGCTTGCCTTTGCGTTCCAAATCCATCTTGCCCTGTGCGGTGACAATGGATTTTACATAGTTGGTCTGGCGCAGAGCTTCCATCCGCATATCATCATCCACGCACAGGAGAATGTGTTCCAAATCGGCACGGGCGAAGCGGTTTTCAGAAATCTTGCCGATGCTGCCGTCTTTCATATTCGTGCCGAAGATGGTAGACAGTACCGCACCGATTTGAGATTTACCCTCGCCGCCGTTGCCTTTAATCACCATCATGCGCTGCCCCTTGTTGGAGGGAATCAGGCAATAGCCGATAAACTCCTGCAAAGTTGGAATGTCCTCGGCGTAAAGCAACCCATCCAGAAAGTTCAGCCAGATCACCGGCGCAGTAGCATCGGGATTGTAAGCAACCGGCAAACGGCTCCGCACGATAGCCGGTCTGCCCTCGGTAAATGTGCCGTTCAATAGCAGCGTACCGTTGGACAAATGAATCCGATCCTGCTCCGGTGGAAAGTCCGGCACTTGCGCTTCCAGTTTCAGCACTTCCAGAATGTTGGTGATCTTCCGGGGGATATTGTTTACGGCACAGAATTTCAGCTTGTCGTAAATCTCCCCACGCAGAGGGAGATCGTCCGTCACTCGACCATTGGGCGTGAAAAAAGCTCCGTTTGCGAAGATGATTCTGCGCTCCTGCAGAAATTCTTCACAAAACAGAGCTTCGTTGATGTTCTGCCCGTCAAACCAGACAGGCAAATTCATATCAGGCGTTTTCCGGTTCTTCGCCATGGTGCGCCACCTCCTTTTTCTTTCGTGTGATGTACTCTTGCAGAAAAGTAATTTTTCCCTCCTTCATCAGCTCGTCCACCAATGCCACCCGCTCTTCCAGATCACCCACGGTCAGCACATCTGCCATATATTCGATAGGACAGTGCATCTGGCAGGCTTCCACAAAACGATCATCCAGAGCCTCCTCCGGTGTTTTGGGTGCATACCGCACTTTCCAATCTTCCAGCAGATGCAGATAATCCGTCAGCACCCGGAAACACAGCATTTCATCCTCCCGGAACTGACGGATATAAGGACGCTTTGGCTTGGCCATAGCTGCGGCAGTGGGCGGTTTCGGGTCAAGTCCGAAGTCCGAAGCCAGCTTTTGCGTTGCTTCATAGCTGCTCATATTGAACAGCCTTGCCACAAGGTCGATCACATCTCCCTTTGCTCCACAGCCGAAGCAGAAGAAATAGTCCTCATTCAGCTTCAAGCTCGGATGCCTGTCATTGTGGAACGGGCAGCAAGCCATACCGTTTCGGTTGACTTTCAGCCCGTAGTGTTCGGCGGCTTGCTTGACACTGATTGCCGCTTTGATGGTTCCATAGATCGTCATAAAAAACCCTCCGTTCATAATATTCTGGAAAGCACGAAGCACCCGCCGTGATTGGCAGGTGCTTCGCTCCTTCTATTATGGTTATGACGGATTTTTCAAAAAACAGGCTAATGACAGGACAATCCTGTTTCAAAAAACAGGACAACTTATCTGAGGACGTAGATTTCTTCACATTTACATGATATAATTAAAAAAATGAAAAAACAGGACAGGAGGGCAAGCATGAATCAAGAATTGATGACATTGGATTTCTGGCAGGATACGGTCATATATGAGAGCAAAACATTTCCTGTCGGTACGCTTGCCTGTGATGCACTGAATGTTCCTGTGAATACCATTGCAAAAATAAACGAGCAATGCGAGAAAATCAATCTGCTGCTTGGAATATTAAACGCCGGACAGGATACTTCTGCACTCTTTCCTATGGCAAAGGAAGCTGCATTGACAATGTTAGAGATTCTCAGCAAAACGCCGCCGTTCTCCTATATGGATATACCAAAGCACAGAGAACGGATTGAAAAAGTCTTTACTGTAGACAATGCGCTGAAATATGTGGAGTTTGCCACAAAAGCCGCAACAAATTCCTTGCAGTTTGAAGAAATTCAGAACTTTACCGATGCGATGATGCTCCAACGCTATACCGCAGTTTTCGGGCATCTGGCATACTCCCTTGGGGAATACCAAACGGCCATGCTTGATTTTGCAGAAAAATCAGACGGCAACGAAGCAGACCGCACCGCAGAGGGCTTTGCAAAAATGTTCGGCAGCTATTTCCCGCCGGAGTTTTCTATCACAGAGTGCAATGCTTGGATGTCTACCCTGAACAATTCCGTTCAGTATGTATCGGTCATCCTTCCCGGCGAAAAAGTTGCAAAGCTCGTCAAGCGGATGCACTATGTCTCCTTTGTGGGGATGTTCCGTTCTGATCTCTTTGAGGGTTTATGTGTCGGCCATGCCCCGAAGAAATGCAAAATCTGCGGCAAATGGTTCCTCACCACCAACGCAAGGCACACCAAATACTGCGGCGGCTATGCACCGGGGGACAAGCTGCACCGCACTTGCCGACAGATCGGCAACTTGAAAGGTAGAGAACAGCGAGAACTTGCGGACGATCATCCGCTGAAGCAGATTTATGAGAAACGGCTGAATACCATAAACCGCTATGTGAAGCGTGGTACTCTGGACGCTGATCTTGCGGAGGTTATGAAGAAGCTGGCAAAAGATAAGATGCTCCGGGCATTGAGCAATGTAGCCTATGCCAAGGGCGATTACGAAAAGGAAATGGGACAGGCTGCTTTGAAAAAAGAAGCATTGAAAGTAACTTATAGGTATAAACAATGAAAATTATTGAGGTTACAGAAAACAAAAAGGAATATCTGGATTTGCTGTTATTGGCTGATGAGCAGGAAAACATGGTAGATTGCTATCTTGATAATGGCAGGATGTATATCCTCGATGATAATGGAGTTAAAAGCAAATGTGTCATAACCGGCGAAAGAAATGGTGTGCTTGAAATTAAGAACATTGCAACAGTTCCAGAACATCAAGGCAAAGGCTATGCAAAAGCTTTGATTGACTTTATCATCGAGAAATACAGCGGACAATATGCTGTTCTGCAAGTTGGAACGGGCGATAGTCCACTGACAATACCATTCTATGAAAAATGTGGTTTTGTCCGTTCTCACATAATACCAAATTTCTTTACAGACAATTATGACCACCCAATATATGAAGGTGGTGTACAGTTGGTGGATATGGTGTATTTGCAAAGAAAGTTCTAAATACTGATATGGTAAACCGGAAGGAGGTGCGCTATGCTGAATGATTTTACATGGAATATGACCGGATACATACTGAAACACCCTGTCAATCCGTCTGTTAACGGCATCATCCCCTATGTGGCAGAGCGCATCTTCCAACTGGCACCGGAGCCTCCAGCGGTGGGCAATCTGAACGAATATATCCTGTCTGCCTTGCAGGAAAAGAATTTGATATATTTCTCATTCTTCCTACACCACTACGAGCCGCAGCTTAACAAGCGCATCAAAGACTTTCTCGGTGTGGATGGCGGCGATTTGTACGACACAGACCGATTTATAGATATAAAGCTCTCCTGCCGGGAACAAATGCTCCAAAAACTGATGGACTATGACCTTGCCAAGGGCGCAGAGTATGCTACATACATCTATCCGTTCATCCGGGATGCTATGCTCCGTTTTCGCATGGGCGAAGAAAAATGGTCGGTATCTTCTCTGACCAATTATAAAATGGTGCGGTCAATGGCATGGCTGTACCATAACACCAAGGATGCGGTCAGCGAGTTTTCCAAGAAATACAACTGTGATCTTGCCCTTGCGGAAGAATATCTGAAAGTTGTCCGTGGCATCCGCAATCAGCAGCCTTTCTATGTGACAGACGAAGACGGCGAGGAAACCGGCGAAGATGTTGCCTTGGATGATACTTGGAACTATACCGACATCCTCTGGAACAGCATACAGGCAGAAAAGGTGCAGCGGGCATTTGAGAAACTGAATTACCGGGAACAGACCTTGCTCGAAAAACGGTTAGCAATTTGCATGACCTGTGGGCGTGTCAGCTCATGGAAAGACCGCCCCACCTTTGAAGAACTGGCGGTTATGTTTGAGGGAAGCACAGCCAGTGGTGCAGAACGAGCCTACCGCAGAGCAGTGGACAGGCTGACCGAGTTTTTGGTTGCCGAGGGCGCAATCCATGCTGTCCGGCTGAAACAAAAATCCAAAACCAAACGCAAAAAGAAAATCGCCGCCGCAATCTACGAATATCAGGTAGACTGCGACGGAGAATGGGGCGAAATATCATTGGATTTCGAGAACGGTACAGCAGAGGTTATTTTGCTTGCCGATTGGGATACAGTGAAAACAAACAAATTTGCAAGCAGAGCAATCGCCTATCTTCTGAACTGTGAGAACGAAAAATTGCCCAAGGAAATAATGGTGGCCTTTGAATAACGAGGGAGTGAGATACATGGAACAATTATTGATTATTGAAGATGATATAGGGTTGAATCAGGGTTTAAGTAAAGCACTGAAAGCAGATGACCGTCAGATTATATCCTGCCAAGACCTAAAAACGGCGAAGGAACAGCTGCTTTGCAGCGGTGTATCCCTGATCCTGTTGGATATCAATCTGCCGGATGGCAGTGGGCTTGAGCTGCTTCGGGAGGTCAAGGAAAACCTGCCCGGAGTTCCTGTTATTCTGCTGACTGCCAACGACACCGATCTGGACATCGTAGACGGACTGGAGAGGGGCGCTGATGATTATATTACCAAACCCTTTTCTCTTTCGGTTTTGCGGGCAAGGGTGAATACCCAACTGCGAAAGCAAGCGTCAAACCATAAAAATGCGCCGTTCCATATGGATCTATTTCACTTTGACTTTGAGACTATGACCTTTTATGTGGGAGATTCAAAAGTGGAATTGAGCAAAACAGAACAAAAATTACTGCGTCTGCTTGTTGAAAATCGTGGTCGAACCATGACCCGTGGAGACCTTGTCGACCGGATCTGGACAGATGGCGCAGAATATGTGGATGAAAACGCTTTGTCTGTTACGATCAAGCGTCTGAGGGATAAGCTTGGTGCACAGAAATACATTAAAACTGTCTATGGAATCGGTTATAGCTGGGTGACAAAAGATGAATAAAACCGGTATTGTGATCATACTGCTGTGTTTTCTGGCGGCGGCAGCTGTTGTGTTATGGGAGCGGAGAAAGACCAGAAAAACGATGGAAGAAATCGAAAGGATGCTGGACGCTGCCATGACCGGCTCCTTTTCTGAAACCAATTTTGATGAAAGCCAGCTGTCTGCATTGGAAACAAAGTTTGCACACTATCTTTCTGCCGCAGAAGCATCTTCTCGAAATGTAGCGCAGGAAAAAGACAAAATCAAAACCTTGATTGCGGACATTTCACACCAGACGAAAACGCCGATTGCAAATCTGCTGTTATACAGCGAGCTGTTGATGGAGGAAACTCTGCCTGCATCGGCGAAGGCAAATGTGGAGGCGCTGTACAAACAATCGGAAAAGCTGCGATTTCTGATCGATTCTCTCGTAAAGCTTTCCAGACTGGAAAACGGGATCATTTCACTCTCCCCTCAGCAAGCAACGCTGCAGCCGCTACTTGAAAGTGTGGTAGAACAATATACTGCCAAGGCTTCTGAAAAAGGATTGTCTTTGCAAATGCAGGATACAGATGCTTTTGCTGTATTCGACTTCAAATGGACAGCGGAAGCGCTGGCGAATATCGTAGACAATGCCATCAAATATACAGAGCATGGCACAATCAGGATTTCTGCCGTAAGTTACGAAATGTTTGCAAGGATCGATATATCGGATACCGGTTCAGGCATACCGGAAACTGAGCAAGCGAAGATATTTGCTCGCTTTTACCGCTCAAAGGCGGTTCAGGAGCAGGAAGGGGTCGGCATCGGCTTATACCTTGCCCGACAGATCATATCCGGCGAGGGAGGTTATATCAAGATTGCTTCCGTTCCGGAAAAAGGAAGTACGTTTTCCATATTTCTGCCGAAATAACAACAATTCTATCAAAACTGTTAGATTTCATTTTCCGCCGGAAAGAATGTGGAAAGATTCCTATGCGATAATCTGTATGTATCAAAGGATGATTTCCTTTCATACATACAGATTTTTTCATGGAGGTACTCATTTATGGATGTTTTACAGGCAAAAGACCTGAAAAAGATTTATGGCTCCGGCAATAACGCAGTTCATGCGTTGGATGGAGTTGATTTAAGTGTAAAGAAGGGCGAATTTGTTGCAATTGTCGGCACATCCGGCTCCGGCAAATCCACGCTGCTGCACATGCTGGGCGGGCTGGATCGCCCTACAAGTGGCACGGTCATGGTGGACGGACAGGATATTTTCTCCCTGAAGGAGGAAGCGCTGACCATCTTCCGCCGCAGGAAAATCGGCTTTGTGTTCCAAGCATATAATCTTGTTCCGGTGCTGAATGTGTATGAAAATATCGTTCTACCCATTGAGCTGGACGGTGGCAAGGTCAACAAGGATTTCGTACAGCAGATCGTGCAGACCCTTGGGCTGGATGAGCGTCTGGATGCCCTGCCCAATCAGCTCTCCGGCGGTCAGCAGCAGCGTGTGGCAATCGCCCGTGCGCTGGCGGCAGCACCCGCTATCATTCTGGCAGATGAACCGACAGGTAATCTGGATTCCAAAACCAGTCAGGATGTATTGAGCCTTTTGAAAGTCACCAGTCAAAAGTTCGCCCAGACAATCGTAATGATCACTCACAACGAAGAAATTGCACAGATGGCAGACCGCATTATCCGTATCGAAGATGGTCGGATCGTCTCCCAAAACTAACGGGAGGTGGTTACGATGAATGTCAAAAACAGAAAATGTATTCGGAAACTCAGCTTAAAATCTCTTTATGCGAACCGTCGTCGCAATCTGATCGCCATTTTTGCCATTGCGCTGACAACGCTGCTATTTACGTCCATGTTCACCATTGTCTTGTCGTTGAACGCCAGCTATGAAACCTACCAGTTTCGGCAGGTAGGCGGCTATGCGCATGGCACCTTTAAGGATGTTTCCCCCGAGCAGGCGGAACGCATCGCTGCCCACCCAAAGGTGAAGGCTGCGGGGGCACGGAAGGTAATCGGTATCACTGCGGAGGGGGTCTTTGCCAAAATACCGGCAGAGATCAGCTACATGGATGCCAACTGCACTAAATGGAGCTATGCAACCCCTACTACCGGACGGATGCCCGAAAGCGGCAAAGAGGTAGCCATGGATACGGCAGCGTTGCAGCTGCTTGGCGTAACGCCGGAGCTGGGCGCCGAGGTCACGGTTTCCTATTCCATTACGGACAAGGACCAAACCGCCTTTACTGTAACAGATACCTTTACGCTGGTGGGCTATTGGGACTATGATGAACTAATGCCTGTTCATTACATCAACATCAGCCGTGATTACGCAGATGACATCGAAGCGCAGGCAGTGAAAACAGGTTTACAGCCTTTCCGCACCGATTTGAATATCATGCTGGCCTCCGGCACAAACATTCAAGGGCAGATGGAGCAGGTGGATACCGATCTTGGTTACACATGGGACAGCTATACCGATCCCAACAGCGTCCGGATCGGCGTCAACTGGGGATATACCTCATCCCAGCTGGAGTCGCAGCTCGATCCGGAACTTGTGATCGCCATAGCAGCTTTTTTGCTGCTGGTGATTTTCACCGGGTATCTTATCATCTATAACATTTTCCAGATCTCTGTTGCGGGGGATATCCGGTTTTACGGGCTTCTGAAAACCATTGGCACAACGCCCCGGCAGCTCAAACGCATCATTCGCCAGCAGGCACTTCTGCTTTGTCTGATCGGCATTCCGGCGGGGCTGCTGCTGGGCTACGGCATCGGCGCTGTTCTGGTACCTGTTGTCTTGCGCTCCACCCAGTTGGAGGTGGGCATCACTACCATCAGCACCTCGCCTGTGATCTTTGTTGGCTCCGTGCTGTTTGCTCTGCTGACAGTGCTCTTGTCCTGCTCCAAGCCCGGAAAAATGGCAGCCAAGGTTTCTCCGGTGGAGGCTACCAAATATACGGATGCAATGCAGACCAAGAAAAAACGGCGCAGCACCCGGGGAGCAAAGCTCCATCAGATGGCCTTTGCCAATCTGGGACGAAACAAGAAAAAGACGGTACTGGTGGTGTTGTCTCTGGCACTGTCGGTGACACTGTTCAATGCGCTGTGTGCCTTTGTGGGCGGCTTCAGCATGGAGAAGTATGTATCCTTCATGACCTGCGCCGATTTTATCGTCAGCACGCCCGACTATTTCCGTTACAACCCGGCAGATGAATTCATCACGCCGGAACAGATCGAAGAGATCGCAGCAAACACAAAGGCCAGTCTTTCCGGCACGGGATATGCTGTGCGAAAACCCGCATATCTGTGGATGACGGAGGATGCTCTGCGGCAGGACTATGCAAGGTACGAAAGCGCCGAGCAGTTGGACAGCCATATGAGCCGTCTGGAGCACCGGGGCAATATGGTGATGGGAGATACCAGAATCGAGGCTCTGGATAACAGCCTGTTTGACAAGCTGCAAGTGTTCGACGGAGATATTTCTCCTATGCTGGAGCCGGACAATAACGCCATTGCCATTGCGGTTTCCTTAGATGACTACGGTAATCTGCCCAATCCTGAATACTACCCCAAGGTGGGAGACACGATCACCGCCACCTATGCGGACGATGTGAAATATATCGACAGCCGCACCGGGGAACTCCGCACCGAAGATACACCGGAGGAGTACTTTCAGGAAAAACTGTATGGAGCCAGAGATGTAGCGTACACGGTCTGCGCCTTGGTAGAGCTTCCGTATTCCATGAGTTATCGTTATGGTGGTATTGGATATGAGACAGTTTTGTCTGTGGATACCGCACAGAGGGACAGCGGTGGTGCGGCCATTCCGATGCTCTACCTGTTCGACACAGCAGACGAAGCTGACGAGACCGAAGCAGAGCAATATCTATCGAAGCTCACTGCCGGTGAGTTTTCGCCCTTGATGTATGAAAGCAAGGCCACGGCTCGCTCCGAGTTTGCTCAGTTCCGGCAGATGTTCCTTCTGATCGGTGGTATCCTCTGTGCTATCATCGGGCTGGTGGGACTCTTGAATTTCTTCAACGCCATGATGACCGGTATTCTTTCCCGCCGCCGTGAATTTGCTGTGCTTCAGGCTGTAGGAATGACGAACCGGCAGCTCAAAACCATGCTGATCTATGAGGGGTTGTTTTACGCAATGTCTTCCGTAGCGGCGGCCTTTATGCTGTCGCTGGTGATGGGACCTCTTGCGGGAAAAATGCTGGGCAGTATGTTCTGGTTCTTTGAGTATCGATTCACCATTCTGCCTGTCCTGCTGACAATTCCGGTATTTCTTCTGCTGGGGTGGCTGATTCCTTGCATGATGTATGACAACGCAGCGAAATGCAGCGTTGTAGAGCAATTAAGGGATGCTCAATAACTGTTAAGCAAAAAACGGCCCTCTGCCAATGAAAAGGCAGAGGGCTGAGTTTTAATCTAAGGGTTTACATTCAGTTACAGTTTTTAGATAAATTTCGGGGTTTCCGTTCAATATCAAGTCTGCATATCCAACCGGGTCATTGTAAATCAGATAATCCAGTTCTGACCGCTGATACATATTATCGGCAACCTCATTCTCCACGGCGATGGTATCAATGGCAATCATGCTGCCATCTAAGAATTTCAGTTCTACACAAGCGGTATCCATGTTAAACTCACAAGAAATCAATCTATCCATAAGAAACCTCCATTTTGCGGGATGTTAGATCATCCCAAAATATTTGAATGCTTCTCGGATTGCTTTCTCTTTTTCCGGCGGACACATGGGCTGTCTGGAATCCTCGGACTTCGGCAAATTGTAATTCTTGCCAACTTCAATCCCACATTTCCTCTTAATCTGTGAGATATAAAGATTGGATACCTTTAACCCGCTATGCTCCAGCACATAGTCTTTGATCTGGGTGTAGGTTGCCCCATCCTGAAATTCGGACATATCCATATCTTCCAAAGAGAACTCAACCCGAATCTTTTTCGAGTCGACCTCGCCCTTGGAAAGCAAGACAACCGTTTCCACATGTGTTGTCACTAACATAGGAACACACATCCTTTACCTCGTCTACGATATGGGAACACATTTCTTTCACTGTTTCTACTGCTTTTGATTTCTTCCCAAATCGTTCTTTTGCGTTTCCAATTTCATTTTTGAATCCTGTTTTATATATGAAAATAATTTTATAGGGATCTTTCTCTCCATTTTCATCGTAACCACCGACAATAACTTTTTCGATGATACTTTCAAATATTCCTCTGTCAAATTCTTCTAATACTTGATTTTTTGACAATGCCTTCTTAAAATCTGCAAGTCTTCTTTGTAAGCTTCCCTCATTGTCATATTGCTGTTCCAACATACTCAGCTGTGATTTTGCTTCAGACAATTGCTTTTCATATCCCATATCTGTTTCCTCATAAATGTCTTTAGCCACAACACCTTCTAAATAATTTTCCAGCAACTTTTTTCTCTTGTATTGAATATTATAAACGCTTCTATTAAGCTTTTCAATTTTATCTTCTATCGAATCTTCCAATAAAGTTTTCTCAACTCTCTTAATAAATTCCTCCAACACGTCTTTATGATCCATACATAACATGCGGTAAGATTCAATAAAAGCATCCTCTATAACCTGCTCTGGAATTCCTTTACTGTCTGGGCAAAACCTTTTACCATGCTTCGTTGATTCCACGCATTGCCAAATAGTTTTTGTATATTTTGAGCTGCTATGCCACCTTCGCCTTGATAAATTCGCACCACAAAATCCACACTCCAACATACAGCTAAATGCATACTGTCTGCTGAATTTTTCTCTTTTCCCAGGGGCAACTCCCTTTTTACGTCCTCCATTACGACGTTCTCGTATTTCCTGGGCTCTTGCAAAAGTTTCCTCTGATATAATTGCTTCATGATGGTTCTTTATATAAAACCTATCTTCTTCACCAAGATTTTCCAACCTTCTCTTTGATATTGGATCTACTGTAAAAGTCTTTCCTAATAAAATATCTCCTTTATATTTTTCATTATTAATAATTCCCATCACACTGGAAGAGGTCCATGGATTTCCCTTAATGGTTGGGATTCCCTGTTCGTTTAATTCCCTTGCAATCATCGTACTTCCAGCTCCTGCAACATATCTATCAAATATGTATCGAACTGTTTCCGCACCTTCTTCATTAACAGAAAGCGATTTAGTCACCACATCATAATCATAACCTAAGCATCCCTGAAATCCAACGAGTTCTCCTCGTTTCATTTTCATCTTTAAGCCTTTTTTTACATATGCAGATGTATTTTCCACCTCTTGCTGTGCAACAGAACTTAAAATAGTCAGTAAAAATTCCCCATCCTTTAAGGTATTAATTTTTTCAACCTCAAAATATACTGCTATATTCCTTTCTCTTAGCATTCTTACATATTTTAATGTGTCTAAAGTATTTCTTGCAAATCGTGGAATACTCTTTGCAATTACCATATCAATATTTCCTGAAAGGCATTCCTGAATCAGTAACTGAAATTCTTCACGTTTATCTGTTTTCGTTCCTGTGATAGCTTTATCTGCAAAGACTCCGGCAAATACCCACTGTTTATTACTTTTAATCAAATCAGTATAATACCTGACCATTGAATTATAGCTTTTAATCTGATCTTCATCATCAGTACTAACACGACAATATGCGGCAACTCTTAATCTGTCAATCCTTCTTCCATTAGAAATATCTTCATCATAACTGTTCGCTTTAATGATTTCAACTTCCATTTCACCGGTCCTTTCTTATGTATTCCTATCGTAGTGTTAATATTATTCTACAACGCAACTCTGTACTAGTCAAGCAGTAATATTGGAAATTACACCATAATCTTTTTTTAGTTTTTTCTCTATTAAGCGATATTCATTTTCATTGATAAGTTCTAATGATCTAAGTTGCTTTAGCATGGATAGCTGCATACTATATCTTAATAATTTTGTACTGTTCATTTTCCCTTCCTTATTTATTTATAGATAATCCTGCAGGCAGCCATCGGGTAATAGCTTCATTGGTATTTCACCATCTTTCCAGACCGGGCAGCTTTCCCGGAAGTATCATTATCAGAAACAGTATCTTCGCCACAAAAGTCCCACTTCCTGATTACAGCCAAATATTTATCGCTCGTGCCTTTACTTCAATATCATTTTGATATTTCTTCGTTTACAACATTTCCACTTTGCGTCACGATGTCGCAAAGTTATAATGCAGACAGTCTTGGCGTATTTGCTATACAGCTCCTCTGTTTCATATGTCCTGCAGGATAAATATTAAATTTTCAAGGTACAAACAACGCTAAATAGCTTTTTCAGCAGAAAGGGATGCTTTCAAATGTTTTTTAGCGAACTATTTTAAATCCAATAATTGTTTTTATCAATTTTGTTTCCAGACGTCTACGAAGTGTTTCATCTACACAATAATGAACACAGCCATACTCATCATACATTTTTCTAACCGACAATTTTGCAATATATCCTTCATAATGTTTCAGAATTTTATTTATCGCCTGAATGTCACCCTCCAATGCTCTTTCGATTACCCAAAACGGTATCAATTTTTTATTATTTACGCTTTTTTCTTCCGTTTTCACCTGCATTTTCCTCCAGCATAATCTTTAGTATTTCAAGCGATCGTGTACGATGCTCATGTACCGTACTTCTGACAAGGTTCAGTTTTCTTGCTATATCCGCATCATTCATTTCCATGAAGTATGATAAAAGAATAATGTCCCTTTTTCTCTCTGTCAGCGCAGTTAATGCTTCTGCCAATAGAGCATTTTTTACCTCCACATCATAACCGCCTGCCCGAAAATAGCTTTTTTCCAATTCATATTCATCAAATAGAGAAAGACTCTCCATCTCCTGTTCGGATAATTCTGAAAACAAAGTTTCATGTTTTCTAAGATAGGCTAAATGTCTTTCATAATCCACAGTTTCGCCCTTTAATGCCAATTTGCATTTTCGATCAAACTGGTGCATTACCGTTTTCTCGTCATAGGAAGAAGATTGCTCCATAGAGTTCACCTCCTTCCCGACCATGAGATATGAGCAAAGGTCTTTTTCCCTTTCACCCTTATCCCGATTGGGAAGCCCCCATTGTTCGGGTTTAAAAGAAAAACTCTATAAAAAAGTTCTTATGATATACAAAAAACGTCCTTATGGATTGAAATCCATCGGACGTTTTCATATAAATAATCTAATATTCAAAAATAATTTTCTCCCTCCATTCCATATAATAAAAAAAGCGGAAACAATTTTTTATCATCTCCGCTTATTCTTGCTCTTTTCAATTTTATATTTCAAAATACCAACATACTGAGAGATCAAAATTATAAAGGAAGTCAGTGCAACTAAGGAAAGTATGTCTGGTATTCCTGCAAGTGTACAACAACCAGCAAATACAATAACAGCACTTAAGACTTTCATGGTTACTTTTTTACAGTGTTCTTTTTCAGTATCATCAAGTTCTCGATTAATGCACTCTACTGGCGCAGCTTTCAATATCAGTATCGCACTTACTAATATAAGAATCCACGCTGTACCTACCGTAAACTTATATTTACTGTTAAAATACATTGCTATTATCTGTACAGTGACTGAACATATAAAACATGATCCAAAACTGTTAAGATGCACGCCACCGGCATAAGTCCGTAGCAACATAAAAATCCCAGTAAATATTGCGAATTCCGGAATCATATGCATATATATTGCTATACTCAAACAAGTTACGAAACAGCATAGCATCTCAAGTCCAATCTGAAAGCCATATTGATATACTACATATAATTCCGGGGAAACAACACCAGTTTTTATAACATACTTTGCTATTTTTTCTGAAAGCTGTTTCATATTAAGATTGTTTCATATTTTTCAGAGCTTCCGGCATTTTGGGCTGATGATAAATATAACAGCACGCACTGTCGGCTGACATTTTGCCAAGTTTTAATGACACACTTGCCAGCATTTTTGCCGACTGTTTTTTTACATCTTTAAGTTTCATAATAGAAGTCCTCCTTCATTTGTTTTCTTACATCCTACTATAAAAAACTTATCCTTTTTCTTTCTTGTAAAAAAAACGAGTATTCATGTAATTTTTTCCATATACTATTGTTCAAAAAAACAATGGCCACACTGATCGTTGCTTTTTTATCCACCTTTATATTTTTTCAAATACCAATCCCATAAAATAATATCTTGTATTTTTTTCTGATATTTCTCCAAGTCATCTATTGTTTCTATATAATCATACACACCTATTTTAAGAACTGAAAAAATGTCCTGCATACTTCCATTTTCTATAACAGCAAGGATCGGAGTCAAATGCCCTAATCTTCCTTTTACCTTTATTATTGGTTGAAGTATATCTTTTCTGATTTTATCCTCATCAAAATGCATTATAACAACATCCGCAAACGGATATCCATTTGTTTCCAGACACTGATAATTGCCCCATATTAATTCCTGTTTTCCTTCTGTTACTTGTTTAGTAATCTCAAATAATTTTTCATCATCGCTAAATAATAATATCTTCTCCACATTAAGACCTCATAGCCGCATAATTAATTTATCATTTTATTTTACCATCATTTTTAATAGTCTATATTTTTGTTGTAATAATTTCGAGAGCTTATGTAATTATTCCTGGTTTCCGTATAACAATACCCGAATCTTAAACTGCCCGGACACAGAGTCATCAATTATAATAGTCCCACAATATTTTGCGACTGCCCGGTAAACAGATGCCAGTCCAACACCATGATTTTCAGTATCAGTTTTTTGTTGATTTTTAATCGGTGATCTTTTGTTTTCAGCAATTTTCCACTATAACTATTTGTTACTGAAAGTAAAATATTATTCTTATCATATTTCATTTTGATTTCTATATATTTCTTTCCATCCACTTTTTGTGCTGCTTCTACTGCATTTTCCAATAAGTTTCCAAGTATCAAACATATATCTGCGCCTTTAAACGGTAGCATCATAGGAATGCAAATATCCGTTTTAAAATCTATTTCTTTCTTCTTTGCGGTTACATACCAATACCCAATCAGTGAATCAATGACTATATTTCCACTGTTAGAAATGGCAGCTATAGCCATTCCACTTTCTTCCATAATTTCATTTATAAATCCAATAATCTTTTCATGTTGCCTGTTTTCTGCATAAGCAAGGATGGACACAAGATTATTTTTCATATTATGTTTAGC
Source organism: Blautia sp. AM47-4 (assembly GCF_003479865.1). Lineage (NCBI taxonomy): Bacteria > Bacillati > Bacillota > Clostridia > Lachnospirales > Lachnospiraceae > Blautia > Blautia sp. AM47-4. Next base: position 116,344 of record NZ_QUHY01000002.1, read on the forward strand.
ATCACGTAATTGAAGTATTGAAATTTCCCTTTCCTGCTGATGCCGTTCACATAATTCAAGCTGCTGTTCATATACAGAAGCCATACGTCTTAATCGTAAATCATCGGCTAATTTCATATAAATGTAAAATATAAGTATATTCATTACCAGCAAAATAATTACTGTAATTGCCGAGTTAATACGAGTATGATTATCATTTACTGTAAATCCAAGCATAAATACATTGTTCATAATGTATATGCTCCCCATCGGAATCAAAACGAGCATAATGCTGTATCGAACCGACAGTTCTTTAATCTCATCATCTGTGAATACTTTCTTCAGTGCAATAATCACTGCAAGAAAAAATGATTTAGAAACAAACGAGCCGATAGGCTGAATAGAAGCATATTGCTCACAATAAATCATCAATACATAATTACTCAGGGTTTCCATAAGCATCCAGATTGCATTAAATGTAATCACAAACACGCACTTATTCCACCACATACCCTCATAAGTGATCGTAACTGCAAACAATGTAACAATTACTGTAACTGCAATATTTACATAAGCAGGAAGACTAATGATAGTCGATATTCCAAACTGCCACAAAACAAATTCCGTCAATCCAGCCACCCATAATTTTTTACTCTTTTTTCGAGCAAAAAATATATCAAAATAATAAAAGAACAGATATACTGCATAAGCACTCAGCAATATATCTGCTCCGTAAGGCAAAGCCTTATCTATCCACATAATATGTATCCTCCATCGAACAATACTGCTCGCTGATAAGCTTTCTTCTGTCTTCACTAATGGAAATCTTTTTTCCATTGTCCATTACTACAAAATCATAGGATTGTCCTTTTATATGCTTATAATTTACGAGAAAAGACTGATGAACACGTAAAAAAGAGATTTTACATACCTTCAGACTGTTCTCTATCTCATTTAATTTCCCATAAAACTCAAAAGTTTCTTCTCTAGTCACAATAAACACCTTCCGTTTACTGCTCTCAAAGTATAAAATATCTCGGATCAATACCTTATGATTCATACGTTGATAACTATAACGAAAGTAAAAATCTCCACTATTTATGTCTTCATAAGCTGCCATAAAACATGTTTCCATTTGTTTTTCACTTACTGGCTTTACCAGAAACTGAAATGGTCGAACTGAAAAAGATTCTTTCATATAATTTTCATGACTGGTAACATAAATAATCAAAACATTTTTATCATATTTCCTGATTCTTTTAGCTGTTGAAATCCCATCCTCGTTGTTCATCTCTATGTCTAAATAAATGATATCGTATCCATCCCCTGCTACAACCGAATCTGCCAGGCTTTCACCATTCCAGAATACTTCTATATCTACATCAGCAAAATTTCTTTTCGCTATTTTTTGAATCATCATTTCTATCTGCCTGTTGTTTGAATATCATCATCACAAATCGCTATATTCAGCATTCACATCAACTCTCTTCTATCAGTTTATTGTCCTTTTTTCGCTTTTCTCCCACCTTCTTTACCGTCTGCATAATTGACCATATCATTCTTTGTCATACGAATCTAAATCCTTATATATCTCAATTAAGTCATAATACTCATCTAATGTTTCATTCATTTTCATCTGTCTCTGCAAATCCCTTTTTACATCTGAAACTCCCAAAAGATAATCAGTAGTTACATTGAAATACGTTGCTATTTTCTTGAGAATATCCACCTTTATCAATGTGACATCCCTCTCATATTTACTAAGCATTTGCTGAGTTATTCCTAATTCTGCTGCAAGAATTTCCTGTATAAGTCCTCGTTTCTCCCTGAGCTGTTTGATTCTACTCTCCATAATTGATTACCTCATAATTATATTGTAATTCTATGCTACCCTAATTCATGCGTCGTAATACAAATAATGAGAGTAATCAATTACGTCATTATATTTTATACAGAGATAGTAGGATTATTGAATGGGAAATCGGTAATTGTCAGTAAAAATTTATTTTTTTCATACAGGTTATCAGATTTTGTTTCTGTACCAGACATGAGAATCAATAGATAATCTTAACTTCCTGATAATTTAACTCTCGATTGCCCAAAACCCCCATGAATAGTAGATTTGCGAGTATTTTATATGTTAATTCTCGAGAGGTAATTAATTCTCTTATCATTAACGATACAATACGCAAAATCCGCATAAATAAGCCATTCTTTGGAAACGAGAGTTAATTTTACAAGAAGTTAAGAGATAACAATCCAAATAACACCTAACACATCTTAATCACTTTTTTCAAACATGCGACAATCAGCAATCGCCTCGTAAATATTATAATTTCAACATACCACATAAAATACATCCATATATCCAAATGTAATTTCTTCGATTGTTCATGTCATTATTTTGCTTTCGACAGTAGGTTTTACTTATAAATTATTCTATGAACGTTTTCTTGTTATTATAAGCGTCAAAGCAACACTTGCCTTTGGGAACTAGGTTTGAGTAATAATTCTCCATATATTGGCATTTTATAAAAGTCATCTGATAGGATTTCTCCCAGCTATTTAGTAAATATCAAATTTTTTGCCTCTGATAAATCATTCCTTGGAAACAAGAGCATGCGTTCACATACAAACGAAGGCGTTGAAGGACGGATTTTCACACAATTTATCGCATTGATAATCCGAAACAAAATTTATACTGCATTACATGAAAAAAATGAAAAACTTGAGAGTAAACAGAATTATATGACAGTTCCAGCAGTAATCAAGGAACTTGAGAAGATTGAAATGACACGACAGACGGATAATGTATACCGGTTGGATCATGCTGTAACAGCAAAGCAGAAAAAAATCTTAAAGGCTTTTGGGATGAATGAAGGAAATATTACTTATCGGGTCGGAGAGATCAGTAATACACTTAAGAAATCAAACATTCAGAAAGAATGGCGGTAAATATGGCACGTGAGATTAACGCAGAACTACTGGATACTAAAATTGAAAAAGCACAGCAAGATCTGGCGAAAGCAAAACATCTATATGATGCTGTGGCAGCAACATTAAAAGATCTGTTAGATAAGCGGGATTCACTTCGTTAGAAAAAGCTATTGGATGCTATAGCACAAAGCGGACGGAGCTATGAAGAAATCAAGCAGTACCTACACAGTAAATCTGAAGCGGTGTGATCAAATGTTAACGGAATACTATTTTGCAGTCAGGTATGGAGATATCATTATTCTGCTCTATCATGAAGTGTATGACTGAAGTACAGATTCAGGGTGCCAATAACATGTAAATTTCCAGCCTAAGATGCTTTAGGGCTATTTCAGGCTGGAAATTAAGGTTATCCTTATATATTTCTATTGAAAAACTGGCTAAAATTAATGCATCATGAAAAAGATGAGGATAAAAATATCGTGAGGATAACCCTGTGGCAATAAAAATTTTTTCAAATCCGACAGCATCATTAAGCATGTAGAAGCCCCCCCCAACCTTATTTAGAAGTTCTTCTGTAGCTTTATTTGATATTTCAATTGAAACAGATCCTCTTCGAATAACAACATCCGGTTTAAAAGGACTGGCAGATGAACTTGTGTGATCAGTCATTTTGATTTCAACGAAATCTGTAGTTGTTGGAACTGAATTTTCTTTAACAGCTGGCGTCAAGGTGTTCTCTAATGTAGAGAGGTATGCTTCTTCTCGGAGAATTCGTTGCCAGTAAAAAAATGATTTATCTGAAATACCATCCTCTCGGCACCAAGTCGTTTTGGACATTCCACTAGTAAGACATTCTTTGATGATATTTGTCCATTGTTCACATCGAACTTTATGAGTTATTTTATCCATGAGATTATTCCTCCTCTAAAAAATCTTAGATTTTTCAAAGTGATTATCTCATGAAAACTAGCGAAAATCTTGGTACTTACTATTCACCGTTTACTCCTATCCTATCTTTTTATGCCAATAAAAAAGCTTTCTTCCATAAATTATCGCTCTTCTTCTCTCCTTCAAGAAGAGAGAGACATACGCCGGTCGTTCCTTCTAACAGTCCACATACATCATATGGTTTTATTTTCTCCATTTTATTGTCAAGCTCCATATTTTTAAATCCATATATATAATCCGGATTATAAAATCAGTTATTTTATTCTTCAAGAGTTCCTTTTCTAAAGAAAAAAACTCCTTTTGTAACAACATTTCTACCGAATTTAATACTTGGTATAGACCAGCATATCCATGACAAAATGTAGGTGAAAAAATACCTTTAATATTGTTCATTGTAAGTCTCAAATTTTCTATTCCGTAATCAATCAAAAACTGATTGTCTAAAGCATTACCGGCCGATACAATTGCATAACATATTCCCGGATTTCCATAACACCATGCATCTCGCCGAATAATATTTTCATCGGTTAATTTTTTGTTTACTACTTCATCAAAATCTATCTGCCCTTTCCAGAAATCACGTTCACCATCATTCAACTTAAAATCAAAAAGGAATTTAATTATTTTTATTATAGCTTCTTCTTGTCCATCCACAATAATCCCATTAGCCATCATATCTGAAAGAATTGTTAATGGTCCTGCAATACCATGAGATAAACTAGTATTGAAATTGCCTTTTGGATAAAGATCTTGTTCTAATTCACTAAATTGGTTTTGAACCGGAATATACCAACCCGGAACAACTTGACCTTGAATCTCAATGTCTTTAGTCAAATTTACAAGAATCTCCAATCCTCTTGTGATGACATTATAATACTTTCTTTGATTTCTATAAATTCCTAGATAACTCAAAACACCGCTCAGCCCTTCAATTACATCGTAATAGAGTGAATGTGTCCCTTCCTCTTTTACTATATTGCTGTATGACTCTTCAAACCGATTTAGGATATAGTCATTCAACGTATTTAGTAATTTGTTATAGTTTAAAAAATCATTGGAAACACTAGCTACTGATAGAGCCACACCGGCAGCACCTGAAAACATAGACAGACTTTGAAATCCCTTTTTATTTAGCTCTTCTACCATTAGTGATAAATAATTATGAGCAAATCGTCCCCATTTGTCTTCTTTTGGACAACACTCCATTAATTTTCCGTACAATAAACAAATCCCCGGAAGACCATGACTCAAAGTAAGTGGTGAAAATGCTTCAAATTCTATTCCTTCCCAAGTCCGTTGGTTTTCTTTTCTCCCCATTATTTTTAACATTCTTTCGTAATCACTTAAATTTGTAGCAATGTTCTTGGTCATAGTTAAAATATCGCATTCCATTTTCCTACATGTCCTCTCTTTCATATGATTCCGCTTTATATAGCTTTTGATATGTCATACAGTTTCGCAGTAGCTCATCATGTTTGCCTATTCCAACAATTTTGCCCTGATCCATAACTATAATTTTATCTGCCATTTTTGCTGCATTAAGGCGATGAGAAATAAAAACGCCAATTTTATCTTTTGATAATTCAAAAAATTTTTCAAAAACTTCTCTTTCAGATACTGTATCAAGTGCAGCATTTGGCTCATCTAAAATATAAAAAGATGCATCTCTAAAATAAACTCTTCCTAATGCTATTTTCTGCCACTGCCCTTGAGACAATTGACATCCATCTTCAAACCAATTTCCTAGCTGCAAATCCAAATTATAACTTCCATTATCCGTTTGCAAAAACTTAGTTTGTAACTTATGAAGCATTTGAACCATTTTTTCATCATTGTTTAGATTTTGAATATCTCCAAAGCCGATATTTTCCCTTAAACTAAGCTCATATTTTACAAAATCTTGAAATAAAACAGACATCTTTGATCTATAACTTCTGATATCCAAATCTATTAACGATCTACCATTTATCAATATTTCGCCTTCTTCGATGTTATAGAGCCCGGCTAAAATTTTCAAAAAAGTGCTTTTTCCTGATCCGTTAGGACCTACAAGAGCAACCTTTTCGCCTTGTACCAATGTCAGATTAATTTTGTCCAATACTTTTGTTTTTCCATTATATGAAAATGAAAGTTCTTTAATATCTATTTTATTAATTGGTTCCTTCATCACTATTTTTTCTGAACTATCTTCTTTTACACAGTAATTCAAAAATTGAAAAAGCATATCCATATACAATGTACTACTATATACTGTATAAATATTTGACATTATTGCCTGAGAATTTGTTTGTACTAACCCTACACTCCTAATATAACTCATAACATTACCAACAAGAATCTCACCAACATATGCTGACATTATAGCCACTCCTATAATGATTGCACTCACAATTTGTATAGATAACTCATATAGAATATTGAATAACGTTTTTCTTTTCAGGATGGAGGTGTTTTGGCGAATGAAAAGAGCACTAATACTCCAATACTTTTTAAGAAAATAGTCTTTCAAATCCAATAAGGATATCTCTTTGAATGAAAAATCATGCGTCAGTAAATAAGTTAGATACCATGTTTTTCGTTCGTCTTTAGCTCTATTCCACATTATTTCAAATTCCTGTTGCCCTATTTTTAAGTAATATAGCATTGATATAATAGGAACTACGAGTAATAGCATAGATATATATGGATTCCATGCAAATAATAAAAAGGCTGAAGATAGCATTGTTACAACCGAAGTAATAATTCCTATAATTGCAATCATAATTTGATATGGCTTATATGCCACTTCTCCGGTGATTTTTTCAATTTTATCATACATGGCAGGCGTCTCAAAATCTTTTAATGTCAGTTTTGTACACTTATCCATAATCAAGTAATTCAATTTGTACTGAAGAACATATTGAAATTTGCTTTCAATATAATCTTTTGCTTCTCCAAGAATACTTCCTAAAAATGAAACGATAATATAAATCGTAAATAGAATGATGGTATATCGTAATGGTGAGCTTTTCTTAACTATTGAGTTAATTAATTCCTGTGATAATACCAATGTTATTACAGGAAAAGCTCCCGCTATCATACTTAGCATTACTATAAGTGTAAATCCTTTTTTATCAACTTTTCTAATTATAGTTATAGTTTTAGGTATCTGCTTTAAAGCCCTCCAAACTTCTTTAAACCCTACTTTCTTATTATTCATGATCTTCATTCCTCTTCATTATGTATCGCTTAGCATACATTATACTTTCAGAAAATGCCATTAATTTTCTCTCCAGTTCACGATCCGTTCCAATTATTCTATTACAATGTAGATGAATTACGCTTGCAACTATACCATTTTTAAACAACGGATCCTGGTTTATATTGTTGATTTCATCCCTATATTTATTAAGTACAACTGTTCTCATATTTAATAAATTATATAGGGAAGTTCCTTCTTCATTACTTAATAATTCTTTCCAATCATTCTCACACCCGCATAATGAAACTAATCTTTGCTTTTTCTTTTTAAATTCCGACATAAAGTCTGATGTATGATAATTTATTGCCAGAAAATTCATTTGTTCTTCAAAGTTTTCATAAAATCCCTGAATATACATAATGATTGAGATAATTGCTATATCCTCCTGATCCATAGCTAATACCCCTAATCGCTTCATTCTGAGGATACTTTCAACAATAAAGCTGTCGATAAAAAATACTTGCTCTGCAATATCCATAAGATGCACACCACCATACCGTTCAATCTCTCTATCATATATAGAAATTTTTAAATCACCAATTATACCATCATCCAATAATTGGTGCTGCCATTTAATAATTAGCGGATATATCTGTAACAATACTTCTTGTGTTCCTTTTATCCGTAGCCGTACATGTGGTTTAGGATCTACATAACGCATAAAGAAATAATCTACATCATATTTCTTTTTAAGCTCTTCACAGAAATCCATGATATCAAAGGCAATCAATTCATCTTCACGATTACTATTGCAATATAGGTTAAAATATAACCAATTTTCAAAAGGTAATTCTAAATGTTTCTTTCTCTCAATAATCACTTTCTCCGCCGGATAAACATTCTGTAGTTCCTTTTCTTTTCTGAAAAGAGGAACTACAATTTCAGTTGTATGACCCCCTTCACCACTATAAGTAATATTTTCACCAGTTTCAGCTCTTTCAAGAATCAGATCACGACTACCATGTTTCTTAAATTCATCAAAAATAATCCTAATTGACAATTCTTTTTTTAAGTCCAGCTTTATTCTGTTATCAGCTTCTGTTAAATAAATATCATCCGGTATGTTTTTATCTTTTATAAGTTGTAAAAACTTGCATTTAAATTCCTCAAAATTTTTCTTTTCTAATCGCATCTCACTAAGGTTTAACTTCCATTTTTCATTTTCAATTACAATATCCTCAAACTTTATGGCTGGTACATGGCGGAACTCTGAGAATATATATGTCCAAGGAAATTCTGACCAAGATCTCTTCCCTTCATGTGATATGTCCTGTAAAAACCTTAATATATTAGGATTTAGCATCGGATTGTACATATTATTAGATTCAAAGACGACTAATTTCTTTGTTTTATAATCTCTTGCGTAAAACAACTCATTAAAAACCCCTATGGAAATATCTTTTATATTGATAACATCAGTAGTTCCTTTATCTGCTGCTGTAAAAATAACCGTTTTCTTTTCTCTAAATGTGCGGGTTCTAACAATATTTCCATTTCTGGCCGGTGCAGGAAGAAACCCAATCTCACACATTTCAATATTATCATCACGTAATCTTCTTTCTTCCTTATTAATATCTTCCAACATATCCGCAAATTCATCGGAGATTGTGGAGAATCGACCAAAAGTTTTACCAGCTACAAGCGAACCACAATTAGGACCTAAACAAAGATTTAATTCATCATTTCTCTTCTTAAGTTGGAAATACAGCTCTAACGATATGGGGACTTCATCCGTTTTAATTTCTCTTTTTAGAATCCCCTCAATTTCGTCCTGTTCTAAAGTGATAGATGTTTTATTGGTAATAGCAGATTCATATTTATTCAGCAAATAATTTTTTAACCTTAAATTGTAATTAGGTTTAGTAGAATCTTCCTCAAAAAAATCATTTTGGGGATTAAGATATGAAGTCGGTGCTCCTATTCCAATATTTGAATCTAACATTTCTAATAATGGTACTTCTCTGTCAACTCCATACTTTTCAATAAACTTATTCCTATATTCATCTAAATAAGTGTGACTCTCATTCTTATCATTGCTTATATAAACAAAAAAGCTTGCCAACCTATTAATCTTATTTGCAACTGTTGATTTTATTTCAAACTCAGCATTTTCAATTACTGTATCCACTTGTAAGTAAGACGAACAAGAATACAGTAGCTTCATTTTAGATACTATTTTATCGTACAGAGTTATCCCTTCACCTACTGGTAAATTCATGTAGGAGGTACACATCTTGCTTATCTCTATAATATTTCCTGCTTCTTCAAAAAGTGCACTTTCTCTTAATCGCTCAATTACATATGCTATTTGATTTCTTGAATTTAAAGACGGCCTAAGGTCTGAAATTAGTATTTCTTTTGAAATAAGCTCATTTAAATAAAAAGTAACTTTTTCATTTGGCACATTAGGATACTCTTCTTCAATGATTCTAGCAATCTGGTTATATTCTTTGAATTCCTGGCATGACTCATAAATAATTTCAAAGACCCTAGTCGCTCTTACACTAATTTCTTCTATTTCCTTTTCAGTAGAATATAAAAGAATAGCTCTATTTCCTTTAATATAACATGCATCATTTATTTTAAACCTAAGTCTTTGTGACTTAATCTTTTCTAACTGAGATATAAATCCAAAAAGCCATTCTGAATCAATATTGACTTTCTTTTGATATTTAGCCCCTGATACGTCAAAAGTATCACTATCTCCGAATTTTCCCAGACCGACACCTGAAAAAAGCCCAAATGGTGTAGTTCTATTTTTGCTCCTAATCAAATATTTCATAATTGAATTTTGGAAGTTTACTAACTTCTTCTCAGATAATTTCTCTGGATTTTTAATGTACAAATCCATCATATCAACTAATGCAGGACTTGCTATACTGACTTTTTCACGGAACTTTGCATCTAAACACGCGTTTTTTATCTCCTCTTCCGTAAAGTCAAGTTTTCTCTCTACATCATTTGGTATACGAAACATAAACTTTTGAGTGTTATAGTATAAATTTTTCATTTCTACCTCCTAATCTGTTATAAGTCAACTATAAAGTGAAATTATCAAAAAAATATCAAGATTTTTTGAACATATTCCTAAAATATGATATACTTAAGAAAAAGATAAAGGCACCCTTTCCATGAAAACAAAAGAAGAACTTCTACTTTCTGTTAAGGAAGACATTGAAGCATTTGGAAAAGACAAGTTAGTGTACGCACATATGTCATTGCAAAACGAAGGAACCATCTTATATGGCTACTCATATACTCCCGAAGGAAAATTTATAGACGAAGCATCATTAGAAGAGTTACTTATTATATTAGAAAGTGACACGGATATGTAAAAGTAAGAAAAGAGGGATGACCAAATTTACGGTTTCCCCCTTTTCCTCTATGTGATCGGTAATTTTATGCTTACCACAGCACCATGCTCTTTAGAATTGTATAGTTCCAATTCCCCTTCACAAGATTGAATAACTTTATTCGCATAAGCTAGGCCAATACCATAGTGAATTGAATTTCTATTATTATTTGAAGTAAAAAATAATTTAGTTCCATTCTCAAGAACCTGACTACTAAACTCTCCTTTTTCATTACATATGGTAAATATATAAGAATCATCTTTTTGTCCAATAAAACACATTATTTTGTCACCATATACCTTATATTCTATTGCGTTATCAATAATGTTAAAAATTGCCCTTTCTAAAGATATGTAGTCTATCTTAATAGTGCCCCTCACTTTTTCAACATTAAATTTAATTATTTCTTCAGATCCGCTGATATACTCTTTAATCTCAGAGACTATTTTATGAGAAAAACTGTTGCAGGGCATACTTTCCTTTTCGTGAAAATCAATTCTATCAGCTTTCACATATTTAATTAATAAATTAACGTATTCCTCCATCTTTCCCACAGCTCCCCAAATACTTTGCAGATGAGATAAACTGTACTCATCAGATGAATAACATTTTAAAAGCTCTGTATTTCCACTGATAATTGTAAGCGGTATTTTTATATCATGAGCCAATGCTGCTATTTCCTCATTTTTTTCATTTTCTATCTTCCAGGTTTGATACAATGACTCTTTTAATGCATCCCTCATCTTAATTAATGCTGTAATAATATTCGAAAATTCTTTTATCTTACTTTCTTCGTAAGTGAAATCCAGATTCTGTTTTTCTATTTCCAGCGTAATTTTCTCTATCTTTTCAAAATTATTTTTCCAGATGCTAACTAAGTGTAATGTCATAATATACACATATAGTAAAAACACTAATACCATTGTAATATATGACAAATTGTCATAGTCTATATAATTGAAAATTCTATTGTCAGAGTTAAAACGTGCTTTAATATTATACTTTATAACGCAATATTCTTCTGTTCTAGCAATTACTGAGTAAACATAATTCCCTTGAAGATTACTTTCTTTCCCTAATAATATTTTTTTAGTTACTTCTATATCTGATTTATTCATAGTCCCACGTTCATAATTATAATCTAAATCAAAGATTGAATACTTACTTCCATATGGTAAATCATTATCTGTTATCTGTTGTATATCATCTAAACGCTTTCTATTCTCTTCCAAAATAGTTTCGCTATAATTTGCTGGAATTATCACTCCGCATTCCACAAATATATTAGTTAAAGCCAACCAACAGATTATTATAACCACGATTCCCACAAACAATTTTATCAAGTACAGTAATAACTGTCTCTTCATCGTTATTATTTTATATCCCATTTATAACCTATCCCCCAAATAGTTTTTATTGGATCAAGACCAAGTGTTTTGAACTTTTTTCTGATTGAGTAAATAAACTCTGTTATAGTCCTTAATTGTGCATTGGCATCTAAGTCATATAAGTATTCATATAGCTCATTTTTTGAAAAAATCTTTCCGCTATTCTGAACAAGAATTTTACATATGCGAAACTCATTTTTCGTTAATAAAATTTCACCATTATCTAATTTTATTGAGTTTGAATCTTGATTAAACACCAATCCATTGATTAAAATCCCGTTACTCTCATTTTTCAAACTTCTTCTTAATGCAACTTTCACTCTGGCTACTAACTCTCTGATACTAAAAGGTTTGGTAATATAATCATCTGCTCCACTCATCAGGCCTTTCACTTTTGCTCCTTCACTAGACTTAGCAGATAAAAAAATCACCGGACATGTTATTATGTTTTTTATTCTCTCCAAAATTTCATAACCATCTAAAAACGGTAACATAATATCCAATAATATTAAGTCAAACCCTTCAAATTCACCAATATTAGTATTGTCAACATAGCTTCTTGTTTCCACTATATAATGTTCATTTTTCAAAACTTCTTGTACTAATTCTAAAATCTTTTCGTCATCGTCAATCACAAGTATCTTTTCCATTATCTGCTCCTTTATGTTTTTACTAACTAATAATAACAAAAATTAGTAATTAATCACCCAACATGTAAAAAATACTCATTTGCTCGTAAAAAAAGCTCTATTATCAAAATAGAGCTTTTTTATGTATCTACACTAAAACAGATTTATTGACCCTTTAATTTACATGTGCATGTAAGTTGAGTTTTTGGTGGACAAAGAAATCCTGTTAGGCAATTGGGTGTACAAAAAGAGTGTTAACTTGTAATACTCGCAGGTATAATATCTCTTCTTACTTTTTTTTTGATAATATCCAAATCAAAATCATCAAATTTTGCCATTACGCTTCACTTCCAATCTTTATTTACCTGTGATATGGCATCCGCATGTTGCTGTCTTAAGTGGGCATGTCATAAGGATTCCTGTCGGGCATCCTGGGGTACATGCTGATTTGCTCTTATACTTCGGCTCGATCCCACCCTGTGCTGCTGTCTTTGTTACATCCAAATCGAAATCATCAAATTTTGCCATCTTTTTTTCCTCCGTATTCTTTATTATTTACCTGTGATATGGCATCCGCATGTTGCTGTCTTAAGTGGGCATGTCATAAGGATTCCTGTCGGGCATCCTGGGGTACACGCTGATTTGCTCTTATACTTCGGCTCGATCCCGCCCCGTGCTGCTGTCTTTGTTACATCCAAATCGAAATCATCAAATTTTGCCATCTTTCTTTCTCCTTATAGGTTTAATTACTTAGTAAGCACACATTTAAAGAATCCAGTTTCACAACTTGATGTACATAAAGACTTGCTTGTTATTCTTGGAGTCTTGCTACTCTGTGGTTTTACAGTCTTCGTAACATCAAAATTAAAATCTTCAAATTTTCCCATTTGGTGCCTCCTTTCTTCTTGATAAATTAGTTATACAATATAAAAATCAGCAAAATATCAAAATCGCTCCTAAATTTAATATATTTTTTTACAATGTCGTTTCTAGCTATATTCCTAAGTCTTATTAACAGAGGACGCAGAAAATAATATACTCTAAACAAAAAATAGGCTTCGCCTATTCAACTCCCCTCCCCCTCATTCTTGAGGGGATTAAGGGTTTTCTTTTTTCTCTTTTTCATTCATAATAAACTTATGAACACATTACAAAAAATCTTTTTAGAACACTACGAGGAAATGCTCTATACCCTGCATCCTCGCGAATCCGTTATTGAAAATGTAAATAAAATGATGCATTGTGGCGATTCTTCTTATGGCGGTGCCATGTACCACTGTCCTGACTGCAACGAATGGAAATTCGTTCCTTTTCGTTGTCATAGTCGCTTTTGCCCTACCTGTGGAAACATGTATTCCATTGACCGCACTACCTCTATGTCTTTTAAACTTCTTTCCTGCACTCACCGACATTGTGTTTTCACAATCCCTGAACAACTACGCCATTTTTTCCTTGAAGACCGCTCTTTACTTAACTGTCTCTTTTCTTCTGTTCGCAGCGTTATTCTGTGCATGTTCCATAAAATGAATGCCCACACTGTGGTAAAACAATGATGCTTCTTGAAATTTATTACAATCATCGCCCCGTCTCCTTGCAAGATCTATATGAGAAAACCATGAAAAAGCATAGGATTCGTCCTTCTGCCTGTAGTAAATTTCTTTTATCTCCGTCCACTTCGTGATACAATCAAGTTATCATGTGTTAGAAACGGAGGTTTTACTTTTGAAAAAAACTACGACTAAAGATCTTGCAGAGAAGCTTCGCTCACAGTATATAAAAAATCCTCCTGAAGGTATGAGTGACCATGATATCAAACTCATGAGTGACAATGACCTTTTGGATATGGACTATTTTCTTCATGAATTTGATGATGATGACGATTTTGGTGAAGAAGGATTTTATCTTTTCTAACAATCGTCTATTTCCTATGCCTCTTTTTTATGAGGCATTTTTTTACTTCTGCTTTAAACAAAGGACTTTCCTAATATATAAAAAAACTCTGGTGTATTCCACCAGAGCTAACCTGAACTATGAATTTTTCCTATATAATAATATCTACTTCTGCTCCTCTTTTATTTTTTAATTCTACTTTTCCACCATGCTGTGTCACAATAGAATTTGTAATATATAACCCCATTCCATAATGGTGTTGATAATTTCTACTCTTATCATCCATAAAAAATCTTTCTAAACCATATTTTAATGCTGCCGGCGTAAAACCAGGACCTGAATCTATAATACTAATCTTACATTTTCCTTTATCCTTCGTCACGTTAAAAATAATCTCCCCATGTGTAGGAGAATGATCTACGGCATTTGATAAAACATTTATAATCGCCCTTTCCATTAATACTGTATCAATCTCTATCCCAAAAGATTCATCCATAATTGCAATTATTAAATTCATTTTTTTCATTGCAACTACAGACTGCATCTGTCCTTTTATACTATCAATAAACTTTCCAATAGATATGCTTTCTCTATTTATCGGAATCTCACCAGTATTCTTGGATAGATCAATCAATATAGCAATGTAATTTTCCATGCGTTTAGAACTCTCTAAAATATGGTTAATATACTCTTCTTGCTCCTGATTAATATTTGTTTCAGATAATAAATCAGCATTACCACCTATGATCGTCAACGGTGTCTTCAAATCGTGTGCTAATGCCGAAACTTGTTCTTTCTGCTGACGCTCTATATTCCATTGCGTTTTCAAAGACTTTTTTAAACTATTTTTCATATTATAAATAGATTTTAATATATCATTAAATTCTATTATCCTCGATGATGAAATATTAAATTCCAGCTCCTGCTCTTCTATTTTTGTAGTCGCATCCATTACTGGCTTCAACTCTTTTCTTAGTTCTTTTGCAAACAAAAAGACCATAATACTAAATACAAATAAACAATTTAAAATCATTCCTGCATTAATCAAAATATCTGGAGATGGCATATGTATATCTAACCACATATTGGTGAAATGAGAACCAATATAATATTGTAAAATACAGAATTCTTTATCTCTTGTAACTAAAATAAATTGTTTACCTGATGCTGTTTTCTCAAACTTACCATTTGCATATCTCAATGCGTCTTTTTGTTCCCCGTTGCTCATATTAGTATTTAAGATATCGAATTCTTTGCTAATTATTAAGTATTTTATCCCTGCTGGAATATTCTTATAGTCAAGATTTTTTTCTGTTGCTAAAATTTTTGCCGTTTTCTCAGCCTGTATCTCATTATAATTTGCAACAGTTATATATCCCATATTACTTGCAAGTGTTGCCAAGACCAGCGGTAAGGCAATACTCACTCCAACTCCTATAATCAATGACAATATAAACTTTATAAAAAAAAACTTTAGAGAATACTGCCTTTTTGTTATTTTTACTCCCATTTATATCCTATCCCCCACACTGTCTGTATAGGATTCACACCAGCTTCACTTAGTTTCACTCGTATATTTTTAACATGAACAACTATTGTATTATCTGCTGATTCTCCATAAAATCCAAAAACTCGTTCATATATTTGCTCTCTGGAAAAAACGTGTCCTCTATTCTGTATCAGCAATTCACATATTTTATATTCGCTATGTGTCAAAGGAATTTCCTTTTCACAAACCAATAGCTTTTTTGCTGACAAATCAAACTTAATATTTCCATCTTCTGAAAATAAATAATCGTGATTTTCTCTGGACTCTCGCCTTAAGTGTGCTTTTACACGAGCTCTTAACTCCTTAATCCGGAAGGGTTTCGTAATATAATCGTCTCCCCCAATACCTAAACCATATAATACTTCGTCTTCCAGTGTTTTAGCTGTCAGAAATAAAATTGGTGCATTGAACATGTCACGGATTTTTTTGCAAAATGTGAAACCATCAATATCCGGCATCATAACATCCAAAATCAACAAATTATATTGCCGCAGTTTACTAACATCCACCTTTTTTGCAGAAGTCAAAGTGTCAACAGCAAATCCCTCCTTTTCTAGTCCACGTTTGACAAGCTCAAGTATTGCCTCTTCATCATCTATAACTAGAATTTTAATCAAGATATCCTCTCCTTTTAAAATTTTTATTTGTTAGATATTATAGTCACAAGTTTGACCCATACTAATCTTTTAATATAGCATACACACATTTATAATTAATTTCAACTGCCAAACTATCCTTATCCTTTCCAATAACGGTGTATACCGAATCATATATCCAAGTCTCCCGTTTTTGGTTTGACAGTTCGCCCGGAATTATATCAATAGCATTTAACTCATCATGTGTAAATTCCCTGCCTGTTTCTGCATCAAAAGTAATATTTCCGGATAAAGTACATAGATAATCGCCTATTTTTTCATTTGGTACAACTTGATCTGTAATTTGATATATTTTACCTTCCCAAGTCAAATTTCTCACATCTTCTTTATCAATTTGTGGTAAATCATTTTCTATATCTTTGGTGTCATTTTGATTTTTAAAAATTATCTTTAAATCACCATCTTTCGCATTTTCTGATAGAATTGCTTTATGGAAATCGTTATCTACATCTACAACTAAATTATTCATATCCCCCTCATTTTCTGTCTTATATACATTCAAATATGGCACATAATATGCGGTACCATCTGTATGATCTATTAAGTCGCTTAAATCTCCTACTACGTTGACTCCCATATCACATTTTTTTAGTATGTTATAATTTTCATCAAGTGCAACATACTTTTGAATAAATCCAATCCAATCACCTAATGAATTCTTATCCACTGTATTATTTAATATTGTGTATTGTTGTCCATTATATATAAATTTCGTTGCATCTTTCTCGTCTAAATAACATTCTGTTTTACCTTGGTTTTCTAAAACTGCCTTTTTAGCAGCACAACCTGAACCAATGATTATTATAGACATCATACAAAATACCAGAATCACCCTTTTTATTAATATACTATTCTTCATAATTTTTTCTTCCTTCCCATTTCTCAAACCATATACAAAACACCAACAATAACACAAATGTTATAATGATAACTTTAAATATAATATTGGGTTGAAGAGTAGAGAGTTGAGTGTTAAATTGCAAAATTTCTTGTCTACACATATTTACTGCCCACGCCCAAGGAATATATTCCCAACTAATAACTAACTTCAACGGAAGATTGCTAAACAAAATAACAATAAGGCTTTCCAACACCCCTGTTATAACTGAAGCTCCAAGCCCTGATTTCAGGGATAACCAAAAATGGATTATATAAGTTACAATGTTACCTAAAATTATATAAACATAACTATACAATACTGTATTAAGAACAGAAATACTAAGCTCTTGATCCACAACTGCTACTGAAAATAAAATTGGTAAAAAGAGAATTACAATGGCTACTGCACCTATTCCTAAGAATAGAATTAACTTTGCAATAATTAATTTACTCTTACTCTCCATACCTACAAAAAGTGCCTGAAAATGCCCTTCTTCTTCTAAGTTTATACCTAGACTAACAGCAATAGAAATTGCAAGAGGGAAAAATGCTGATGTTGCCTGTAAAATTAGATTCAGTCTTTGTGTTATACTTTGTTGTCCTGAATATAAGTGAAAATACATTGCAAATAATACCCCTCCTAGAAGCGGTACAATTATGTGCAACAAAAAAATAGGGGTATGTCGTAATTTTACAACTTCCGACTTAATTGCACACCAAAAACTTTTCATCCTTCCACCTCTCTGAATTCTTTTGCAGTAATAATAACAGTTATAATAAATAGTAAAACAGATAATAAGAGTCCAATAGTAAAGTCTAATGAATCTTTTGAGGAAACGGTCGTCATTGTTCCGTTTACGTCTAATCCGATAATACTTTTCATAGATTTTGAGACCCAACTATAAGGTATCAAGAACCATAGATTAGTATTAGATAACGGAGAAATAGCCAATGGCAACATACAATTAATTATAAGCGGCAAAAGTATACCTATTCTTTTATTAAAAAAAAGCAAAATAGGAATTTGCCATAATGACATAACTACAATACATATACTGCCAAGTAATAATTTTCCGTTAGATATTTGGCAAATGGCCGGTGCCATATTCTCATTGATACTGCCGGAAGAACTAATATAATACCTGTCAAAAGCATATACCATGCTATAACTAACACTCGAGCATACCAAGCATTTTCTAAATCAATAGATAGGGTATAAAAGGTGTGATAGCGTACACTTTTTTCTTTCTTCTCAGACAATGAACAGTATATGGCAACCGTCCCCGGTAGGAGAAATGTATACCACCAATATATAGTTTGTGCTTGAAAATTTCTAATTCCACCAAATATAACAGCTACAAAAGCTGTAATGATGGGTACCACAAATATTAATTTTCTGCTGAAAGACCGTTTATATTTCAAATTTTCTGATCTTATATATCTCATTAAATAATCTCCCTTCTATTTCTTTTTACGATGTCCATAAACAAAGCTTCAAGATTATATTCTTTGTTCTCTGGTGCTTCGTATTCCAATTTCCCATTACATATTATCCCTATATAATCTGCAATCTGTTCCACTTCCGATAGTATATGGCTAGATAGAATAACTGTCATACCTTGCTTCGGAAACTGCCTTATTAAATTTCTCAGCTCTTCAATACCTACAGGATCAAGGCCATTTGTAGGTTCGTCTAATATTAGTAATTTGGGGTTATTCAATAATGCTATTGCAATGCCAAGTCTTTGCTTCATTCCCATAGAAAACTGTCCTGCTCTCTTTTTTCCTGTACCAGTCAAACCTGATATTTCAAGGACCTCGTCAATACGACCATCCGAAATATTTAACAGCTCAGTCCTTACCTTAAGGTTTTCTCTTGCAGTTAGATTTCCATATAAAGGAGGTGTTTCAATCAATGCACCAATGTTTGATAAGTCACTCCTTTTCCACGGATGTTTATTAAAAATAATACTTCCCCTGGTAGGTTTCAAGATTCCAGCTATCATTTTTAATGTAGTAGATTTTCCTGCACCATTAGGTCCCAAAAGGCCATAGACAGAATTTTCAGGTACATTCATTGAAATATTTTGTACAGCTACCTGATTCTTGAATTTTTTTGTTAAATTCTCTGTTCTCAGTAATGTTTCCATGTTATTATACATCTCCTTTTAATTGATTTTTTTAGTATACTGATTAACTATAAAGATTTTCTAAAGATTAAAAAATTTTTTATATTGTAAATTGCATAACAAAAAAGATAGAACTTGTAAGATCCTATCCTTCTCCACATAGATGTATCCAAATTTGCAGCATTCAACAAATACCCCAATATCAGTTGGCATTCACGGTTTTCTTACCTGCTAAGATGATAAACAAATATTCCATAATTTTGACTGCTGATATGTAAAGCAGAAAGGGGACATCCATTTATTGGATATCCCCCTTTTTAATCTCTCATTTTATTCTTCCATTTTTTCTTTGAATTCAAGATAGGATGAAATCATATGTTTCACCGCTTTTAATTGATCTGGCGTTAAAGTGTACAATAATTCAAGAACATCCTGCACATCCTTATCTTCTGAAAACTCGAAAAGATAGTTTGGAGAGGTATGAAGCGTTTCACAGATCTTAAGCAGCAAAGGTAATGCAGGCAACTTGCTACCAGTCTCTATCTGTTTGACATAGCCTTCATGCATATTACATATTTCTGAAACATCCTGCCTACTCAGGCTCAACCCTGCCGCTTCTCTTTCACTTTCTTCCCAAACTTTTTCAGATCCATTGTCACACCTCTTATCTATTTAATACTGTTTATATCTTTCAGTATAAACGTGAGGGTGTATTCATGACAGTCCACCGTTTGATACTTTCGTTTGTCTCTTCTGCCGTATCTTTTTTCCAATGTTCTTGCGATCCATCTTATTGACCTCTTGTCATCTAATTGATACCTTTAATATCTATTAGTATAAACTGACAGTATTATCCACGATAGTCCGCTGTTTTATAAAATTTTTATCAATAAGATATCTCTGTTTGAGTATGTCTATCTAATACCATTACCGATAACAGCATATAAATGAGCTACACAATCACAAGAAAAAGTAATACAGCGGCAAAAAAAATATTGATATAACACACCGCCAACCAATAATAAACTCAAACTTCCCACATTAAAAATGGGAAGTTTGAGTTATTAAATTATCAGTTATTTTTCATTTTATCCGTTGACGAAACTCATTTTATCGCATATACTATGAGTAGGAAAACAGGCGACATCCTGTTGGTGTGGCTGACACCTAAAATCCGAAACGAAAGCCGAACATGAATCGGAGAGTTGGCAGGCAACAGAAAAACCTGAAAGCAAAGCCAGACATATGGGCTGGAGTGTTGGCGGACAACAGAAAAATCAGTCTATAAGGGAGATGCACAATGCCACGGTATTGTAATCTCCCTTTAAATATTTTATACATATCGCAGAGGTCATAATATGACAAAATACACCAAACAGCAGGCCATCTCTATTATTGTAGATTGTGCTGCCAAGTACGAAGAAAACCTTAATGGCTACCAACTCTTATTTATTCTAAAAGACAAGCATAAACATATTTCTTTTTTGGAGGTAAATTTTTATCCTTATAATTTTCTTCATCTGACAGGCATTAAATTAATTGACAACACTACTGCTGCTGATTTTTATGAACGCTGTTTAAACCACAAATTAAGTCCTGAAGATTTTTCCTTTGCATCTGATGGTACCACTCAGTTAAAACTCGAAATTCTCCCACAACTTATGAAAAAAAATATTTCAGCAAAAATGGTCGGTGATTTTAACGGATGCAACCCAAAATTATATACAGAAAAATTAGCTGGTGGCGTAAAAGCCTGCCTTGGTTTTGTAAAAACTCATCGTGCTGAATATGTGCCAAATACAGTGCTGAACACGGACATTCGTACAGTTTCCAAAATTTCACAGCAGGTTATCGCTACATATCGTCGAAAGAGAGCAGATTCCTCTTATCAGGAACTAGTTTATAAGGCAAAAAAAATCGACTGGGATGCTCTTACCTTTCCGAAAGAATATGACTACCTCACCAAACTAGAATAATCTCCCATAACAATTCTATTTCAGAGCGTGAAAGGGGCTATCGCTTCACTTTGCGACAGCCCCATCTTTTCCACTAATTATCCATCATTATTCTAAATTACCTCTTCATTTCATTTACATTAAAGCACATTATAGCTAAATCCCCAGTCATAAAAAACATTTACATAGCAAGTCTTTGTATTATTGGTTGCTGAAGAATAACCATCTATTTTGTAATACTGCCTCTGCACAACTTTGTACTTTGTATACAGCGGTCTATACTTAATCTGATAAGTTTTCCCGCTAGGGACAGGTAAACTATACTGTACAGAATAGGACTGACTCTTCCCAATCGTAGCTCCTAAAGAAGCGGATATATCTCCTACACTGGTATATGATCCACTAATTGTGTTAGTCACTGTATCTGTTTTATTTACAGAAACTGTACCTGGACCGGCACCCTGAGGTCCCAATCTCCATGAACCATAAGTTGTTCCCTGATTTGTCTTACTATCGACTTTCCAATAATAGTATCCATCCGTTTGTGGCTGTATTCCATACTCAGTTTTATCAGATAGCAAATTTACATGCTTTACTTCGCTGTTTTTATGTGGATATTCTGCAGCCATTACTTTTACAGGCAACATTGTCACAATACTAAGTACCAACACTGTCAAAATACTAATCATTTTTTTCATCAAATCGCCTCCCTTTTTTTTTCTTTGAAATGAAATATATACCTAAGCCTATGAACATCAATGCTAATATTAAAATGATGGATAGTGGATATTCAAAAATATAGTCATATGAATGCTCATAGGCTGTTTTAAAAAGTTCCATATTTTTTTTCTGTTTCCACTCTGCCCAAAAAGGTATACTAATCAGCCCTAAAATACCAATAATTAAAAATACAATACTATAATTTCTATCTTTTTTGAAAGGAGTTTTATTGTTATCAATTTTTTCAACAACGTCTCCTGACTTTAACATTTCATCAACTGGAATATCAAATTTCTCACTTATTAGAATAAGTGTATTAATATTTGGAACAGAGACTCCCATTTCCCATCTAGACACCGCCTGTCTTGTTACTCCTACCATTTCAGCAAATTGTTCCTGAGAAAGCTTGTTATCTTGCCTTATCTTAAGAACTGCCTTTGCAATGTTTTGATTACTATCTTTTACTTTATTCATAAGCTCCCTCCTCCTTTTGTTTGATTGTATTATACAGTTGATATGCCATTTGGGCAAGCAATACAACTTTACATTTTCGCAATTAACTATTGCTTTTTGTTTTTTCATTTATATAAACTTCTTATTTCCATTTTTTCTGTAAATCGGCTTATATATGAAGCAGTCATTTTTAGAGCAAGTTTCGCAATGTCGGACAAAAACCCCTGCGGGATTTTTTCTGACTTGCAACTTGATGGGGATTTCGTTTCCCCATACCCTCGACCGCAATCAAAGATATGTGTATTGGTTCCCATTTGCATGGTCACAGCGTGATGCTTTTTCATCACTTGCTTTCACAGCTCACTGTGAATTTTCTATTTTTCCTGCGGAACCTTTATGCCAGAAAGGAGCATTGAATGACACGACCACAAAAAGAAATGGACATGAAACGAGAACACCGGGTAACCATCCGCCTGACTGATATAGAGTTTTCCATCATAGAAAATGCAGCGGAACAGGCAGAAATGAGCATTTCAGAATACATGAGGACTCAAACTATGGAAGGAAATGTAACTGCACGATTTGAAATTGTTGCTGATGTTGATGAAATCAAAAAACTAATCGGTGAATTTGGCAAGATTGGAAGCAACCTAAATCAGATTGCCCGATATTTTAATCAAGGTGGAATTATCTCTTCTGAAATGAGAAATGAAATCCGAAAGTCTCTCCGGGACATTTATGAAATGAAATATAAAGTAATGAAAATGGCAGGTGATTTCCGTGGCAGTAATTAAACATATTGCAAGCAAAAATGCTGACTATGGAGAATCGGAACGTTATCTTATCTTCCAGCATAATGAATATACGCAAAAACCGATTCTTGATGAGGAAGGGCATATGATATTGAGAGAAGAATATTATCTGGACGGTTTGAACTGTGATCCATTCTCTTTTGCATCTGAATGTCAGGAATTGAACATCTACTACCACAAGAACAAAAACTTCAATGAGATAAAATCCCATCACTATATCATCAGCTTCGACCCGAAAGACAGGGAGGAATGTGGATTGACCGGTGAACGTGCCCAGCAACTTGGATTGACTTTTGCAAAGAAAAATTTTCCCGGTCATCAGGCTTTAGTCTGTACTCATACCGATGGTCATAACGAAAGTGGAAACATCCATGTACACATCGTAATCAACAGTCTCCGTAAATATAACATACCGCAAGAACCCTATATGGAATTTGACTGTGAATCAAAAGCCGGATACAAGCACCATCTAAGTACAGCATATCTCGCACATCTGAAACAGGAAGTCATGAATATGTGTAAAAAAGAAGGACTACATCAGGTTGATCTGCTCACTCCTGCTGAAAGAAAAATCACAGAAAAAGAATATTGGCACAACGCCGGGGACAGGAAAAACTCGATAAGTTGAATCAGAAAATGAAAGAAGATGGAATCACGCCAAAGGAAACACGTTACCAGACAGAGAAACAATTTCTTCGTGACGCTATTGATGATGCTGCAAGTACCGCCCGATCACCAGAAGAATTTTCAAAAATCCTTGATGAAAAATATCACATCATCTTCAAGATCAGTCGAAACCGATATAGCTATCTTCACCCTGGCAGAAAAAAATATATCACTGGAAGGAATCTCGGAACCAGATACACAGAAGATTTTCTCTTGAAAGCGTTTGAGGAAAACACGAAATCCCATAGAGAACAGAAAGAAGAAATTCTGGAACAGCAGACTCCAAATACTTCCACAGATTTGCCAACTGTTCCTTTTTCCGATACTTCTGCTATCCCTGCACCATTCATTTTCATAAAATCAGATCTCCGACTTGTCATAGATCTACAAACCTGTATTAAAGCACAGCAGAGCGAAGCCTATGCTCAAAAAGTAAAACTCACCAATTTGAAGCAGATGGCTCAGACTGTTGCCTACATACAGGAACATGGCTATGATTCTCTTGAGGATTTCCATGCAGCACTCAATCAGGCATCAGACCAGACCAGTGCTTCCAGAAAATCTTTAAAAGATACTGAACAGCAACTTAAAGATGTGAATGAGCAGATTCATTTTACCGGACAATATCTGGCATATAAAAATGTGTACGCCGATTATCGTAAAAGTCGAAACAAAGAGAAATTTTATGAAGAACACCGGGCAGAACTTTCCCTGTATGACACAGCTCTCCGAACACTCAAAGAAAAATCTGGCGGGAATAAATTGCCTTCCATGAAAGCTCTCTATGCTGAAAAGGACCAGCTTATTGAATTAAGGGATAGACAGCGTGAAGATTTTTCTAACCACCGGGATTATGAACGGGAACTTCGCACTGTGTCGGCGAATATTGAAATGATTCTTGGGAAAAATCGTGAGCAGGAACAACAGCTTGAAAAGAATCAGGATTTATAATTCCTATAATCTCTATCGTTTTTTCTAAACCACAAAAATATCATTTTAAATATAAGCCAATGAACAAATTCCTGTTTTCATCTTTCTCAAAAAGATGTATGATATAGAAAAAAACAGGAGGTATTAAGATGAAATCACATAAATATTGGTCACTTGGTGCATTGGCAACCATGATTGGAACTTTTTACACTGGTTATAAAGATATGAAATCCGCACATAAATATTTTGCTTGCAGCTCTCTTATCTGCATGATTATGGCTATCTATTCTGGTCATAAAATGATTTCTGGAAAATCCAGAAAGAAGAAGGACTCTGTTTCTGAAGAATCTGAATAACAAATACATAGATAAAAGGAGACTGTAATAGTCTCCCTTTTAGTGAAAGATGAACTCTAATTTAATTTTATATTTCTTACTGCCGCATAGCTATCATCTGCTAAACCTATCTTCTCCATTTTCTGCACGATTTCTTTCTGTGACTTTTCTCTATGCAGGATAAATGCTGAATCCATTCTGGTAATATTAACACCTCCAGTAACGCACCTATCGTATCTACACCGTTTCTCTTTAACACATTATCTGCTCGTGTATTAAATCTCAAAAATGAAATTGATTCTTCTAAAATATTTTCTGGCAAACATGAAAAAGTCATATAATCCAAATGACTTTAACTCTTCATTCAACTGGATTACGAATAAATACAGGACATCGGTTTACTTTCTCGCCTCTATTTAATTGCAAAGTTCCTCTAAATTTTTTAATATATCCACTTCCATTTTTTTTCGAATTTTTTCATGCTCCTGACTTAATTCATCAAATATTATCCGTAATTCCTTTTTCATAGATTCTTCTTGATATAGTTCTTTTTTTTCTATTTGAGTACACGACTGTATTCTTTTTAATATTCCTTCAAATCTAGGAGAACAATGCTCAAACGGGGCTTTTAAAAAATACGCCATTCCTTTTTTTAAATCTTGCTGATTAAAATAAAAAGCTCCCAAAAATTCATATGCATTCTGTTTATTATCAATTGCAGATATTCTATCAAGGAACTTCTTCTCATCCTTATCTGACTGAAATTCTTTTTCTGCAACTTTCTGCAGTAGTTCATCTTCATAATTTATTTTTTCTTGTATATATTCACATATGCTTTCTCTCTTTTGTTCCTCTGAAATGTTACCTGGCATCAAAAGTTTTTTGTAATCTTTATATTTTTTATATTCTGCCTCCAGTAACTCATATTCATATGAGATTCTTTTTGCTTTACACATCCTTTCAGAATATTTCACTAATTTAAAACAATCCTTTTTAAAGCTCACAACATTTTTCCCTGATCCTTGTGTACTAAAAAAAACAATCCCATCATATCCCAACATTTTAAATATATCGGAAAAAAACTGTGTAACCAAATAATAATCTTTTATATCACTATGTACCGGTCTGGTCAAAATATCATATAATATTTCTTCTGAATTACTTTCAATCAAAACATAGTTACCTTTTTTCACACACTCAAACTCCACAATAGAGCAGATTTGTCCTACTTGTAAATGAATTTCAGCAATACATGTTTCAATATTATCTGCCAAGTAAAGATAAGATACTCCTTGTCTATTAAATCTTCCGCCTTGCACAAATTTTGCTGGTGGTTTTTCCATGTCACTCCCGAAATACGGTATCTTACATTTAATATCTAAATCGTCTATTGCCGCTTCTATTACACCATTTCCAACTCTCGCTCTATAAAATATCTGCCCTGTATCAATAATTTCCGTTTTGAATTTATCTTTTTCTTTTTTAAAATCCTCAAGAATATCACCAAAAAAATCACTATAATTTTCCTTTAATATTTTTTTCTCCAATTCTTCAAAATATTCTTTCGTCAATATTTCCATAGCTGCTCTCCCTCATATAAATTATTTTCATGTAAGTATCCATCATAATACTAAATTCATTCTTCTATAAGTTCTAAATTTCGTTTTCTAAATATTCTTGAATATTTTCAGTTACAACAGAAACTTCATTGATAATTGCCTTCCCTAACGCCAAATTTTCTTTATGGAACTTTTTATATCGTTCTTTTTTCGGATTTGTATTTGCTTTCTCAGGCAACAGATATTTTGTTACACTTCCATCTAAATCTGCTATTAATTCTGGTCTATATAAAATCAAGTGATAATTTTGAAACCAAAATTTCTCATTATCTAAGAGTTTTAAACTATTAATCTGTTCCTCTGAAAACAATCCATCCTTCAAATAATAAGCAATTAAAATCTGGTTCTGAGATTTAAGAACAAGATTGGATGTATCTTCCAGACACCAATCAAGCTGATAGCATCTAATGGCATAGTAATAGTATAATTGCACATCATGTAAAGAAGAGATCAACGCCTCTCTATATCTGGCTTTCAAAAATATTTTAATTTTTTGATTATCAAACCCACTCATACTATTAAAAATATCTGATGTATATAACAATGACTCCGGTGACATTTTTAATAGAAGCATAGCTGATGATAATTATATTCTTCAACATCGTATTCTTCAAAATCTGTTTCTTGGAAATGTTTTGTTTTAAAAAAGTTTCTTATCAAAGACTGTTTGTTTCTTTCCTTTTTTACACTTGATAATCTATATATCAACTGATTCAAAAAAGACAATTTATGTTGTATTTCTGTTCCAATCTGATTTTGCCTTTGAAAATCTTTAAGGACTTCTTCATTCCAGTGTCGCATAATTGCTTTCCAATATCTAGTCAATAAATTTTCTATATTATATGATTCATAATCTTCTATTTCTATCTTCCGGTCATTTCCTTCGTGATCATTTTCTGCTAGCACCTGATTAAACAGACCTCTGATTGTTTCATTATCATATTTATTGCAAAAAATATAAAAATCATCTGAGAAGTATTCAAAATGGCAATTAATAGACGCATCTTCTAAGGCTGTTTCAAAATCATCTGATATTTTTTCAATGCATTTTCTGCAAAGTAAAGAGACAAGTAGTTACCCATTATTATTCCACCTGTTCTTCCATTGTTCATACTTGTAAAAACATTGTCCTTTAGTTGTCCCTTCGGTAAATAGTGTGAATATAATTTCCCATAAAAATCTTTAATATCAAGTTTAATCAGATTGTCGTACAGACACAAATTCATAAAATCATCATTTAGTTGTGCATCATACTCGCCAGCTATAAAATCTCCCGTATCAAAGTTAACCGTCATTCTACTATGTTCAGGATTAATTCCTTGAATGTTATCAAAGTCAGGTAACCCCGAATAATAATGATATGCCCGTACAAAGTTCAGAACATTTGGAATTTTCAATGTTCTATATTTACCATTTCCTTTTTGTACATTAAAAGAAACAGGCATAGTCCAACACAATTCTCTTGTGCTAAAATTCTCAATATCCGCAGGATACTTTAATAAATCAATATTTACAAAATGCCTTACCGCATTTTTAAAATTATATAAATTATTCAAATCCATCTTACATCCCCTATTAAGTATGGCAATCATATCTTCTGTTACATATTTCTAGCTATATTATAATTCATCTACTACTTTTTGCAATAAAAATGGCCCTGCTACCTCAGTAGCAAGACCATCTCTGTTGAAAATCACTTCTTCTTCCTTTCCATCTCTTCTTCCATCGCCTTCTGTTGCTGTAGCTGCCCTTTGCCTTGACTGGCTATCTTCTTCTGATGATTGCGGAGCCGCTTCAGTACTGATCTCCGTGGAGCATTCTTATCCTTTTTCTTTAGAGTGTTGTTCATCAGTCCGTCAATCATGTTGTAATTGGCTTCTTCTGTCATCTCTGCACTGCGAAGGTATTCTCCATTATCCATGACTTTCTGCCAGTTCGCCAGCTCTGGTTTCTTCTTTTGTATTCCTTCTGGCTGTGTCTGCCCAGTCTGGGCTTGTGCCTGTATCTGCTGTTGTCTTTGCTGTTCCTGTTCTTTTGCTACCTGTTGCTGCATAAAATTCTGAATGTTATGTCTGGCTTCTTCATCAAAGCCATTGTAACAGTCATTCATGACTACGGTACCTTCCTCACTGAGAATCACATAGGCTGCTCTTGTTCCATACTCCTCATGTTCCATCAGAAACCATTTCTTCTCGTTCATCAGGATGTAATCCTGTGCAAGCCATGTTCCTTTCTTTCCTTCGATTTCGTACCCGGTTGTATCAATGGAAAGTCTGGTATCGGAAGAACTTTTGATTGTGAGAAATTCCGGAATGATGATAAAACCATCTTTATTGACATAGTAAGCTGTGGTTTTTCCATCATCGGTAATGACAATCACATCGCTGCAACCGATGGAATGACCTTTGAAGTTCTTCGGTCGCTGCTTCTGCAAGCGTGTTTTAATGTCAGCCGGAGTTTCCCCCGGCTGGATTCTTCCAATATACACCTGCTGATAGTTTTCTATCTGGATTGTTCTTCCTTCGCTTTTCAGTTTCTCGTAAGAACGGAAACGGACATCCCGGTACTCTGGGGTATCTTTTACTTGATATACTGCACACTGACTTGTACTCATTCTTCTTTCTCCTCTTCCAGTTCCATTTTATATTCTTCCAGATCCATAAGAAAAACCTCATAGCCTTCATCACTCATGCAGAACAATTTTCTTATAGTATTGCAGACAAGCCCGATCATATCTGCATCGCCTTTCAGAAAAGGAATGATATGGTCGATTGCCTCCATCGTGTCATTTCGGTTTCCTTTATCAAACATTGCAGTTACTAAACATTCATCTGCGTCAAAGTTCATTGCCAGATCCATCATAATTCCACCTCTCCCTTCTTATGTGCCTTGGATTTCTCCGTTACCTTGTTTTGCTCCTGTGCTTTTGCCCTTGCCTGAAAATCTTTTAAAGACTGCAGCACAGATTTCTTCACTTCACCTTTTGCTCTGCTTGCAGGTTCTACCTTTTGTGGCTGGCTCTGACTTACAGATACCGGTTTCTGTTCACTTCCTATTGCTGTTTCTGCCGCATGTTCCGTTTCCTGCACCCTTCCATGCTTTTCATCCAGATACTTTTCCATGTCTGTGATTGCTTTCTGCACCAGAGGCTTTCTTTATAGTGAGGAATCATATCTATCAGATCACGCCGTATCCGGTCTGCACTCATCAACTCATATTCCCCGGAATAATCTTCATCACCATCTTGCAGATCAAATCCGATTCCTTTGATTCCATGCATCCGTTCCGCTGGGATACTCTCATATATTTTAATGGCTTCTTCTAAAGTGAGGTTATTATGGTACTCTCCCATGACCGGAAACTCCATGCACTCTGCGACATAAAAACTAATCGTGGCTTCTGGCTGTTCCTGCTTCGGCTGTTTATCAAAGATAGAAAGTTGCTCTGTATCTTCCAGACGGGAAAGTAAAGAACGGGCAGTTATAACATCGCTGTCTATATCGGATTCCTCGGATACCTCAAGCAGCCAGTCCTTGATAGCTTCTGTTTTCTTATTCAAAATATCCTCTGTGAGTTTTTCCACCTGTTCTTCTCTATTTTCAACCGTATCGTTATACTCATAAGTATCAACGTCATAACTAAAATTATCCAGATCCGCAGCAAGCTTTTTAATCTCCTGCTGGTCAAGATATTTTTCAGATTCTTTTATATACTCTGCCAGAGTAATTCGCTCCTCTGCAATCGGGTTAATATCCACCTTAATTCCTGCCATTGCTATACCGGATTCATTTAAAGCATTGAAAAAGCTATCTTCTCGAATATCACCTTTATAGGAAAGAACCACATCAAGTCAGAATCTTCCCGGTAAAGGTCTTGTCTGCTTCTGGAACCATACACTCTTGCAGCAAGCAGCTCTACCTCCTGTTCCATTCCCATATCTTCTAATACTGCCTGTGCATGATACAGAACCCCTCTTTCTACTTCTGCCCTGCTCAGACTGTTTAATGCCAGTTCATTTCTTCCAATCTCAGAAGTCGCACGAAGTTCCCCCTCCTGCAATAAATCTTTAGAGTGCTGGATCGTCATTTCTTCAAATTCTTTATAATCCACTTTGACACATTCCATATCATCCATTCTTTCACTTTTAAGGATTTCATAAGCAGCTTCCTGAATGGATGCGTCTGGATTATCATAATCACCACCCTGGATTTCATGCAGATCAGAGTCATAAAAAATAAACGAATATCCTTCTTCTGTTGCCTGTATGGTCAGATACCCTTTACTCCTGGTAAACTGCATTGCGATTCCTTCATAGGTTTGCATTGCTTCTTCCCTGCGAAATCCTTCAAAAATACTTGCCGGGCAGTTCTTTTCTAATTGTATCCGCTGCATCTGTTCTTCCTGAACTTCTTCCACATCTGCCATCAGATCTTCGTAATCCACTACTTTTGCATCTTCCAGTGAGTACCCTTTATCTTCTAAAATATCACTGGCAGCTTCATCTACATAGATTATCGGATTGTCATAGATTCCTCCATCATCCTCCTGATAATCTTCATTATAAAATGTATAGTCATAACCATCTTCTGCGGTCTGGATTGTAAAGTATTGTTTTCCAATCTGATATGCAATCTGTACCTCATTCCAGTCCAGCATGTTTTCCATTTTATTTACCACTTCATATATTTCTGGATTCAGCCACCCTCCGATCTGTTTATACGCATGGGTCAGCCGATCTATCCCGTTTTCACATCGGATAAAATCCATGCTTTCCTGCATCGTTTCCGTATTCTGGATACCAAGCACTTTTTTCTGATGATTTGGCAGACGTAAATATTCCTGCATCGCTTCATCCAGTGATTCATACCGGTTTACTTTTACTACACCCTCTGCATTTACATCTTCCATCACATAAAAATTATCAACGTAATGAATCTCTGGCATTTTTAACTTTATGCCTTCCGGCAGCTGCACCTCACTGACTGCATGAAAATTAAACCGGACATCCGTTCCAGATTCATTTTTTCCTGCCATCGTTTCTTCCCAGGTATCTTTCTGTACTGCCTGTATTTCTTCGATTGTAAGTGTCTGTCCACTCCGCAGGGTTACAACAGAATCTTTCGGGAATTCCGTCAAGTCATAAAGTGTTGTTCCATTTTCCTGCAAATATTCTGAAACTGCTTCCAATGCTCCTGCGTCAAACCCGTTCCATAAGTCCTCCGCTACAAGCTGTCCATTTTCTGCTACGATAATGCCTGCCACATCGGAGCCAAATTCATCCTGTTCCATTAAGAAAAACTTCTCCCCGGCATATTCCTTTTCATCAACCGTATGCCATGTTCCGTTATGTCCTTCTGCTTCATACCCTCTTGTCTCTGCCGTAATCGTCACTTCGTTTTCTCCTATCGCCTGTTCTATCCTCTGCATCCGGATCTCAGCTCTTGCCATGTCGATAAACCCATCTAAAACTGCCGGGTGGCTTTCGATCACATAATCCAGGTTCAGATTTCTGCCCCGGCTGATATTTTCCGGGACTTCGATATGCTCCGCCCAGTCTTTGTTCTGTCTGGAGAATCTTCCATCATGGGAAAGTTCCTGGATGGTATTTGCCATAACAAAATTCATACGTTCTTCCCCAAAGCGTTCCACGACTTCTTTTGCTGCATTCTGCTTTAAGTGCAGCCCGTCAAAATTCTCCCGGATAGCTTCTTCGATTGCTTTCTTGCAGTCCAGGTTTAACTTTCTCGAATCCAGATAAGCATCCACATCCCGTTCTCCCATTGCCTGTTCCAATGTTCCTTTATAAACTGGCGGATATGCCCTGACGGAATTATGTTCCAGTATGTTCATTCTCTGCTGGACAAACTCCGGAAGTTCCTGAAATCCAAAAGAATCTACATAATAGGCTGTAATCTCTGCACCCCTGTTTATCACGATCACATCACTTACCGATAAAGAATGGCCACGGAAATCTTCCGGTCGGTCAATGTTAAAGCGTTCAAATATATTTTCTAACGTGATTGTTGGCATCCATGGTGCTGCATAAACCATCCGGTAATCCTTTCCGTCAATGGTATATCCCAGACTCTTTGCGGATTCCATTCCCATAAACTGATAAGTATGCTCATCCCCACTATCCATCTGATAAATGGCAAACCTTCCGCTTTCTCCATGCAGAAGAAGTGTCTCATCAATCTTTTCTGCACTCTGCTGTTCCAGTGCTTCCTGTTTTGTAGCAGATATTTCTCTTTCTTTCTGCACTTCCCATTCTGTTTCTGTGATTCCAAAGATACCGTCATATCCAAGAATTGCATCTTCTGTGTCTACAAGTGTTGATTCTGCCAGCTGTGGATTCTCTTGATTTCCATGTAACACATAAATTTCTGCCCCTCCACGGTACAATTCATATGCACGGTCTTTCGTAAGCGGAAGCATATGGTCTAACTGGATTCCTGCCTCGTGCATTTCTGTAAAACCAACCATGCCATCCGGGAAATTGTCAATCTGTGCCTGTATTTCATTCATAAGGCTTCTCGTATATTCACTTCCCGGTCTGCGGATTGCAGTCATCATACGGTTCACCAGTCCAAGCACTTCGTCTTTGTCATCCATCTTATATGCAAAATTCACAATAAGATTTCTCTGGGAATCTGTGAAATCTCCCGTATTGGCAGCTTCTGCTGTTTCAATCAGACGGTGGGCATACTGCATGGCTGTTTCTTCTGCAATTTCCGGTTCCTTCGCTGGAAAGTTCGCCCTTGCTGCCTGGATCACTTCATACACCAGCTTTGAACCGGCTTCATCGTAAGATTCCCTCATGTCCCATACCAGGTCATTCAGTCTTTCCACCTGTCCGGGGAAGGTTTCTGCGAATTCATTTACAAATGCCTTTTCTTCTTCTGAAAAAACATTTCTTGGAAACTCTGCTTTTTGCACCAACATCTCTACCTGCTCTTTCGGAGAAAGGTCAGAAAAATAAGTAACGCCTGTGTCAGCATCATATTCCACATCATAAAAATCAATCGGATAGTTCTCTCCGTGCCCACTGCTGTCATAGAGTGGTGTGACGGCAGCACCTTTTTCTTCCAGAAAACTTTCCAGTGGTTTCTCATTTTCCTCTATCTCACCACTTTCCAGAAGGCGGACGTATTCACCCACATTCTGCTCTAACTGTTCCCTGCTCATGTTTTCGATCAGGTCATAAGTAAACTCGGAACCCATATTGCCTGAAAGATGCAGAATTAAATCTTCCTTATGAAAAGTATCCCGAACTGGTCTTTCCATTTCCAGCTCGTGCATCTGTGTCTCGATATTCTCAATGACTTCCGCAGACGTTTTCCGGATGGTATCCATAGATGCCCGGAGTGCTTTCATATCCTTGCTTTCACACCAGCTGGCAATATAGGTAAAAGAGTATTCTGAAGTATCCAGACCAAAGTGATTGCAGACAATATAAGCAATACTTTCTGCTTCTACTTCTTTTGTTGTCCGGTCTTTTAAAATTCCTTCCACATCCATTACTTCCCGGTCATGCAGCAATGCGTGGCTTACTTCATGGACTCCGGTTTTCATGGTCTGGAGATTGCTCATATTTTCCTGAATTGCGATATACTTTTCCGTCTGATGATAATAGCCTTTTGCTTCCCCTTCTATCTCCATCATGCGGATTGGAACAGGGGAAATGTTCTGCAATGCTTCCATGAACGTGTCATAAAACTGTACGCTCCCGGTAAGTTCCGGTACTTCCAGTTCTGCAATCGGCTCTCCCTCTGTCTGGCTGACATCAAATACCGTTGTCACACGGAACCTTGGAATGACCATCTCCACGATCTCTGTTTCCGGCTGACCGTCATCCCCGATCACCGGCTCTTTGGTCACCGGGTCGATCTTTTCAATCTCCTGTTTCTCACGGATGGGTGCCGGTGCGATGATCTGGATTCCTTTTTCCCCACGTTTTACATGGCGGTTAAATTTCTTCTGCCATGCCTGATACCCTGCCACCAGTGTTGCTTCCGGTTTCTGCATGGTGATCAGAAGGGTGTTATTAAAACTGTAATTATGGAACTTGGACATGGTATTCAGATATTCTGTATATCTCTCCGAAGTAAAGATTTCTTTTACTCCCTGCTCCAGCCGTTCCGATATTTCTTTTAATTGTTTTTCTATATTATTTGCCATAAACAAACCCTCCATTTTATGTCCCCGCCAGAGAAAACTCTGACGGGAAATCTTTTATAATTCCTGTTCGTGTTTTTTCTTTGCAGTTTTCTGTACAGATGGCTGTTCCGCTGTATTCTGCTGTGCCTTCTCCTGCTTTAAGCGTTCCAGAATAGATGGCTTATGGATTCTGTCTGCTGTTTCCGGAAGTTCTTTTTCTTCTACAGCATCCCTGCTATCTGTGCTACTTTCTTCTCTGCCAATATCCTCATCTGCCATAATCGTCTCATTGCCCTTTTCATCCATGTTCAGCAACGCATTTAACTCAGATAACCGTTCCATCTTTTCATTCAGCTCTGCTTCTTTCGGGAATGGTTTCTTTACCTCTTCCTGTGCTGTCGCAAGCTGCTGTTGTACGGTTTCCAATTTCTGCTCACTTTCCGTCAGCTTCCTGTCAATGGAAGAAAGGGTGTTATGGATACGCTGCATATTTCCTACCGGGTCTTTTCCGATTTCCAGCTTATAAGAACATTTCCCTTTGACCGTCAGTTCAAATGCATTGGAGAACATATTGTAGGAAGCAGATAACGTAAACCCATGATATTCCCCGACCTTTCCACCGGTGCTGACGGTTTTTAGTCCTGCACAGGCAGCGATCAATGCCTCGCCTGCTTCTTTCTTATCTTCATAAAGGACATTTCCTACTGTCATGGCAAACGTGTCATTATCCTGTAAATCCACGCTTTTTACTACCTGGGAATCTATCTGCATCCCGGCAATCCGCTCTTTCAATGCACTGATCTGTACCGGGAAATTCTTTGCAATATCGGATTCCAGACGGTAAATCTGACTGGTATGGTTTGCCTTTAAGAGTTTCAGCTTACTCACCTGCACATCCAGATCCATTTTTTCTTTAATGTACGGATTACCTGTGGCAAGTGCCTTGATCTCTGCATAGGACAGTGCCGTATCATCCACATCTTCACAAGCCCTGACCGGGGATTTACTGGTCATGATCTGGCTGATGAACTTCTGCTTATTCTCCAAAATCTGCCACATATACGCATCAAAAGTATTTTCCGTCACATACCGGAATATCTTTACTTTGTCATTCTGGTTTCCCTGTCTTAAAATACGTCCTTCCTGCTGTTCCAGATCAGACGGCTTCCATGGACAGTCAAGGTGATGGAGAGCAATCAGTCTGTCCTGTACGTTGGTACCAGCACCGAGTTTTGGAGTTGAACCCATAAGGATTCTCACCTGTCCGGCCCGCACCTTTGCAAACAGCTCCGCTTTCTTTGCCTCCGTGTTGTATTCATGGATAAAAGCAATCTCTTCTTTCGGGATTCCTTTTTCTGTCAGTTTGTTCCGTACATCATCATATACGTTGAAAGTCCCATCTCCTTTGGGTGTGGACAGGTCGCAGAAGATCAGCTGGGTTGTCCGGTCTGCTTTTCCTTCTTCCCATACCTGAAAAGCATTTTCCACACAGGTATTGACCTTGCTTTTTTCCGCATCCGGAAGAAGTTCATTTAATAACCTCTGATCCAATGCACATTTTCTTCCATCATTGGTAATCTTGAGCATGTTATCCTCTGTCGGATTCACAAGACCGCCTCTTACACTTTCGGCACGTTCTGAAAAAGCACTGACCATTTCCTGCTGTTCTTCACTTGGCTTCAAGACCTCATTGATAAACTCTGCTTCCGGTACAGGAAGATTCAGCATATCCGAAGTCTGAATATCCGCAGCTTCCTTAAAAATAGAGATCAGCTCCGGAAGATTGAAAAAACGGGCAAATCGTGTTTTCGCACGATAGCCCGTTCCTTCCGGTGATAATTCGATTGCGGTTACTGTCTCCCCGAACGTTGCCGCCCAGGAATCAAAGTGTCCCATACCCATACGCATGAGTGTGTCATACTGGAGATAACGCATGATAGTGTAAAGCTCAGTCATACTGTTCGATACAGGAGTACCTGTAGCAAAGGTGATACCTCTGCCGCCTGTCAGTTCATCCATGTAACGGCATTTCATAAACATATCCGAACTTTTCTGTGCATCCGTCTGTGAGATACCCGCCACATTTCTCATCTTTGTATATAAGAAAAGATTTTTAAATGAATGGCTTTCATCCACAAACAGCCGGTCTACGCCTAACTGCTCAAAGGTTACTACATCATCCTTTCTGGTCTGGTCATTGAGTTTCTTCATCCTCGCCTGCAGACTCTTCTTTGTTTTTTCCAACTGCTTGATGGTATAATTCTGTCCTGCCTGATGTGCCGCTTCTTCAATGGAAAACGTAATATCTGCGATCTGATCTTCCAGCATGGCAATCTGCCGTTCCCTTGAAAGGGGGATTTTCTCAAACTGTGTATGTCCAATGATCACGGCATCATAATCTCCTGTCGCAATACGGGAACAGAAACGTTTTCGGTTTGCCGGCTCAAAGTCCTTCTTTGTTGCCACCAGGATATTTGCTCCCGGATAGAGACGTAGGAAATCACTGCCCCACTGCTCGGTCAGATGGTTTGGCACAACATAAAGATTTTTCTGTGAGAGTCCCAGCCGTTTTGATTCCATACCGGCTGCAATCATCTGGAATGTCTTTCCAGCTCCTACGCAATGAGCCAGTAACGTATTATTTCCATACAGCACATGAGCCACTGCGTTTTTCTGATGCGGCATCAGAGTAATCTCCGGATTCATGCCAACAAACTGAATATGGCTTCCATCATATTCCCGTGGACGGATGCTGTTAAATCGTTCATTATAGATCTTACAGAGATCTTCCCGTCGGTGCAGGTCTTTAAATATCCACTCCTTAAATTCCTCTTTGATCAGTTCCTGCTTCTGCTGTGCCAGCATCGTTTCCTTCCGGTTTAATTCCCGGTGTTCTCCCTCGGTATCCTGTACCGTGTCATAAATCTTGGTATCTCTAAGATTTAAGGCATCTTCCAAAAGGCGGTAGGCATTGGCTCTCTGTGTTCCGTATGTGGAAGTAACAAGAGCATTTCCGTAGCTGTCCACATTTTTTCCCATAACATTCCACTGTCCGGTCACTTCGGCATACTGGACTTTGACCTTGCTCCCTACATAATATCTTGGTGTATGGAATGTCTCTGCCATAAACCGTGTAATGTAATCCTCGGAGATCCAGGTTGCCCCAAGTCTTGCCTCAATCTCTGATGCATCCAGATCTTTTGGCTGTACCTGCTCCAAATACTGCACGTTCACCTGATATTCCGGGTGATCTTCTGCAAACTGTTTGGCGATCTGCAGTTTCTCCCTCACATTTCCAGAAAGATATTCGTCCGATGGCTCCCATTTTTCACTGATCGGGTTCTTAAAGATTATCCCTGCCAGTTCTTCGGTAAGCTCCTCTTCTGTTTTCCCGGAAAGCTGTGCCATATAGGAAAGGTCAACGCCTGCCCTCTCACCGATAGAAACCGCAAATGCTTCACTGGCAGTATCTACAGAAGTTACCGTTTCTGCCCTGCGGATTGTCCTTTTGGTAAAAATATCCGCTTTCCGTTTCAGTTCTCCTTTATCATCCAGAAATTCCAGGGATGTTAAAAGACAATAGCTACTGTCCTGGCTAAATGCCCTTTTATTGGCATTACTGCTGAGCAGACCATATTTTGCGGTAAACGTATCGTATTCTTCATTGAGTTTCCCCTGAAGCTGTGTGATCTGCTCATCACTTCCCTCGGTCATCTGACACTGGATAAGGGCATTCGTTGCATCACGGATCTTTACCATACCTTTTACACGCTCGGTCGTTGCCGCCGGAAGTTCCATCCGGTTCATCACAGAGTTTTCCCGGTAATACACTTCCTCGTTGACCACTGTAAAGCTGAAATTCTTTACATCCGGGTCTGCCGGGATAGAGACAACATCCTCTTTTAACTCTGTATCCGAAAGTTCCAGTTCCGTGATCGTGCCATGGATATTCCTAATTGCTTCTTTTAACTGTTCTTCTAAGGTAATGCCTTCTTTTGGTTTTACAGTCACTTCCTGTTTTCCATACTGGGTGCTTTCTGTGGTAAATTCACCAAGTACCATTTCCGGATGCTCTGCAAAATAAGCATTGATCGAATAGCCTTCCGGTGTTTCCTTTAGATTTAACCATTCCGGTTCCTCAATGGATGCCCTGTCCCTTTTCTGGAAAAACAAAATATCAGAAACAACGCTGGTATTGGCATTTCTCTGGAACGCATTATTCGGTAATCGGATGGCTCCAAGCAGTTCTGCCCGGTTTGCGATATACTGTCTCACTGCCGGGTTCTGCTTATCCATCGTTCCACTGGAAGTTACCACAGCCACTACACCGCCCGGACGGATCAGATCAAGGGATTTTGCAATAAAATAATCATGGATCAGAAAATGGTGGCGGTCATATCTGCGGTCACTGACCTGATATGCTCCAAATGGTACATTCCCTATCACGCAGTCAAAAAAGCTGTCCGGGTAATCTGTTTCCTCAAATCCCTGTATGGCAATCTTATTTTTCTGGTAAAGCTGCCTTGCAATCCTGCCGGAAACCGGGTCAAGCTCCACACCATACATCTTTGCCTTGTTCATACTCTCCGGGATCAGTCCCATAAAGTTACCAACACCACAGGACGGTTCCAGAATATTTCCCTGTTTCAGTCCCATATTTTCCAGTGCTTCATACATGCTTCGGATCACGGTCGGTGATGTATAAAAAGCATTTAAGGTCGATGCTCTTGCTGCACTGTATTCTTCCGGTGATAAGGTATTCTTTAACTCCAGATACTCATTTGTCCAACTACTGTTATTCTCTTCAAATGCCTGCGGGATGCCACCCCAGCCAACATAACGGGATAAAATTTCCTGTTCTTCGGGTGTTGCCAGACGTTCTTCCTGCTCCAGAGTCTGCAATAAATGGATGGCTTCCATATTTGCTTTATACTTTGCTTTCGGACCACCTGCTCCAAGGTCATTATCCTGAATCCGAAAGTTATGCGGTTCTGTTACAATCTCTTCTACTTCCGGTTTTAAATATGGTTGAAATTCTCCCTCATATCCAAACAGTTCATTTTCTCCGGGAATATAATTGCGTCCGGTTTCCAGACACCGAAACACATCGGCAGTTGGTGCATTGCTGACTGCATAAAAATCATCATAAGAATACTTTGGGAAATCTTCTGTATGGTAGGTCGATAAATGCAGTTCTGTATTGGAACGAGTCTGTGCAACCAGATCTTTTCCTTCTATTCCTTCCGGCAATACCCCTACTGCTTCAAAATGATACCCCTGATACTCAAAAACACCTTCATCCCAGGACTCCGCCAGTTCTTCTGCTGTTTTAACCGTTATCTCTTCTTCTGATTCCTTTTGTTCCTGTCCCTCAGAAGTTTCTGTTATTTCCTGTTCCTGATTTTCCGGAATATCTTCTTTGGCAGTAACCTCTTCCTCTTCTATTTCCTCCACATCTGACATGTCTACTACGGTCGGTTCTGTCACTGCCTTCGTATCCAAGAAATCAAA
Source organism: Blautia sp. AM47-4 (assembly GCF_003479865.1). NCBI lineage: Bacteria > Bacillati > Bacillota > Clostridia > Lachnospirales > Lachnospiraceae > Blautia > Blautia sp. AM47-4. Next base: position 157,080 of record NZ_QUHY01000002.1, read on the forward strand.
CATGGTCATCTGGTGCCCGGATGGTTCCGCAAAAGACGGTTCTGCTTCCGGTGTCGGGAAAATCGTATAGGTTCCTTCTGCATACCGGTGAAGTTCTGAAAGAAGTTCTGTTTTCTGTTGGTAGTTTGTCCCATATGCCTCAAAATCTAATGGCAGAACTGCCAATGCTGCATCCATCTTCTGCAACAGTTCTTCTGTCTGCTCTGGATTCTCTAAAACTGCCACCATTTCTTTTCCTGGTTTTTCCCAGAAGAAATCATCCGTAAATGGTCTGTCTATCTCTTCCGGAAGACGGTCATAAAAGCGTAGTACCTTGTTCGCCATCTGTTCCCGTTCATATTCCGGCATACGAGCATAATCTTCTGCCTGCAGGAACTGGTCATTCTTTATCAGATAAGCTACTCTATTTGCAACTTTATTCCAAGATAATAAAACTGACGTATATGGATTTCCATAAGCACCTCTTGCAAGAAACAATCCTTTTCCATCATAATTTGCGTGTGAATCATCCGCACCAGACAGTGCATGACTGCTTCCACCGATCCCATACTGTTCCTTGATAAAACCTGTCCTCGCTCTTTCATCCTCATGCAGCAAATAAAAGGAATATGTCCTGAGTCTGCCTTCGGAATACGCCCCACCTCTGACAAGAAATGCGTCGATCTCGTCTTGTGTAATGAACATCTGCTGTTCTTTCCATGCAAATCCCTCTCTTGCCTGGTATGGGATCACTTCATCTGCAAACTTCTGGAACTGTCTGGAGATATTGACCGGATTATAATGATGGAAACGCATAAGAGAGTTGTCCGTCTCATAGGCTTCTGCCAGTGCTTCCAGTCTTTCATTCAAATCCGAAAGCCACCCTGAATCTTGCAGTTTTTCAGTAAGATAATCCGTGATTTCCGGATAAATACTACGAAGATGCGGCAGATCTGCTTCATCAAAGACAATCTCTGCCACACCTTCTGCCATATCCCCTTTCATATAAGCAAGTGCCTGTGCGTGTTCCTTCAATGCGTTGTCCCTTGCCACATCCAATACAGACTGCGGGGCATATTCTCCCTGATTTAAAAGTTGATGGATACGTCTGCTGACATCTTTCCAGGATAAAAAGGCTTTATCCAAAATCTGGTCTGCCACCGTATGCCCGACTGCGATCTGCATCCCAGTTTCATCAAACCAGACGGAATACTCCCTTCCATCCATCTGAAAACCTTTGCCGCCTTTTCCATACTCACGCTTTACAAACTCCGTGTATTCTCCCGGTGACTGTTCACTCATAAAGTTATAGATGATACGCAGCTGGCTTCCTGTCCGGTTTCCTCCCGTCCGTAAAATATCATCCACAACACTTTCCGGAATAGGAATCTCCCCGGCATATAAAGCAGCTACTCTTTCACCAATCTGCCTTTTCTGTTCATTTGCTGTAGGATATTCGGGCAAAGATAAAGCAGAGGCAATTTCTTCCTCTGCTTTGCTCAGTCCATCTTCTCTTGTATCTTCAACTAGCTGTATACCAATTCCGTCAAGATGCTCTCTTCCGCTGTTGCCATCAGTGCGTTCATATGTGCTGTCCAGGCCACCGGGTCTGCTTCCTTGTCCGGTGCCGGATGGTTCTTCAGCAGTTTCTCCATCTGGCTGTCCATCCTCTCCTGTGCTGCCTTCTCGATCTCTGCCAGATGGCTGTTCAGCTTTCCTGTCAGGAACAGGCTCTGATACAGGCTGTTCTTGTGTTCCTTCAGGAATGTCCTCCGAAGCATCCCGTATTTCCCTATTGTCACTTCTTCCTCCTCTACGGTCAGGTTCGGAAACAGGTAATCCCCCTTGCGATGATATGTCAGTTCCATAGTCGGTTCCTCCTTCATTCTCGATATTTTCTTCTTTGTTGTTTTCTACGTCCTGATTTTTATTTTCACGTATTAACGTGTTAAAGTTATTATAATTCCTTTCACTGGAAATTTCAACCTCTTTTCTGGCTTCTTCCAGAGAAATTTTATGTACCGTCCTTCCAATGTCAATCAGAACACTCTCACTGATCTGGCTTGCTGCATTTCCAAGAAAGGTCAGTACAGACAGCCGGTTATAATCGGTAATATGCATAAAATCCTCTTCTTCCAGAAGCTCCATCGGTTCCAGACCACACCGTCTGCAAAGCATGTAATATACACTGTCCGTTGCAAGCTGGCGGAAATCACTGCGGATCGTAACTTCATCCAGATCTTCCAGATACGTTCCTTCCGCTGCATATTCCAAGCCGTCCAGATATTCTTCCAGACTGTCTGCGACCATTTCCCTTGCAACCGCCATCAACGCATCCGATAAAGTCCCTGTATCTTTTTCTTCCAGACCATACGCTTCTGCCAGATGGGTAAGGATCTCTTCCTGCTGATGTTCCTGCATCTGCCACAGGTAAGGGCTTCTTCCGCCTGCCACCATGTGCGTATCTGAAATATCAAACACATACCGGAGTCTGGTATTATGACCATTCTCGTCAAGCAGGGCGATTCCCCTAGCTCCCCGGTTTACCCAGCGGAACATTTTCTCATTCCACAGTTCCAGGGACGCACAGGCGGTTGCCTGTGGATGCTGTGCGTGGATCAGTAACTGGTCTGTAAAAGGATACCGGTATAGTCTCGCTGCGGTATCCATATAACCCATCCAGTCCCTTGGCGAACTGCTCACCAATGTCGCATGTTCCTGTGCCAGTTCCCGGATGTCCTGTAATTTCGACATACTGCCTACCTCCTTGCCTTATTTCTTTTTCTTCTTTGGAAATTCCAGATGGAACCTTGGCTTTCCGTCCTCCAGTGTCAGTAAAAGATCTGCGTCAAACTTTATATCTTTTTTTCTGGAATACAGCCCTTTTACATGGGTGCAGGCTTTATCAAGAAGCTCCACTGCCATCTTTTTATCCAGTGTTTTCTCCATGCTTCCTAAGAAACGGTTTTCTTTCCAAAGGGCAAAATCACACTGCCTGTTGGAGCAGTAAAAATTCTGCTTTCCTTCGTAGACATCAGAGCCGCAGACCGGACACTTACCGATCACTTCCCTTGCTTTCTGGAACCTTCTCCTTTCCGTTTCCGGTATTTCCCTGCACACAGAAAGAATCTTACCGACTAAAGAAGTGATCTCACCCATAAACTGTGTATCGGTGATCTGCCCTTTTTCCATCATTAAAAGCTGATTTTCCCATTCGGCAGTCATTGCGGCAGATTTCAGATAAGCCGGCATGACATTCACCAGTTCCCTGCCCTCTGTGCTTGGCAAGATCTTCTTTCCTTTTCTGACTGCATAGCCGGAAGAAACCAGTTTTTCAATGATACCTGCCCTGGTTGCCGGAGTCCCCAGTCCTTTCTTCTCTGTCTCCGAATCAAAGTCTTTATTCCCTGCGGTTTCCATAGCGGCAAGGAGGGTATCTTCATTGAATGGTTTTGGCGGGGAAGTAAAATGCACTGTCTTTTCTGCCTTTACCGGAGAAAGCGTCATTCCTTCTTCATATCCATATGGAATGGAAGTTTCTTTTTCCGTTTCTTCTTCCGGCTTGGCTTTCACGCACTGGTTCTTAAAGGCATTCCCCGCCGCTTTAAATCCCATCTGCACCGGCACTTTTCCTCTGGCGGTAAAATCATGTCCCTGACATTTGACCGTAATATCCGTCTGCTCATACTGATACTCTTCCCCTGTTGCCTGCACCAGCTGCTGGCAGACCAGCATCATCAGGTTCTTTTTGTCCGCCGTCAGATCAGAGATTCCTTTTTCTACGGCTTCTTTTGTTGGAAGAATCGCATGATGGTCGGATACTTTTGCATTGTTAATCACTCTGGTGATGTTATGTCCCAGCTGTCCATAATCCAAGAACGGAAGTAAGACTGGCATTTTCCCTACCAGTTCCTCTACGGTATCCCTCATATCCTCCGTCACGAACTGGCTGTCCGTTCTTGGATAAGTGACCAGCTTTTCTTCATATAATTCCTGCAGCATATCCAGTGTTTTCTTTGCCGTATAGCCAAAGTAACGGTTTGCTTCCCTTTGCAGACTGGTCAGATCATAAAGTTTGGGAGGAAACGCTTTCTTTTGTTCCCTCTTTACCTGTGTAATCACTGCTTCCGAATCCATACATAAGGAAGCAAGGAGATCGGCTGCTTCCTCATTTGCAATATTTTCAGAAACTACCGTAAGCCTTCCGTCTGTCAGTACTACTTTATAAAAGGCTTCTTTCTGAAAATGCTCAATCTTATCCTGACGTTCCGCAAGCATGGCAAGCGTTGGCGTCTGCACCCTGCCCACAACCAGACGTTTAAAATAACAGGTCGTATATGCCCTGGTTCCGTTCATTCCGATCAGCCAGTCTGCCTGTGCCCTGCATACCGCAGCCATGCAGATATTCCGGTATTCCTCTGCTCCTTTCATTGTCTGAAAACCTGTCCGGATTGCCGTATCTTCCATGGAACTGATCCATAAACGCTTCACCGGTTTCCTGCATCCGGCAAGGTCATACACTCTCTGGAAGATCAGTTCCCCTTCTCTTCCTGCATCACAGCCATTTACCAGATAGTCCACATCTGCCCGGTTCATCAGGCTTTTTAACACATCAAACTGTTTCTTCTTATCTCTGGAAACTTTCAACTTCCAGACCTGCGGGAGAATCGGAAGGTCATCAAACTGCCATTTCTCATATTTCGGGTCATATTCCTCCGGCTGTGCATACTCTGCCAGATGCCCAAGGCACCAGCTGACAATACAGCTCTCCCCTTCTAAATATCCGTCCTTTTTTTTATAAGCTGACAGATTTTTGGCATAACTCTGTGCCACACTTGGTTTCTCTGCGATCACTAAAAATTTTGACATACGCTTTTTTTGTCCTTTCTGAAAAAGGGCAGCCAAACTGCTCTGGCTGCCCCTGTCCTTATTTTGGTTGCTTCTTTGGAGATGGAAGTTTATTCTTCTTCCTCATCCTCTTCTTCATTTACATACGGTCCGTCAGAGAACTCCAGCTGTTCGCTTACATAGTCCTCCTCTTTGCCACGTCCATGCTTTTTATAAACGGCGATACCTGCCACTCCAAGAATCGCTGCAAATACGATTGCTCCAAGTCCTTTTACATTCATTCCTGTCTTTTCTTCTTTCTTCACTTCGGTTTCCTCCTCTGCTACCGGGGTAGTTTCCGGTGTGGTTTCCGGGATCACTACGGTTGATTCTTCGGTTTCTTTGCTCTTTTCTGTCTCATCCAGAAATTCTGCCAGGTCATTCTCATCGACCAGGGACATCATATATACATTTTCTGTATTGCTGGAACGGTCAATGACCATGTAAAATGTATTTCCCTTCTTGGTCTGGATGGTAAGGAACTGTTTCGTATCATCATTTTCCTTATCATCCACCAGCTGGGCATTTCCCGGAGTAGAAAAAGCAGAATTATCCCCTTCCCCGGTGACCCTTCCGGTATCCTCTTTCTTCTCCGTATCTTCTGTTGATTCTGTTGCCGTTTCTTCTACTACCTGTGTCGTTGTCTCCTCTGCCGATGGGTTTGCATTTGCATAAACCGTAGCAATGGATGTCCCGGAGATCATGGTGACTGCCATGGCAATCATAAGCAGTTTCTTTACCACTTTATTCCTCATCGTCTAAAACCTCTCTTTCTGTCATCTGACCAACAGGTGGTCTGTGAACTTCTGCGTTGTTTTCCTTTTTCTGCGGAGCTTTTGCATCCTCCACCGTGATACCACCGTCCTCATCCATCTGGATCGTAACGGTTCCTTTCTGAATCCCGTCAAGCAGGACAAGCAGGCTGCGGCTGTCCAGCTTCATGGAACGGAACGACTTAATGATCTCTATATCTTCCATCTGCTGTCTCAATGTATTCTGCCGCTTCAGGTGTTCCTGTAATTCAGCAATCTTATCCTCCGTTTTCTGAATATCATTCAGAAGTTTTTTTAATTTCATGTTCATCTGCCCTGTCACCTCCTTTAATGCAGACGACCAAACGCCATAAAATGTTCCTGCCAGTAAGCACTTGCAATGCTGGTATACTGGACAGGCTTGCCACAGTGAATCATCATGTTATTGCCGACATAGATTCCCACATGGCTTGCTCCCGCTGTATCATAGGTTCCCTGGAAGAAGATCAGATCTCCCGGTTTTGCCTCCGATGGAGATACCTGCGAACAGTGTAACCGCAGCTCATCGGCAGTACATCTTCCGACATTCCATCCATTTCCACAGTTATTGATAACCCAGCTCACAAAGCCGGAACAGTCAAAACCACTTGGGGAATAACCGCCCCATACATATGGGACACCCAGATATTTTTCTGCTTCCTGTATCATTTTTGCAAACTGTGGATCAGATAAAGCATCTGCCGGTATGTCATAACCAAATCCACTGCTTCCGGTGGGTATGCTGTTTAGATCAAACAGGTAATCACGGTTGCCATAATATTTGTTATACGCATCGTAACGTTCCTGTTCTTCCTCTGTCATACGGCTCCTTAACACGGCATCCAGGCTGTGGTTCGTCATCGTCACATCCAGACGGTTCACTTCTCTTGTGGTCGTGACCTGCACTTCCTGGCTTCCATTACTGTCTGCTATGTAGGCTTCCCATGTCTGGTGTCCATGTGCGGATGCCGCCGCATGATTGTCATAGTAAACATCAAACTGTACCCCATATCTTGCGAACGCTCCGGTATCTTCTACTACATATTCCACACCGTTCATGACTACATGGGTTCCGATCGGCACAAATGGGTTCGCTGCATCCACGGCAATCGTATGGTTTGCTGTCGGCATTGCACCACTGGCTGTCGGTCCGCCACTCCACTGACCACAGCAGATTGTGCAGTTACAGTACCCACTCGTCACAACCTGTCCCAAGGATTCCCCTACCCGTACAGTCTTGGTTTCCGTAACTGTCTCTCTGGTAGAGTCTGTGGTGATCCCATACTGCTGTCGGAAGATCTCCTTAATCTCCTCTGCCACTTCATCGTAAGTGAAGCCGCCGTATTTTACCGTAAGATAAGAGATCAGCTGATACGGGTTATGACCGATCTCATCAATCTGGTACCGGTATTCATCATAATCCGGATGGGTGGATTCCATCTGGTTAATCTGTGTATTCAGTGCTTCTTCCAAAGCACGGTACGCATTTTCAGCGGCATAAATATCTTCATCCGTACTGGAATAGCTGGTAGAGATGATTGCTGAAGAAGCTCCCTGCAAAGATGCCGTACAGCTGGTAAAGCTGGCTGCGATCAGTACAAAGATCAGGGCAAAAACAGCTACCGTGGCAAAAATCCCCCGGTTCTGTGCCGCCACCATCTTGACCGCATCTTTCGCTTTTTCCGTAAACTTCTGTGCGGAAGTGATTGCTGCATCCTTTACTTTTTTACTCTGTCTGGCTGCCTGATACTGCTTCTGGTAACGCTTCTTCTGAAAGAGTTTCTGCAGGGCAGATTTCTTTTTCTTCTCTGCTTCTATTTTCACTGTGTCCTTCGCTTCATTTCCATAGGCAGTCTCAAATACCAGCCGGCTCCTTTCTGCTTCATCCAGAACGCTTTCTTTTAATCTCCGGGATTCTTCTCTCCGCCCTTTCAGCCGTTCCCGCATATAGATGGATTTCCTTACAAGGCTTTCCCCGGCAAGCTCTGCCCGGTGTGCCCCTTCCACTGCCGCATTTTCATCCTCTTCTTCGTGCGTTTTCCAGTGTGCTGCCGTAACTGCCGCATCTTTGACTGCCGATGCCGGATTCCGGATACCAATCCCGGCACCATGTACCATGCCGTCATCCTCATCACCAAAAGACAAGCGGGAAACTTTTTTCCGCTGTTCCTTCAGCACCCGTTCCCTTTTGGACTTGCCTTTGATCTCCTCGTGGAACTCATCCAGGGAATCTTCCATCACTTCGGAAGTTTCCCGGTAACGGGCAGATTCTCTCTTGGCTGCTTTTTCTTCTCTGGAAGCCTTCTTTTCCTTCCGCCTTTCCTTTGCAGCATAATCCCTGACCATCTTTTTCTTCCGAAGGTCCCGGCTGTCTGCAACTGTCTCCAGATATGCCCGTTCCCCTCTTGGCTGTCCACGGATACTCTCTGTACGAAAGGCAGATTTTGGATTTTCCCCATTTTCAACAGAAACATCTCCCTCTGGTTCTACCTCTTCATCCATATCTGGTTTTATATTCTGGTCGGATACATGTTCCCTGCTATATCTGGGTTTTCTGGAACTCTGCTCCGGCTGCTCCATTTCCCGTTCTTCTTTCAGCCGTTCCTGTCTGCGTTTACTGAAATCCAGTTCTTCTTTCTTTTCACTGCGGGAAATCTCGGTATCTGTATCCCGTCCGGTGATCCTTTTTTCTTCCTTGTTCCGGAGGTTTTCTTCCCGCAGACCATCCCGGCTCATCTTCTGGACGGTTTTATCTCTCGCCTTATACTCATGCTCCTGCAACTTTGACCATCCCCTTTACTGTACTGCTTTGTCCCAGTTACTCTGTCTTATCCTGATAGTCCTCCCATTTCTCCAACACTTCATCTGCCATCCCTGCAATTGAATCCGTCAGCTTGTCTGTCATTCGCTCACTTAAAGTTCCCCTTACAGCCAGACAAGATGTAATTCCCATGAAATCAATCAGTTCCGCCAGATAAATAAGATCATCCATCATTTCATCAGCCGTTACTTTTTCCTTTGTGTCCTTTTCCATTTTCAAAATCTCCTTTTCATTGTCTGCACAGATTCTTTCTGCAAATATGCAGCAAGGTTCACCGCTACATCTCTCCATGTTTCTGTAATCTTTCATCTTGTAATCCTCCATGATTTCCGGGCAGAAAAATTGCCGGAAGTATTCCTCCGGCTCATCCTCTACTCTGTTTTATTTTGTTTCGTTTATTTCTTTAATCGTCCCGTTCCCCGATACCAAGTTTCTTACGCTTTTCCACCTCATCCGGCTTAGAAGTCATCAGGGCATACAGCATCAGAGAATTATCAAACTTATCCTTGAACGGGATAATGGTACTGCCATAAAAGACCAGTCCCTCACCTTCCCCGCTGTTCGTTACATAAGAAAGCTGGTGTGGGGAAATGTTGAGCTGCCTTGCAAGGATCTGTCTGTCACCAGATGCCTGATTGAGCATCAGAATAAAGTCAGAGTTTTCAAAGATGTTCTCAATCTCCCGGCTGGCTAACAGATCTTTTACATTCTGTGTGATACCCGTAGGATACCACCCCATTTACGGAATCGCTTCCAGATCTCCACACTGTATGCTGCCGTCTGCTCCTCTTTTAAAAGCAGATGGAACTCATCAATATAATATCTGGTACTCTTATTTGCAGAACGGTTGATCGTTACCCTGTTCCACACCTGGTCCTGTACGATCAGCATCCCCAGTTTTTTCAGCTGTTTTCCCAGATCCTTAATGTCAAAACATACGATACGGTTACTCAGTTCCACGTTGGTTCTATGGTTAAACACTTTTAAGGAACCATTGACGTAGATCTCAAGTGCCGTTGCCAGACGCTGTGCTTCCTGCTCTTTCTGACTACGGAGAAGATTATATAAATCCTCTAAAATAGGCATTTTTTCCGGTACCGAGTCAGAAAGGAAATCCTGATAGACCAGCCTTACGCATCGGTCGATGACGGTCTTTTCAACCGGCTCCAGTCCATTCTTTCCGCCAACTACCAGCTCACAAAGGGACAGGATGAAGTCCGATTTTAAGGAAAGCGGGTCATCATCGTCAGCGTAATCCAGGTTAATATCCATCGGATTGATATAATCGTGGCTGGTCGGGGAAATACGGATCACCTGTCCATGAAATGCCCGGACTAACGGATAATATTCACCTTCCGGGTCACAGACGATAATGTCATCTTTCGTCACGATAAATGCGTTTGCAATCTCTCGTTTTGCCGCAAACGACTTACCGGAACCCGGTGTACCAAGAATCAGCCCGTTCGGGTTCTTCAATTTCTTCCTGTCTGCCATGATAAGGTTATTGGACAGGGCATTTAATCCATAATAAATAGATTCCCCAGCCATAAATAATTCCTGTGTGGTAAACGGGACAAAGATTGCCGTGGATGTCGTTGTCAGTGCCCGCTTGATCGGTACAAAATTCACCGCAAGCGGCAGGCAGCTCATCAGTCCCGGCTCCTGCTGGTAATCCAGCCGTTTCAATGCACAGTTATATTTCTGTGCGATACCGGCAGTCTGGAACACCACATTTTCCAGTTCCTGTTTGGTCGGTGCAGTATTTAAGAACAATGCTGTCACAAGGAACATTCTCTCATTTCTGGACTGCAGATCTTCCAGAAGCCTTTTTGCCTCCCCACCGTATGTATTTAAGTCCGATGGGATAATGTCCATATCATAGCCTGCCCGGACCGCTTTTTTCTGTTCCTCAATCTTCATACGGTTAATATCCGTCACCTTGCTTTTTACCAGTTTAATCGCCTTCATCTGGTCGATGGACTGGATATGGAAATTCACCATCAGGTTACTGTCCATCTCCAGAAACTCTGCCAGCATCTTGTCGGTAAGTTCCGGTGCCAAGATCTGTAAATAGGAAACAGCTCCCATCGTACCTCCCATCTCAAAATCTTTTCCATTTTTAAAAACAAAACTGGTCGGTGCGACATAATCCTTGGTGCTAAGCCCTGTCCGAAGCACATCGTCATAAGAGAAATGGAACGGAACTTTGCTGTCCTGGTTAAAGGTTTCATACATGATCTGTAACCGTTCCTCCCCATTCAGCGGATAGGCAGATACCCCAAGAATCTTAAAGTTATTCAGAATATCTGACTCGATACGTTCCAGTTTTGGTCGTGCTTCCCGTATATTCTCCGCTTCAATCCCGAATGTGATATATTTGGTACGCATCAGCCGTTATTTCCTTTTGCCAGCTGGTTATTGAGCATTTGGGCAAACTCCATACGCAGGTCATCAAATTCATCCTCCTGCGGATTGATATGGATGACCTTCTCATACTCTGCCATGTTGCTGTGCTGGTTGATAAAGGACAGTTGAAAATGAATCGTGCTGTCAAAGTAATTCAGGAAATCACACCAGTTTTCAAAGATGGCGTTCTTATCTTCATTCTGTGCCAGCTGATAGTTGATGTCATAAAAACGGATCGTCTTGGAATAAAACTTGTCCTGCACCCGGCAGATACCATCCCTTCCCATCTCATGGTATGGAATCGACTGCTGTGCAGTAATCCTCTTATCTCTGGCACTATCCGGTGTTTTCTTTCCTGTCCCGCTGCTTCTCGTTCCGGAAACCGCTTTTCCTGCCGGACGCTGCCCCGGCGGTGCTGCGGCAGGTCTGCTCTTTTTCTTTTTTGCGTTTTTCTTTGCGTCACGCACTGCCTGCTTTTCTGCCCTGGCTGCCAGCTTTGCTTCCCTTTTTGCATTTTTCTTATCCGCTTTTTCATGTTCCTTATGCAGTTTTTCTTCATATTTCTGTGCCCTTTTGAGGGCTTTCTTTTCCCTGCGTGTCAGTTTCCGGTTCGGTCTGCGGACACCTCTTTGGCGTTCCAGTGCTTCATATCCTGTCACCATCGGCTCATCGTGCAGCCTGCCGCTTACTGGTTTTCTTTTCATTTCGGGGACTGGAAGTTCTCCTTCTCCATCCTCCTCATCCAGCCAGTAATCATCCGGATACAATTCTTCCATGCTCTGCGGCTGTCTATCGTTTTTTCTTTTTAACACCCTTCGTTCCCCCTTTCTTCTTTCTGACCACGGTATATTTTTTCTCATACATATTTTCCATCTGGTACTTGCGTACCGGAGGACGGATAAATTTTACGGTGATCATATTTTTTAAGACCTTTTCTAACGGAAGTCCATCTTTCTCATACATGGCAAATAAAAATGCCGGAAGCATCAGAAGGCACATCCCGGTCGCTGCGTTACTGGAACCAATGATTCCCCTGCTTAAGAAATAAAACGGAAGCCCTACTGCCGCCGCAATCCCAAAACAGATCAGCTGCCGTTTCGTCAGGTTGAAAATGATCTTATTCTTGACCTTGGTTAAGTCTTTAGGCACAGATACAAATGCCATTGCCAGTTCCTCCTTTCTTAATGGGCGTTAAAGATACTGCGGGCAAAGTTTCCTGTTTTCATCAGACTGAAACACAGGATCACCGTGTATGCCATCACGCCGAACAATGCAGAATGTATGTTATCTGACATCTGGATGTTTGCAACCAGGACCGCATAGATTCCCACGCAGACCATCATAAAAAATCCCTGGAATGCCAGTGCAAACAATCCACGAAGATAGTTGTTCCCAATCTGCCCCCATTCCCGGTTGGACATGGTTGCAAACGGGATCGCTCCAACGGACGAATAGAGATAAATTTCAATCATACGTCCATACAAAATCACTGTAATAAAGACTGAGATAATCTTCATACACAGGCTTACAAGCATCGTTTCCAGTGCCAGTATGACAAGTTCACCAATCTCCATAGATTCCATCGCTGTCTCCATTGTGGAAATCATCGTATCTATATTGATCGCTGTATCAGAACTGATAACCCCAGCTGCCCGGCTGACTACGGACTGCCCGACATCAAATACCGCCATCGTGATCGTAAAGGTATGGCTGACAATCCAGACTGCCACCCACATCTTGAAAAAGTATTTAAAGAACATCCAGGTGTCGATGTCGTGCATGTTGTTCTTTTCCGTCAACATGGAGATCAGCTCATAACAAAGTACAAATGTGATAATCATACCGGCAATCGGTACAATGACCGACTCGGAAAGATTCTGTATCATGCTGTAAATGCTGCCATTCCAGCCCTGCGGTGTCTGCCCAACCTGAGCAGCAATCTGACCGGTCTTTTCATTGACATCGGTATACATTGTTGTCAGGTTGGAACTTACCATGCCTGTCAGAAGATTCCTCATCCATTCTTCAATCGCTTCAAATATCCGATCCATGAGTCATCTCCCTCCTGCTTCTCTCAGCTGAACAATCCGGACAGTAACGGTACCAGCTGGGTGCCGATCAGAACGACACCGCCTCCTGCCATCAGCTGCTTGATCCCCTGGGACTTTGCACCTGGGTTGTCGTTTCCATATCCTTCTAACAGGTTGATAACACCCCATACTGCAAGTCCGGCTCCAATCGCCACCACAAGTGTCTGTAAAATATTGATTGCCTGATTAAAAAACGCCATATTCGTTGTCTCCTTTCAAATCTCTGTATTTCTCTGGTTTCTATCTTTAAGAAGTCTTTTCCGGCTCTGCCCTTACGGGCGGCCTTTCATGATCTCTCAAATCCATCACCTCCCAAAAGGGTAAAGAAAAAAGAGCTATGTGTCTGAATCTTTCACATGCTCTGCTTCCTTGTTTTCTGTATTTAATTCTTCTGCCAGACTCTCTTCCGAAAACTCATACAGGTCAAATTCCTGTGTCCTCGTCAGTTTCACTTCCATCCGATGCCGCATATACGCTTCCACATCAAACTCATTTTTCTTATCGTAGTCTGACAGCTCCTTATACCGTTTGTGTCTGGTAATATCGAACTTGTCACTGAAAAATGGTCTTACACCCCGAAGCTGCAAGATACATTTGCTGCCATCCATGACCGCAAGTTCGTCCCGGCTCATCAATTCCTTTCCTGTTTTCTGATAGTTCATCCCGTAAGAACGGCTCTGTCCACGGGTGTCCGAAGTGTTATATAAATCAATCGTTTCTTTTCCCAGCGTCTCGGAAATCTCCTTTAAGGTCGAACTTTCCTTACCGCCAAGGAATAACATCGTATCGCAGTTGCCTAGGATTGTCTCAGCTGCATCTTTGTAGATCGTCTTTAACTGGGACTGCGACTGGAGGATAATGGATGCAGAGATTTCCCTGCTACGGATGGTTGCGATCAGCTTGTCAAACTTTGGATCTGACCGATATTTGCGAACTCGTCACAGAGGATTCTGACGTGATATGGCAGTCTGCCATGATGTACATCGTCTGCCCTGTCACATAACAGGTTGAATAACTGGCTGTACATCATCGCCACAACAAAGTTAAAGGTATCATCCGTATCGGAAATGATAATAAACAGTGCTGTCCTCTGGTCACCTACCATATCCAGTTCCATCTCATCATAGCTCATGATCTCACGAAGCTCTGCAATGTCGAACGGTGCAAGCCTTGCACCACAGGAAATCAAAATACTCTTTGCTGTCTTTCCTGCCGCCAGCTTATATTTCTTATACTGACGTACTGCAAAATGCTCCGGTTCTTCCTTTTCCAGTTCCTCAAACAGCATATCTACTGCATTTTTAAATGTCTCATCATCTTCCCTTGTTTCGGAAGCGTTGATAAACTCAAGCAGGGTCGCAAAGTTCTGTTCTTCTTCCGGTGCTTCATACCAGATATAGCCGATCAGGGCACAGTACAGAAGCCTCTCTGCTTTCGTCCAGAAATCCTCACTGGACTTCTCGCCTTCCCCTTTTGTGTTTACCATAATCGTATTTACCAGTTTCAAAATATCCTTTTCTGAATGGATATAGTGGAAGGGGTTATAATGCATACTCTTGGAAAAATTGATCGTATTCAATACTTTCACTTTATATCCATGCCGTACCAGCATCTTTCCGCACTCAATGATGATCGTCCCTTTCGGATCCGTGACCACATAACTGATGTATTTTCCCATCTGCATCAAGTTGGGCTTTACATAAAAACGTGTCTTTCCTGAGCCAGATCCGCCAATCACGATCACGTTCTTGTTCCTCGCAAATTTCGGATTCTTTGGTCTGCCATTCATGGTCAGCCGTTCCGTCATAGTCAGCAGGATATTGTTCTCAAATACCGGGTCGATAAAGGGTGCAATGTCTTTTGCCGTCCCCCATCTTGCCGAACCATACTCCACTCCCTGCCGGAACTTTTTGGCATTTTTCCCTTTCATATAGACCAAGAGCTTCACCGCCACGGCTCCTGTAATCCCAACCAGCAATTCATTTTTATGCATACTTGGAAGAATCCTGCTGAATGCCATCTGGAAATTTAAGACCAGTACCATCAGTCTTTCTATCATAGAATCACCCACACAGTATTGATATAACCATGCCAGCTTATTTCCCACATAAAAGATTACGATATACGGAAGATTCATCAGAACAATCCGAAGCAGCTTATGTACATCCACCGGCGGTAACCTCTCCAGGTATCCTTTTCCTACACCAAGCAATTTCTGTAATCTGCTCATAATGACGGCTCCTTCTCCTTTCCTTTTGTTTTCTCCAGTTCTCTGTGCTTTGCAAGCGATTTGGTGATTGCCTGCTGTAACTTCTTCCTCACGGATGGTTTTTTGTCCTTATTGAGAGACTTGCCCGTGTATTCCTTAAAAGCGGCAGTCATCACATCGGCATCCCTTGCCTTAAAGAACACATAGTATTTTGGCGGGTCAGCAGTCACATCTTTTTTCAGACTGAAATCAATGCTGTACTTCTTTGCTACCTGTTCAAAAGACTTGATGTTTCCATCTGTGATCTCAATGTTGGACAGCTGTACATTCTGCTTCATCAGCTTATCAAGGCTCTGTTTTCCCTTGTAGGTCTTATCCTCCTTTTCCTTCTGGGACTGTTTCTGGTTCGTTTTCTGTCCCTGCTGCTTTTTCTCCTGCTCCATCTTTGCAAGAGCCTTTACCATGGCAGATTTCAGCAGGTTGGCAGTGACCTTGCCACAGCGGATACAAAGTGAGACTGTTTTCTCATTCACTTCATCCTGCAATCACACCACGCCCTTTCTTCTCTCACTGCTGTCTTATCCTTATTTATCACATTGCTGCTCCTTTCCTCTCTTTTCTGCCAGTTTCATATATTCTTTTTCTGATTCCGCCCCCACTTTGATACAGCACCAAAGGACAAATCCATATACCAGAAATACTGCAGCTGCAGCAACGATCAATACTGTTTTTGTCATCTTCTTTTCTCCCTTCACTTCTCTTGAAATTTTATAAGAGGGCATCTATGAATCCTGTGTCCATAAATGCCCTCATCCATTACTAAGAAATCTTATGCTTTCTTATTTCTTCTTTTTGCGAAGAATCACTGTTCCACCAAGACCAGCCATTCCAGCCCCTGCAAGCAGAATCCAGAACAGAATCGGAGTATTATCTCCTGTCTTTGGTGAAGTCGATTTCTTTGTTTCTTCTGTGGTTTTCGTCTCCGGTGTTGATGTGGTTTCTGGTGTTTCCGTCGGTGTCTCTGTTGGAGTTTCCTCCGGTTTCGCCTCATCCTTCATCACAACCTTCTGGATTTCTCCAGTATCTTTGACCGTAAACTTCACATCTTCTGCAACCAGATAACCATCCGGTGCAGTTTCTTCACGGAGGGTATATTTCCCGATTGGAAGCATCTCAATGTAGTGTGGTTTTTTCTCAGATGTCCAGCTTTCTACGGTCTTTCCATCTTTATCAAGGATCGTCAGTTTCGCTCCTGGCAGCTCCTTACCGGAAATATCGGTCTTGGAAATCTGCACTTTTGTCACATCATCCTTCATTTCCACTTTCTGTACTTCACCGGTATCTTCCACCGTAAAAGTGATGCTCTCTGCTGTCACATAACCGTCCGCAGGAAGTGTTTCTGTCATGGTGTACTTCTTGCCAGCGGTCAGTTCTTTGATGATATGTGGTTCTTTACCAGAAGTCCATTCATCCACAGTGTTTCCACTCTCATCTGTAACTTTCAGTTTTGCTCCCTCAATCTCCTTTCCGTCTGTCAGGGATGTTTTGGTAAACTCTACGGTTGTCGGCTCATCTTCAAAAGTAAACACATAAGACAGTGTTTCCTTATCTGCCCCACCATATTCAAAAGTAAATTCCTGTACCTGGTCTGTTGTCGCAAATCCCGGTGCCGGAGAAGTTTCTTTCACATAGTAGGTATAGCCAAGTGGCAGATCTGCCGTAAAGGTCAGTTTTCCTTCCTTATCCGTAGCCTGCTCCTCAATAACCGTATCCGCTTTCAAGATCACATCGCCCTTTGCATTGACAATATTTTCTTTATTGCACAGGGCAAATACAGCCCCTTCCAGTACACGGTCGGAATCTTTTTCTTTCTTTAACACGTTTACTTCTGCTCTCTGGCGTTTGTTCTGCCAGTCAGCAGAATAAGTAACAACTGCGGTATTCTGGTCACGGTAAGTCAGATCCACTTCACGAGCTTCTCCATCCAGGACATATCCATTTGCTGTCTCTTTCTCTTTGACACAGTATTTGCCAAGAGGAAGGTCTGTCAGTTTCGCCACTCCTGTTTCATCCGTCGTGATCGTTGCTACCAGTGCATCCTTTTTGTAGTAATCTTCACTCTCACCATCCGCCGCTTTTATATCTTCTAAGGCATAAACCTCAAAAGTAACGTCTTTCAGGGAACCGGAAAGATATTCAAACAGATGCTTCATCCATCCGCCAATGGAATCCAGTGCAGATATTTTCTCCAGGAACTCACCTTTTTTATTGATGATAAGTGTTCCGATTGGCACTGCATCTTTCATCTCTACCTTCTGGATTTCAGCAGTATCGTCCACAGTAAAGGAAACTTCTTCCGCCATCAGATAGCCATAAGGAGCCATTTCTTCACGAAGAGTATATGTCTCCCCGGCTGTGAGTCTTTCAATCAAGTGTTCCTCACCCTTTACAGACTTCCATGTATCTACCACATTTCCATCCTTATCAAGCACCGTAAGCGTTGCCCCGGAAAGTTCCACGCCTGTCGTAATATCGGACTTCGTAAAGGTTACTTTTGTCGGCTGGTTCTTAAATACAGATTCCAGCTCTACCATTTTCACATCCTGTCCCTGATATTTGGCAGTCACTTCCAAAGTCTCAAAAGAAGAGACATACCCTGCCGGAGCTGCAAGTTCTTTGATATAGTAAGTACTAAATGGAAGGTCAACGTCAAATACTGCCTTTCCATCTTCCCCACTGACTGCTTTTCCAAGTAAGGTATCTGCCTTCACAATCACTTCTTCATGTGCCAGAATATCTTCTTTTGCATAGATACCAAACTCTGCACCCGCCACAACCGTTTTTGTCTCTGCATCCTGTTTGACTACGGACACTTCCACTTTCTGGCGGTCATTCTCAAAGGTTGCTGTCTGCTCAATAACTGGTGTTTTCTGGTCTTTGTATTCAAATGTTACTGTCTGTGCTTCTTCATTTAACACAAAGCCCTCTGGTGCTGTCTTTTCAACAATCTTATAGGTTCCAAGTGGAAGGTCAGCGATCTGTGCCTTTCCATCCTTATCCGTGGTAACAGTTCCTACCAGTTCCCCAGAAGCATACTCCAGGATACGGTTTCCATTATCATCTTTCTGGAAATCTGCTGTATAAATATCTTCGGCAGCATATACCTCAAAGACTGCTCCCTCCAGAGTTTCTTTCTGATAAGTAAAGTCATCTTTATAACCATTTAAGACCTCACCCTGTTTTACGATGTTCAGTTCTCCCTTAACCGGATGATTCTCGTATGCGATCTCAATGATCACATCGCCGGAAGTTCCGTCCATCTGATATGCTGTATTGGAATCTACATCTACCTCATAGTAATTCTCATTGAGCGTATATCCATAAGGTGCGTTCACTTCCTCAATACGGTAATGTCCAATCTTCAGATTCTGTGGAAGGATTAAGTATCCCTGCTCATCTGTAAAATAAGATTTGTGTTTTACCGTCGTCGGATACGTTGTTACCTGCTCCACATACTTTTCTGTATCCAGGTTAAAAATCTTAAACTCCGTATTTTTCTGAAGGACTGCTTTCTTTGTCTCATCGTCCTGTTTGATGATCTTCAGCTTCGCTTCAAACTCTTTGTCAAGCAGCACCCTCCATACCTGCGGTGTAGTCGGATGATTCTCTGTAATCTGTACGATGAAATCATTGACCGGAGTGTAATTATGTGGTGTGGTTGTTTCACGGACGATGTAAGTTCCATACGGAATCGCAATACTGCGGGCATACCCTTTCTCATCTGTAAAGATCTCTGTTGCACCATTTTCCCCGATCACTACCGGCTTGGCAGAACCAAAGTCATAGCTGCCATCTTCTTTTACTGTCAGGGAAGATACCAGATAAGCGGTAAATCCTGCACCTTTCAGTAAATCGGCATCTGTCTTTCCGTTGTTCGCTGCCTTGATGATTTCAAATGGCTGCTTCATTACCTGTTCCAGAGACAGACAGTCACGTTTTACTTCCGCTACAAAATCACCCTCATAGTTGCAGACCAGATCATGTTCTTCTTCATCTGCCAGGTAACCCGTTGGAGGAGTAATCTCTTTTACATAGTAATTGCCAAGATATAATCCATCTACAGAAGCCTGTCCATTCTTATCTGTTGTAAGAGTGGCAACCTGCTCACCCGCTTCGTAGATCACACCAGTTGCTCCATCCGGATGGACAATATCCTCACGGGCATATAGTCCATAGACTGCCTTTTCTAAAGTAGCATCTACCTGTGGAACAGCCTTCTTTGTTTCTTTGTCCTGCTTCTGTAAGGAAATCTTTGCTGTCACACGCTCGTTTTTGAAGGTATGCTTAAATGTCAGTTTCGCTTCCTTATCGTTTGTATAAGAAAAAGTAAACGTATATACATCATCTGCATTTCTCAGATAGCCTTCCGGAGCCCGTACTTCCTTTACATCATAGGAAAATCCCAGCGGCAGATCTGCGGTAAATTTCGCTGTTCCATCATTTCCAGTTGTCACTTTCTCAATCAGAGTGCCTTTCTTTACAACAACCGTTCCATCTGCATTTTTAATGTCACTGGCTGCATAAAGTCCAAAAATTCCTCCATCCAGAGGATTTTCTGTATCCTTATCCTGCTTTGTCACAACTACTTCTGCTTTCTGTCTGTCATTCGTAAAAGTTGTCTCAGAAAAAACAACATCTACATTCTGTCCTGCATAAGAAAGAGTGACTGACTTTTCTTCCCCGGCATTATAAAATCCGATCGGAGCCTGTTTTTCTTTGATGATATATGTACCAAGATGCAGGTTTTTCAGAATGACTGCCCCATTCGAGTCTGTTGTCAGATTCTCTTTGACCAGATCACCCTTGCTGTAAACCTTGGCACCATAAGCAGTTTTAATATCTGCCCCGGCATACACATCATAAATCGCACCTTTCTGTCTGCGTTTCTCATACTTAAATGTTGTTCCATTCTCGGTGACATCTGCACCTGTCAGAACCTGACCTTCTTTATAAACAGTCAGCTGTCCCATCTGTTCTTCATCCGGAACAGTCACAGTCGTTGTTTTACTGACTTCCAGTTTTACATTGTAGGCAGTTGCATTGATACGGTATCCTGTCGGAGCTGTAATCTCTTTCAGATATACAGTGTCCTGTGTCTTAATGATCTGTACGGACGATTCCCCGTTCGCATCGGTTGCCGGTAACTTTGTGATCAGCTTTGTACAGTTTGCATCACTGTATAAACCAAACACTGCACCAGACAGCTTTGCGTCTGCTTTTGCATCTTTTTTAATCACCTTCACACTTGCGTGCTGCACCCAAGTTACTTTGAAGTCCACATATTTCTCATCATCAACACCTTCACCAAATACCAGTGCCAGATCCTGTGAACCGGAGCCGGTACTGATCTTATACGCAGAATAATCTTTCATTACACTGCCCTTCATGGTTGCAGACCAGCTTCCTGCGACATCCTGTACCTGTGTAAGAGGTGCAGATAAGTAAAACTTGGTTCCACCACTGATTTCCACTGCTTCGCCAGCTTTGCTTGTCTTTCCGGTTGTTACATTATGGAGTTTCACGCCACTTGGGAGTTTCATTGTGATACTCTGAAGCTCATCCGCTTTAAATGTAATCTCCTTTGTTCTCTGGCTGTTGCCATCTACATAAGCTGTCACATCGGCATCTGAAAAAGACATTGCCACATCCGGAATATCTGGCTGAGAAATACAATAATTATAAAGTTTTTTCGCAAGATTCTGTGCAGTAGTGTTTGCACCAGAAAAAGCATCTGAACTGCCATTCGCATACGACGCAGCAAGATGTACCAGAATAAATCTGGCTCCTGCACTCAGGTTTCCATAACCATTTTCCTCGGTAAAAAATCCATCATCGCCAGAAGCCTTTGTGCCATAGTAGCATACTTTAGCCAGTGCTTTGCCATCCCCAACCTTATTGATTGTATATGTTCCTGTCCCAGGTCCCGGTTTGGACGGCTGTACACAATAAGCTGTGGCGGACACATTACCAAATTTTACGGTATACTGATAAGTCAGATAAGTTCCATAACCATAATCCGCATATCGGTATTCGGCACCTCTTGTCACTGAAACCTGTTGTGAACTTCTTGCATTTCCTGTTGCCGCCATAAATGTCACTGTTTCGCCCGGCTCCATCTCATACAAGTCAATTCCTTCATTTTCTGCCTGATCCATTACTTCTGAAACAGTCAGACCAGATTCTTCATCTGTTGTTACTTCCTGTCCATCTGTAAGATCAGTTACAATCTCTTTTGCTCTGTCCGAATCAGCATCTTCCTCCGCATTACCGGAATCTTCTGTTTCACCGGCATTTCCTTCACCAGCTGTATTTTCAAAAGAACTCTTTGTCTGTGCTTCTGTTTCCGGCTCTTTTACTGTAATGTTTCTGCTTACTCTGTAAGCTGGGTGACCGCTGACTGGCTCTACTGCATAGACAGCTTTGTAGGTATCCGGTGTATGTACGTCAAAATCTGTACCAGCTTCACTTTTTGCTTCATGAAATAAAACTTTCACCTTTTTTTCATTCACGCCCTCTATACCGGACAGATCGACTTCCACCTCAAATTCTTCTCCATAGGGAATCTCAATATCCTTTGCTTCCACAATTTCATCTTTATCAAGAGTATCCTGCACATCCTGCAGTTCTGGATATTGCTGTTCAAATGAAGTTGGTTCTGGTTCTAATTCAGAAGCAGAAACCGTGACTGGTTGAACGATGACAGACGCCAAAGTTGCAACTGCCATAAATCCCGACAAGAATCTTTTAAATCGCATTTTCATTTTGACTGAATCCTCTCTTTCTTCAATAATTTACTCCACTTTCGTTCAGGCTTACACCTGCATGAATCAATCATAGGAACCATCTCCCTTGTGTCTTGGATTGACTTTTAAATAAAAGCAGGATTGAGCTATTAAGCCGCAAGAGGTAATTCGTAATCATTCCTGCCAAGGGTGCCTCTCATCCATTGCCCTTCACGTTGTCACCGAATGCCCGCCGCCAGATGCGTAGCTGGGAAATTCAGGTATCCTCTTGCTGCTGATATGAAATTGTCAAGGTTCACTTTTAGAGGGAATTTATTATTTTGAATTAAGATAGACATTTGCCCCTCCACTAACCGCATGTGTGAAAGGGCAAAAATTAACCTGTTTGAAATTTTTTTAGAAAATTTTTTGAAACAGCAAAAACTTACAAAGTTTCCAGCCTGTCTTTTAGTTTCTGCAATACTTTGTTTTTCCTGTTTCTGATTGTCTTTGTACAACACCCGAAATATTGTGCTGTTTTTTTTACTGTGTACTCTTCAAAAAATAATAGTCTTATCAATTCCATTTCTTCTTCAGACAAATATTTCAGAGCTTCCTGCAGCTCTTGTATTTCTGACAGCCTGATGACTATTTCTTCTGGTGATAATATATGCAAATAACTGTTGTAACTCGTTTCCTCTACTTTTTCTATTCCACATACACCATTTTTCTGCATTTTTTCAAGCTGGTATCTTTCTTTTCTTCTTGACTGGTACCATGCCAGATATACGTCTCTGGTAACTTCTACGAGAGTTTCATTTACACGCAGCACATACCGTTGTCTTTCCTTTGGTTTTTTACCACGCATCTTTTATTCTCCCTTCTGAAGCACTCCGATCAGTCTGCCTGCATTTCTTCTCATTTTCTGCTTTGCCTGTGAAATACATTTTGATACTGCTGGTTCTGTAATTCCAAACACCCGTGACACTTCTCTTTGTGTCCGCTGCTGAAAATAAATTTGATGGATCACCTGTCTCTGCCGGTCAGTCAGCAGATCCATGAATTCTCCAATAGCTTCTTCTATAATCAGTTTTTCAAGTACATTCTGCCTTTTGTCCACCAATTCGCACCAGCCTTCTGAAATATGGCTATATGAAATGCAATTATTATGTTCTCGTACCTCCCTGTTCCTGCACAGCCGATCTTCACCTTCTAATATCAACCGCACATACCAGGGCTGATTATCAAAAAAATCTTCCTTAACAACTGTTATTTTTCTTCCTGCTTCATATACATAATCTCGACAGGTAAATAAAGGAAAAACCGTTCCATAATCACCTGCACAATAGAAAACATATCCTGTCTGATACGCAATAATTTCCGCACCATCTATCAGTCTCTGCTTTACAACTGCCACATCGTTTTCTCTTAAATACCTGGCGGATGGAACCTTTCTTCTTTCTTCCCTGTTACCTACAACCTGTTTCAATTCCTGCAATGTCAGCATAATTACCACCCTTCTGCCTGCTGGCAACAGGTGCCCATCAGCAGAAAGGATAGGATTATTACTGATCTACTGGCAAAAGGGCAGTAAAAAACAGCTTCCGGCACACCCGTTTTTTTTAACGAGAGCCTGAAACTTCCTTACTGCCCTTTCTGCTAATTTACAGCAGCCTCTATTTTATTTTCCGTCTGATGTCCCGGTCAGACTTCTTTGCATTTCTTTCTGTTTTTATGTTCTTTTCATTTTCCATCAAAACAGAATAGTCTCCCATTGCATCATAGGGACACTGCTTCCGATAGATTAAATTTTCTTGTCTGGTCATCAATCCTGTCTCCCTTCCTTGTTTCTGTCTCTTTCTCTCTGTTTGCTATTTTAACAGCACAAAAAACTATTATCCTTAGCATATATGGGGAGTTTTTTTGTTTTACACCCCATATATGGTGAAATTTCACCTGTACTCATTAAAACTTTCTATCAGTGAATCTATTGTCTGCATGATAATTTTCTGCTCTTTCCATTCCATCTTCTGAATACGATAAAATACTTCCTCAAACTGCTTTCTTTTTTCTGCATCGTCCCTCTCTTTTCCCATCAGGATATTGGCATCTGTTTCCAGGATCTCAATCATCTTCCTGAAAATCTCAACAGACATTGCCGTTTGCCCTCCTTCTATCCTGCTGACCGTATTGACACTGATACCTGCTTTTTCCGCAAAAGATTCCTGTGACAACTTCATTTCCTGCCTGCGTTTTCTGATCCGTTCTCCCAATTCAATAAGTTCTGTGGAAATTGCACGATTGCTCAATACGGTGTCTCCTTTCCTGCAATTTATCCCAGCTTTACGACATTGTGTCGCAAAGTTTCCAGAAAAAAAGCAGCTAATTTTGTCTTAGCTGCTTTTCAAAAGATCTATTTCATTTTATTCTCGGTATTTTATGTATTCCTGTAATAACTGTGAGCAAGAAAACACTAAGATAAATGATTGCCTGTCCAACCATTGCCAGAAGAACGACACTTCCTATCAATCCTCCGATCAGAAAATTCATTATCCATACTGCCAGTGTTCCTCCAAGGTCAAACCCTCTTGGAACCATCCAGACACACATTTTTCCAATTCCGAATGGTATCCCCATCAGTAGCAACAGCAATAAATAATTGCACTTCCCATCCTGGATACAAAGCGGTCTCAGCACTGCAAACAATACAACAATCACCAGTGCTGGAACAATAACTTTTTTTATCATATTTCTCATGTTCCTTTATCCTCCATACATATCGTGATTAACCTCTGCCTGATAATAGCTGTTTATCGTTGCCGGGGCATTATACAGGGCAGTCAAAAGATATGCTTTAATGTTTCCAACCTTGGTCGTATTTCGATTCAGACAAAACAGCACATATTCGATATGTGAATAATTCAGCTTCATAAACCTGCTTTTCACCAAAGCAACTGGCTTTTCTGTCCCTGCGATCCGAATCATACTGTCCTCCGGCATCATCATAACTTCAATCATCAGTTCTACCAGTTCATCCACATCTTCTTTGGCATGATATTGATAATCTATGTTTTCATGAATCACTTCACGATATGCCCGCATCTCCTCCATCACATCTCTTTTCTTTTTCAGATTGCCTGATATGATTGGATAGGATTGATTTATCTCAGTTTCACTAATATCAGTCTTGTTAATATCAGTATTATTAGATTGTGATTTCGGATATTCTGGTTTTGTGATTTCCACTATTCTTGAATGATGATTTTCACAATTTTGGAATTGTGATTCTGGAAATTCTTGATTTGTGGTTTTCATCATTCCTGAATTGTGATTTTCACCATTCTGTAATTGTGATTCCACACAATCCTGAATTGTGGATTTCACTACTCCTGAATGATGATTTTCACAATTCAGAAAAGTGCCTGTTTTTTCCCTATTCTCAGCTTCTGATTGCAGATTTGCACATTCTTCATGGTTTCCCTGCTCAGATTGCAGATCTGCACATTTTCTATAATTTTTCTGCTCTGATTGCAAATCTGCACAGCTATCCATCGGCTTTTGGTCTGGCACTTCTCTGAGCATAAAATTTTTCACATAAATAACATTAGGCTTTCCCAGACCCAGACGTTTCTTTTCAATCAGTCCAATCCCATTATTACTGTCCAACTCTTTTACCAGCTTCACTGCCTTTTGGGTTCCACAGTTCATCAGCTCTGCAATTTCTTCCACCGTGAAAATAATATATACTCTGTCCTCTGAATCCAGCCATCGGTTCTTAATGCTCAGGCTCATACGGTCCAGCATCAGACCGTATAATACCTTTGCTTCACAAGAAAGAGCTTTAAAGCATGGTTCTGTAAACAGCACTTTCGGGACACGATAAAAGCTATATTGTTCCGCTTCCATTCCCGTAAAATAATCAAACTGTATCTTCTGCATCTGCTACTCCTTCTCTGTTTTGTTTCCATTTATCCAAAAGCATAAAAATAACTTCTTCTATCTGTTCTTTAGAATATGTCTCTGGAAAATAATTGCCGATTCTTTTTGCCGGAATGGTTACATTGATTTTACTGTTTTCTTTTTTCAATAAAACGGCATAGATATAACCCTGATTTAATTTTCCATTTGCACTGCATTCCTTTAATTGTTCTGCCTGTTGTTTTGTCGGAAAGATATTACTGTTGACAATTCCTTCCAGAAGCCATTCCTGTTCCTGTGGTTTCAGATAAGACAATTTTTCTCCCACTATCATAGGGATTTTATTATCGTCCACATATTCCAATAATCCATCTGATAATGAAGCCAGACGGATATATCTCTGCACAGTTCTTCCACTGTCCCCGGCTGTTTCACCAACCATATCTGCCGTATATTTTTCACCTTTACTTCCCTGGTGCTTCATAGCATCATATTTCATCTTATAGGCATGGGCCTTTTCACTTGGCAGAATATTTTCACGCTGAATGTTGGAATCGACCATAATTATGACAGCTTCATCATCTGTATAGTTTCGGACAAGGACCGGCATAGTTGTTTTGCCACACAGTTCACAGCCTCTTTTTCTCCTGTGACCTGAAATCAGTTCATATCCACCTTCTGATCGGGGTCTTACCAGAGCAGGATTTAAAACACCGTAGTTTTTAATACTCTCTACTGTCTCAGCCATTTTTTCATCATCGCTTACATGAAATGGATGATTTTTGAAAGGATAGAGCTTTTCCAGTTCTATTTCCACAACCTGGTTCATACTCTTTTCCGGTGATTCTTCTAATCCCAGTAACTCATCATAAGAGGTAAGCTGAATCTCTTTTTTCGGTCTACGCATGTTTCAACACCTCCTGAACCAGTTCTCTGTAACTGTCTGCCCCTTTGCTTTTTCCATCATAAGCAAATATACTTACACCTTCAGATGCTGTTTCTGCAAGACTTTCCGTTCTCGGAATCGTCTGCTCAAAAATCTTAATGTCATTTCCATATGTAGTTTTAATTGCCTGTTTGTTTCTCTTTGCATTATTGTAACGGCAATTATCCATTGTGAACAAAATACCTTCTATCTGCAATTCCGGATTAAACCTCTGATGGATTCCTTTTACCACTTTCAGTAATTCCATAAGTCCATCCGCCGCATAATATTGTGGCTGTACCGGAATCAGAACGCTGTCCGCTGCACTCAACGCATTGATTGTCAGCATTCCCAATGATGGCATACAGTCAATCAGAATATAATCATATTCATCTTTCAATAGTTCCAGATACTCTTTCAGTACTTTTTCCCTATCCTCAACAGTAAATAAGGACATATCCATTCCGGCAAGCAATTTATTGGACGGAATCAGATCCATCCCTTCTTCATGGTGCAAGACTGCTTCCTTTGGATCAAACTCCAGTCCCATGATGATATTTTCCATCATACTCTTTAAAGTCACTTTGAGATTTTTGGGAAATCCCATTCCCATTGTCAGATGTCCCTGCGGATCTGCATCTACCAGCACTACTTTTTTCCCATTCTTTGTCAGTCCGGCTCCCAGATTGATGGTTGTCGTTGTTTTGGCTACTCCGCCCTTCTGATTTGCAATAGCAATTACTTTACACATATACCTTCCTCCGATTTACTGTTTTTCTTCTACTTCTACATAAACACGAAAATATTTACTTGTTCCTTTATTTGCATAAGCATCAGATACTTCCAGGACATCCAATTCCTTATGATTTTCCAAAATACGTCGAAACCATTGAATGTCCCTCAAAGTACCCTGTAATCTAATTTTCAGCATATATATCCTCCCAGTCTTTGTAAAAGCAATACTCTGGATAACGGATTTTAATAGCTTCCCAGAAATACCGGGCATATCCACAGCAAAACAGATCCTCTACGGTATAACACTGACATTCTTTCAACTGATCTTCTTCTGCTTCGTAATCTCCGACGCTTGGTGTTCCATTACAATACAGGTTAAATGCCATACGGACAATTCGTAAACTTCCACTGGTCTGCCACCCTTCCTGCAGGCATTCCGTTTTTACACATCCAGTTTTAAAATTATAGATTTTATTCACATTATCTCTTGTGTCTCTGTCGATACCCAGGCAATAAATCAAAGCCCGATGGTAGACATCCTGATATCTGCATTTTTTCAGATATTCCTCATAAAATTTTTCGTGTTCCCTGCTCTTGAAAGTAATTGTGCGAGAATTGCTATTCTCTGCTCTTAACGCTGTGTTTGTCATTTTCGTTTTCCTCCTGAATTTTTAATATTTTGGTATAAAAAAGACACTCCATTTCTGGAATGCCCTATAAAAATAGGGACACCCGCTTTTGACAAGTATCCCTATAATCTATCAATAATCTGATATCTCTCTATTCATTTTCATATTCAAGATTCTTTGTGTTCCCCGTCCCGAGGTCTAACGCAACAACAACGGTTACTTTCTTCACAAGGCTCTTTTCTTTGTGATTTTCACCTATTTTTCTGAAACTGAAAAACTCCACAAAGTGCGTAAATTCAAGGATTTCTACATATTTTTCCTTTGTAGCAACACCGCAGTCTCCACATGCACCGTTCCCGGAAACATATCAACACAGCAGACTTTTTCTACACGGTATCCATATTTTGCAAACTCTACCAGATCCCGCGCAAGAGAAGTCGGCTTGCAGGAGATATAAAGCATTTTTTCACACCTATATAAATCAACTATCTTCGGCAGAGCCTTCGGATGGATTCCTTCGCGCGGTGGATCAAGAACGATGAAGTCCGGTTTTTCTTCGATTTCATCGATCACCTTCAGCACGTCTCCGGCGAGGAACTGCAGTTGGTAAGGCCGTTTGCCTCTGCGTTCTCTTTTGCAGCTGTAACAGCTTCTTCCACGATTTCCACGCCGATCACTTCTTTTGCGACCGGTGCAAGGATCTGGGCGATGGTTCCGGTTCCGCTGTAGAGGTCGAAGATCGTGCGGTCTTTCGTCTCGCCGACGAACTCGCGGGCGGTGCTGTAGAGAACTTCCGCGCCAAGGGAATTGGTCTGGAAGAAGGAGAACGGGGTGATCTTGAATTTCAGTCCGAGGAGTTCTTCATAGAAGTAGTCCTGTCCGTAGAGCACTTTTGTCTCATCGCTCTTTACAACATCTGCCAGGGAATCATTTATGATATGGAGGAATCCGACAACCTTTCCTTCCAGCGGCAGACCAAGCACTTCCTGCACGAGCGGCATCAGATCCCACTCCTCCTGACTTGTGGTGACGAGATTTACCAGGATTTCTCCGGTATTCTCGGCTCTTCGCACCAGCAGGTGGCGCAGGTAACCCTCGTGGCTTATCTTGTGGTAGTAACTTGCGTTCCGCTCTTTAAAATACGCCAGCACGCAGGTCAGAATCTTTGTGAAATCATCATGCACGATTTTGCAGTCGCACGCGGTCAGGACATCGTAGGTGCTTCCCTTTTTATGAAGTCCGAGAGACAACGGGCCGTCCTTGTATTCATCGCCGAAGGAAAACTCCATTTTATTCCGGTATGCAAACTCCTTCGGACTTCCCTTGATTCCAAGGAACGGATAATCGGCCTCCCCCGCCTCATTGACCTGGCCGGCCTCCACGAGGGCATCGTCGAGCAGTTTTTTCACCTGACCGACCTTCATTGCAAGCTGATCCTCATAACTCATCGTCTGGTACATGCATCCGCCGCAGGACGGGAAAATACTGCAGACCGGATCGCGCTTTTCCATCGGGGATTTTTCTGTTACTTCGAGCAGGCGGCCCTCCATGCGGTTCTTTCTTTTTTTGTTGATCTGAAAGCGGATCTTCTGTCCCGGAATTGCATTTTTCACGGTAACCGTCTCGCCCTCCACATGTACACGTCCTTTATTCGGGAAATCAATTCTTTCCACGACTCCCTCGTAAATTTCTCCTTTTTTCATTCTCTTCTCCTTCTATGTCAAACTGATTTCCGGACAGAAAAACTCCGGTACCACGTTCCGGCACCGGAGTTTCTTTTTTCCATCCTACTTATCTTCGTCTTCATCCTCGAAGTAATCGTCGAAATCGTCATCGAAATCATCTTCGAAGTCTTCCAGATAATCCGGAGTTACAAACCGGTATACTGCGTATGCGATTCCTGCAACTGCCGCTACCGCTCCGACAATGGCAAGGACCCATAAAATCACGTTTTTCGGTTTTTCGCTCTCACGTTCTCTCTGTTTTAAAAGCTCTAATACTTCATCAATCTTATTCATACTGTCCACCAACCTTTGCTTTAGATTAGAAACTTAACTTAACGATAGTATACCATACGAGCCGCAATTTTACCACAATTTCCGCTCTTTTTTATAAATCTTTTCGTTTCAACTTACAGTCGGTATTTTCACGGAGTCTGACATGTCGAGAATAGTTCGACTGTGACTTTCCTCATGTCAGTGGAGGATACCGATTTCTCTCCGCCTACCACTGCCGTTATGTTTCTTTTAACAATTCATCTCACCGCTTTAAAAGCGGGGGACTTCTTGTCTACTGGTGTTAAAATTCAGAATCCGCCGGCAGTTCCCGCAGAATCTTGTGGAACTGACCGCCGCAGCGCTCCATTTCTCCTAACACCTGGTCGATCCATTCACCCTTTGTATGCCAGTTTTCTCTGGTGAACTCAATATCCGAAGGACAGACAAAAAACTCTGTCTCCGGGTAGACAAGCTGGTAATACAGAATACACCGTCTCGCATGGAGATTCCGGCAGCAGAGGATCGCTTTTTTTACCTCGATGCCCGCCGCATCTGTCACTTCCCGTGACCGCAGTGCATTTTCATACGTATACGTCGCCTGGTCTTCGCGCAGAATCGCTTTCTCCGGCACGCTGTTTTTCTGCAGTACCGTCCGCAGAAACTCCCACTCGGTTTCATAGTTCCCGCCGTACTGCTCCGCAAGATCCTGTACACCGGCGAAATGCCCGAGCACAGTACTGTATCTTCCCGACGGAAGCACATACGGCGCAAATCCTTCTTTCCAGAGTTCTGCCGCGTGCGCCGCCATCTGCGGATATCCGTTTCCCGGCACAAAAATCACATCGGCTTTCTGCGGCTCATCCTTCACGAAAATATAGTCCGTAAAGTAGTTTAAAAACTTCTCATACATGAAATGTTACCACTCTTTAAAGTCCATGAGGCACTCTACGACATATGCCATATCCTGTTCAGACAGGCTGTAGAACATTGGCAGACGCATCAGGCGCTCGCTCTCTTTTGTTGTGTATTTGTCCTCTCCGTGGAAAACACCGAACTTCTGTCCGGCCGGGGAGGTATGGAGCGGAACGTAATGGAAGACACACATCACACCGCGCTCTTTCATATAGTTGATCAGTTTTGTACGCACTTCCAGATTTCTTGCCTTGATGAAGTACATATGCGCATTATGTACACAGCCTTCCGGCACAACCGGCTGCTCGATCTTTCCGGCCTCAGCCAGCGGACGGAGCTGCTCATGGTAATAGTTGTAGATGGCCATCCGCTTTCTATCGATTTTCTCATGTTCCTCGAGTTCTGCAAGCAGGTAAGCCGCATTCATATCACTCGGCAGATAGGAGGAGCCGTAGTCGATCCAGGTATATTTGTCGATCTGTCCGCGGAAAAACTTGCTGCGGTTCGTTCCCTTTTCACGAAGGATCTCTGCTTTTTCCAGATAATTCTCATCCTGGAACAGCAGCGCGCCGCCCTCTCCCATCGTATAGTTTTTCGTCTCATGGAAGCTGTAGCAGCCAAAATCGCCGATCGTTCCAAGGGCTTTTCCCTTGTAGTACGCGCTCACACCCTGTGCCGCATCCTCTACAACCTTCAGGTTATGGCGTTTTGCAATATCCATGATGGTATCCATTTCACAGGCAACGCCGCATAGTGAACCGGAACAATCGCTTTTGTTTTTTCGGTGATGGCATCCTCAATCTTGGTCTCGTCGATGTTCATCGTATCCGGACGGATATCCACGTAGACGATTTTTGCTCCGCGCAGAACAAAGGCATCTGCAGTGGAAACAAACGTGTAGGACGGCATGATCACTTCGTCGCCCGGCCGAATCTCAGACAGGTAAGCTGCCATTTCCAGTGCATGGGTGCAGGATGTCGTAAGCATCGCATGTTTTACGTTGAAATTGTCCTGCATCCAGGCAGAACATTTCTTCGTAAAAGGACCGTCGCCGCACAGCTTGTTGTTTTCCTCTGCCGCCTGGCGGATGTATTCCAGTTCTGTTCCAATAAAAGGTGGTTTATTAAACTCTATCATTGTTTTTTCCTTATCTTTCTTCTATCCATTACTGTTTTATTTACTTTCAGAGCCCAAAACAAGCTCTTAGGTAGTCTTATTTTCTCACAAATCCCTGTGGATTTCAAGACACGATTTTGACATGACAGCCATATCATCATACTGTCCATAAAGCCAAAAGAACCCTTGATTTCTCAAGGGTTCCATAAGTAGCGAGAGGGGGATTCGAACCCTCGACACCGCGGGTATGAACCGCGTGCTCTAGCCAACTGAGCTATCTCGCCATATTCATTTTCAACACCGTTTTTCATAAAATATGGGGCCTATAGGGCTCGAACCTATGACCCTCTGCTTGTAAGGCAGATGCTCTCCCAGCTGAGCTAAGACCCCACATCAGTGTTTTGTCTGTCGGCTTTTTATCTGTATCACCAACCGACTTCGTTAGTATAGCATTCCACCCGCCAAATGTCAACACTAATTTTCAAATTTTTTCGATTTTTTCAACTTTTTCTCCCGCCACTCTTTCAGGTACTGCTCCTGTTCCAGATCTTCCCGTTCTTTCTCCCATCCTGCCGCCCGGCAGAGCGTCCATGCAAGCAGAAGAAATACGGCAAAAATCCCCGCCAGACAAACGATTCCCATCTTTTCCGACCGCCTTTCCTGTTCTGATTCTGCTAAAAAGCAAAGGATCTCCTTACTATTGTATCCGGAACGGCGGCGCTTTATTCCCTTTTCTGAATAAAAAGACAAAGCCGCCAGATTTCCCTTTCACCGGGATTCTGGCGGCTCCATTTTACTCAAAATTAAAATTCACATTCACGTTACGCTTCGTCAATCGCTTTTCCAATATCATGGCGGTAATATTTATTGTCAAAGTCAACCCATTCAACAGCCTTATATGCATTCGCACGTGCCTCTTTCAGGGTATCGCCAAGTGCTGTCACGCCGAGTACACGGCCTCCGTTCGTCACGATCTCGCCGTCCTTGAACTTCGTTCCGGCGTGGAAGCAGTAGTAGCCCTCATGCTCTTTGAACGTCTCGAGTCCGCGGATCGGGAATCCTTTTTCGTAGGAAACCGGATAACCGTTCGAAGCCAGTACGATGCAGACACACGCATTATCTGCAAACTGCAGGTCGATCTGGTCGAGAGTTCCGTCGATGCAGGCTTCAAATACATCAATGATGTCTGTCTTCATACGAGGAAGCACAACCTGTGCCTCCGGATCGCCGAAGCGGGCATTGTACTCGAGCACCTTCGGTCCGTCCGGTGTCAGCATCAGTCCGAAGAAGATAACTCCCTTAAACGGTCTTCCCTCGGCTGCCATCGCATCTACGGTCGGCTGATAGATATATTTCTTACAGAACTTATCCACTTCTTCGGTATAAAACGGACTCGGGGAGAAGTTGCCCATACCGCCGGTGTTCAGGCCGGTGTCGCCGTCTCCTGCTCTCTTGTGATCCTGTGCGGAACTCATCGTCTTGATCGTCTTTCCATCCACAAAGGAGAGAACGGAAACCTCACGCCCCGTCATAAACTCCTCGATGACCATCTCGTTTCCGGCACTGCCGAATTTCTTGTCGAGCATGATCGTCTTGACGCCCTCTTTTGCTTCCTCTAAGGTGTTGCAGATCAGAACGCCTTTTCCAAGCGCCAGACCGTCGGCTTTCAGTACGATCGGGAATTTTGCGGTTTCCAGATACTTCTCTGCCGCCTCCGGATCGGAGAATGTCTCGTATGCCGCCGTCGGGATATGGTATTTTTTCATCAGGTCTTTGGAGAACGCTTTCGATCCTTCCAGTATTGCCGCATTCTTTCTTGGTCCGAATACGCGCAGTCCCTCTGCCTCAAACGCATCGACAACACCGCCGACCAGCGGATCATCCATGCCGATGACGGTCAGGTCAATCTCTTTTTCTTTCGCAAAAGCAACGAGCTTGTCAAACTCCATCGCTGCAATATCGACACACTCTGCGTACTCCGCAATTCCTGCGTTTCCAGGAGCGCAGTAAATCTTGTCTACCTTCGGGCTCTGTGCCACCTTCCAGGCAATCGCATGCTCTCTTCCGCCGCTTCCTACAATCAGTACTTTCATCGCTCTTACTCCTTTATCTTTACGTGTCCGTCTTCTACCGTTACCTTTCCATTTGCAATCAGATCAATCGCACGCGGCATGATGACCCACTCGGCCTCTTCCATGACGCGCTGCTGCAGTGCCTTCGGTGTATCGCCCTCGTGCACTTCGACTGCCTTCTGCAGAATAATCGGGCCGGTGTCTGTTCCGCCGTCCACAAAATGAACCGTCGCTCCCGTCACTTTGACGCCGCGGGATAATACGCCCTCGTGCACTTTCAGTCCGTAATAGCCCGTTCCGCAGAACGACGGAATGAGGGACGGATGAATGTTGATGATCTTATTCGGATAAGCATCCACAATGCTCTGCGGGATCACAACCAGGCATCCTGCGAGCACAACGAGATCGACGTTGTACGACTGCAGTTTCGCCAGCAGTGCCTCGTTGAATGCTTCTCTCGATGCAAAGGTCTTCGGGGAAAGGCATACCGCATCAATCTCCTTCTTTTTCGCACGCTCCAGCGCATACGCTCCTGCATTGTTGCTGATGACAACGGAAACCTCCGCGTTTGTGATGGTTCCCTCGTCAATCGCATCCAGAATCGCCTGCAGGTTCGTGCCGCCGCCGGAGACGAGAACTGCTAATCTTAGCATAACTGTACTCCTTTTTCTCCGTTTTCAATGTGGCCGATCACATATGGCGTATCTCCTGTGGAACGGATGGCTTTCATCGCTGCGTCTACATCTTCCGGATCAACAGCCAGTACCATACCGATACCCATGTTGAAGGTGTTGTACATCATCTGCTCGTCGATATTGCCTTTCTTTGCCATCAGATCAAAGATCGGCGGTACGGTGTAGCTGTCTTTCTGTACAACGGCTACGGTGTTGTCTTTGAGCATACGCGGAATATTCTCGTAGAAGCCGCCTCCGGTGATGTGGCTGCATGCTTTTACGGTTACACCGGCATCTTTGATGGCGCGGAGTGCTTTTACGTAGATACGGGTCGGTGCAAGCAGGGTCTCGCCGAGGGTTGCGCCGAGCTCATCATAGTATGTATTTAAAGAATCTTTTGTCATATCGAAAACTTTGCGGACAAGAGAAAATCCGTTGCTGTGAACGCCGGTGGAAGCCATGCCGATCAGTACGTCTCCGGCTGCCAGATTTTCACCGGTAATCATGTCTTTCTTGTCACATACGCCGACAGCAAAACCTGCCAGATCGTACTCATCCTCCGGCATCAGGCCCGGATGCTCTGCGGTCTCACCGCCGATCAGTGCCGCATCGGACTGCAGACAGCCTTCTGCAACGCCTTTTACGATCGAAGCGATCTTCTCCGGATAGTTCTTTCCGCATGCGATGTAGTCGAGGAAGAACAGCGGTTCTCCGCCGGCACATGCAATATCGTTCACACACATGGCAACGGCATCAATGCCGATGGTGTCGTGTTTATCAAGAATCATGGCGAGCTTCACCTTGGTTCCGCATCCGTCTGTACCGGAAAGCAGCACCGGCTCTTCCATTTCTTTGATTTTTGCCAGGGAAAAAGCGCCGGAAAAACCGCCAAGGCCGCCCAGCACCTCCGGGCGCATGGTTTTCTTTACGTGCTCTTTCATTAATTCTACTGATTTGTATCCAGCTTCAATATCTACTCCTGCGTTCTTGTAATCCATGGTGAACCTCCCTTGTCCTTTGTTTTTATTTACTGTAGTTACGGTATCCTGTTTCCTGCAGTTTTGCGTCTTTTGCCTCAACCTGCTCTTTCATTTCCTGTGTATATGCTTTCAGTTTTGCAAGCAGTTCCGGATCGGAAGTTGCAAGAATCTTTGCTGCCAGGATTCCGGCATTGGCACCGCCATTGATGGCAACGGTTGCTACCGGAATGCCGCTCGGCATCTGTACGATGGAGTACAGGGAATCACGACCTCCAAGCGATGTGGTATGCATCGGAATTCCGATGACCGGCATTGGGAAAATAGCTGCGCACATACCCGGCAGATGAGCTGCCATACCTGCGCCTGCAATGATAACCTTGAAGCCTTTCTCCTCTGCGGTTTTTGCATATTCGAAAAATACATCCGGCTCGCGGTGTGCGGAGATGATTTTCATCTCGTACTCAATTCCAAATTTTTCCAGCATGTCGGCTGCTTTGCTCATTACCGGCATATCAGAGTCGCTGCCCATCACAATTCCTACTTTAGCCATGTTGTTCTCCTTTTCTGATTAACTGTTCTAAGCGTTATTCATTAGTTATGCTTATATTTATGTTTTAATCATTCAGTTCTGCTTATAATATACTAAGCAGGCGCAGAAATGTCAACCCATAATCAGCCAAAAGGTTCATTTAATTCTTCCGTTCCCGGCAGGACGAAGCGTCCGTCCTCAATGAGAGGGATCGTCGTTTCGTCTGCTTTTTCGACCGCAACCGACTGCAGTTCGCGGTACGGAATCGTGATGTCCGTGTGGCATCCGAAGTATGCTTTCGACGGATCTTCTTTCCGTTTTGCCGAAACCTCGTTCTCGCGCGCGATTACTTCTTTTCCGTCCGGGTTGTACATCGGGCTGTCCTCCGCCCAGGCGTAGCAGGTGTCGCCCATCGCAAAATGCGGGCCCATCTTCTCTGCGATCAGGATCGGCAGTTTTCCGGCGATGCCGTACTGCTCTGCCATCACGTACGCCATCGTGTTCGTTCCGATGGCAAACTCACCGATCGGCAGCGTCCTGTGGTGATACAGCAGGTTTTCTTCTATATAAGTACGATTGTCCTCTTCTTTTTCGAAGTTTGCGCAGTCATACGCGGTGATCATGCCGTCGGTCAGCGTCAGGCAGAGATCGCGGTAATACAGCTCGTTCAGGTAGACCCCCGTCACATGGAGCACGCCTGTCGTGCCGGTAAGACTCGGGGAAGTAAAGACCTCTCCGACCGGAATATTGCAGTCGGCAACACAGTTCTCAAAATTCGTCTCTTTCGCAGGATCGTTCAGATGATGCAGCATCACGCGCAGATCCGTTCTGTTCTCTCCTTTTCCAAGCACATGCACGGAAACACCCTCGTCGAGCGCATCGATCAGGTACTGCTGGATGCGCTGGTATTTTTCGTAATCGAGCGTGTTGATCTTTACGATCTCACGGAAAATTTTTTCGTAGCGCGGATCGATCTCCGGCATCGGGTAGGCGATGATCGTGTAGCCGTACTCGTCATCCTTGATATAGCGGTTTACAATCTGGCCCGCCTCGTTCTGGAAACCGACACGGAGCTTTTGCTGGCGCTCGTTTAAGTGCAGTGCCTGTTTTTTATTTACTGGCTCAAACGGAACTTCGCCGAAGGTTTCCACCACGGCAGGGCCGGCATAGCCGTCCGCCAGTTCTTTGTACTCGTCGTATTTCACCTGCATCGCGCGGAGCCGTCTCTTCACGAGATCCTCGTTGAGATACAGCGCCTCATCGTTCCGGTGATCGTAGTCATACTGCTTATTCGCAGACGCACCGGCAACCCACGTTCTCCGCGCGCCGCGGGAAATCACCGGCTCGAGTCCCATCTCGCGGAACTGTAATATTGCCGCACGGATCATGCGCTCAAAACCGATGTGGAAGCGGATGCTGACTGTCTTCTTTTTCGACAGATCTTTTCGCGCCACGAGAAAGCACTTGCGGAAGCCTTCTGTGTAGGTGCGTGCCATCGCGTCGATTTCTTCCTGGCTGAACGTATTTAAAAAGCGGGCTGTACCCTTCTCATTTTCGGTGATATATTCGCCGTACTGGTACAGATACCGCAGATCCGTCAGATCAGATTCCATCACAATATCCTTCACAAAGTGCAGCGACGGGTCGACGATTTCGCGCACCTGGTATTCCTGGCGCTCCTCGGCGTAATCGCTCACATACCAATAAATGCTCTCTTTTACATACTGCGCGGACGGCAGCGTCTCCTCCTCGAACATCGCATACAACTCGAGATACAGCTCCATCGCCGCAGTCAGCTCCAGCAGGCGGTCCTCATAGACCCAGACAACAGCATTTCCCAGCTCCCGGTACAGGCAGCAGAGGCTCCTTCCATGCGTTTCACCAAGTGCCCGCACGGCAAACGCCGGGTTTCCGTAGGAGGTCTCATACCGCTCCCCGATCACATCTTCATACGGCTCGCGGTTAAAAACAGCCAGCTCTTCCTCGGATGCTGTTTTTAGATATCCTTCTGCGATTCTGCTCCGGATCTGGTCCATTTTGCAGAGGTACTGTGCCATCTGTGCAAAAAAATCACGGTACGGCTGCGGAACGCTTTTTTCCGCCGGAATCTGGCGGATCCGCTCAATTGCAAGCGCATACCGCTCGTTTAATAATTCATCCGTCATAAAAAATCCCTTTCTGTTTCTCTTTAACTGTTACGAGGGGCAGATCTGCCCCTCATTCTTCTTAACTTATTCCTGTTTTTCTTCCCGGTCGTCAATAATTTTTCCATCCCGGATACTCTGTTCGAGAATCTCTTCCATATAACTCCAGATCTCCTCGGAGCCGGTCGCCGTCTTCTCGTTTCGTTTTAACGGCTGGGAAATCCGCACATTGTGGCTGGTCCAGTCTTTTCCATCGTTCTCATGATTTAAAAGCAGCGGCTGGAAATTGTCCATCATATGAGCAAAGCGCGCTTCCGGTGTCTCATACGCTTCGAACTCGAGCCAGAGATCCATCAGCATTTTTCCCTGATCCTCCGGCAGCAGGCCGTAGATGCGCTCGGCCGCTTTGTGTTCTCTCTCGTCTTTTGTTTTGTTTGCCTCCGCGTCGTACGCATACGTGTCGCCTGCATCAATCTCCACGAGGTCGTGGATCAGCAGCATGAGCATCGTTCTGCCGATGTCGATTTTCTCATTCGAATATTCCTGCAGCAGAAATGCCATCACCGCCATGTGCCATGCGTGCTCCGCGTCGTCCTCCTGGCGCGAATAGCCGCGGATGTGCGTCTGGCGCAGGATCTGTTTTTCTTTATCAATCTCCAGAATAAAATTCAGCTGTTTTTCAAAACGTTCGCGATCCATCTTTTTCCCCTTTTCTTTATATGTACTCCCGGAGTCTTTCTGTGCTTGATTTTACGAGAGTACATTTATCTCACACCGATCAGAAACAGTGCCAGCCATGCGACCAGCATGCCGCCGCTCGTAATCGAGCCGAGAACCGACATTCTGTGGCTGACCTGTTCTTCTTTAAAGCTCTTCATTCCCACATAGAAGCCGTATCCCGACAGAAGGAATGAGAACAGTCCCGCTGCTCCGAGAAAAATGCCTCCGTTTCCGCGGAATGCAAACGATACGACCGAAGCCAGCAGAAACAGAAAGACCGAAGCACCTGCCATATAGAGAGCTTCCTTTCCGCCTTCCGACGGCTTCCGGACAAAATTGTAATTATACTTCTTCCTCGCCATATTTCCATCTCCTGAATTTATTGCAGATCAGGAATGCGCCGCAGCCGATCATGGCTCCAAGCGTATTCAGCATCAGATCATCTACATCAAAGCAGCCCACCTTCGTGATGAGCTGAATCGTCTCCACGCAGAGGCTGAACATAAAACCAAGAAGCGATACTTTCCAGAAACTCTCCATTTTTTTGTGCATCACCGGAACGATAAAGCCGAACGGCAGAAAACCGATCACATTGCCCGCCAGATTTAAAAATGCGGCAAGGAATCCCACCTTTTCGCGGTAAATCCAGAACCGTCTGATTTCCTGAAACGGCACCAGATTGTAACGGTAATCCAGTTCAAAAAAGTTTCTTCTCCCGTATTCTTCTGCAAAAAACAGAAAATAAACGAGCGCAAGAAGATACACCAGAAATAAAATCCGTCCCACAACGCGGATTCTGGCTTTCGTCTCCTGCTTCATCTTCGTTTCCCCTTTCTGCGTGGTATCAGAAACGCCGGAATACCTCTTCGGCGCATGCGCTTCCAAAATATTCCGGCATTTTTCTTAAAACATAATTTCCCCGCGTCGTTTCAGCAGGCCTGCTCCGCTTACGATCATCAGGACACCGGTTGCTACCCCTACCACAACCAGTACTGCGCCCATGGCGATATTTCCGCCGCCGACACGTCCCATGGTTTTATAGATTTTTTCATTCATCGTGCAAAACTCCTTTTTTCAAGTGTACCACGTCTTATTTGACACCGTACTCCTCATAATAAGCATCAATGGCAGCCTTCATCTTGTCATCGATCTGGATTTTGCCCTGGCATGGACGGTTGTACAGATAGGTGATGACATCCTCCATGGTTACAATGGCATTTGCCGGGAAGCCATAGGTTTCCTGGATTTCCTCAAGTGCGCTCTTGTCGCCTTTTCCGCGCTCCATACGGTTTAAGGATACCATCAGACCTTTGATCTCCACATTGCCCTGTGCCTGGATGATCGGGAACGTCTCCTCGATGGATTTTCCGGAGGTGGTAACATCCTCGATGATGACAACGCGGTCGCCGTCTTTAATTTTGCTTCCAAGCAGCAGTCCTGCATCTCCGCCGTGGTCTTTTGCTTCTTTCCGGTTGGAGCAGTAACGTACTTCCACACCGTAGAGATCATGAATCGCAATGGCGGTTACAACGCTGAGCGGGATTCCTTTGTAGGCCGGTCCAAACAGAACGTCGAAATCCAGTCCATAATTGTCATGGATTGCTTTTGCATAATACTCGCCGAGACGTTTTAACTGGCTTCCGGTTACGTAAGCGCCCGCATTCATGAAGAACGGGGATTTTCTTCCGCTTTTCAGAGTAAACTCTCCAAATTTTAATACCTGGCTCTCGACCATGAACTCGATAAACTCCTGCTTGTACTGTTCCATCTTTTTTCCTCCATATTTTCAGGGGAAGGCATCTTTTTTCGCAATGCCGCCCGTTTTTACTTCTATTCTTTTCTATACTACCATAAACGCCTCTGTTTTTCCAGTCCAGACACAGGATTTCGCATAAAAAACATAAAATCCACACAAA
The DNA here is from genome assembly GCF_003479865.1 of Blautia sp. AM47-4. Lineage (NCBI taxonomy): Bacteria > Bacillati > Bacillota > Clostridia > Lachnospirales > Lachnospiraceae > Blautia > Blautia sp. AM47-4. The sequence goes on from NZ_QUHY01000002.1 coordinate 198,312, forward strand.
TAAATTTCATTCTCTGACGCAAAAAATCCCTCCGCCCAGAGAACGGAGGGATTTCGATATGTTTTCTTTTTAGAAATCTACTTCTGTATCATAGTAGCAGCATTTCAGCAGTTTTTCCATCTCTTCAACAGATGGCTGTCTCGGGTTGGATCCGGTGCAGGCATCGGCGATGGCATTTACAGCGATGTCGTGCAGTCTCTCCAGGAATACGTCTTCCGGAACGAAGCCCTGCTCGGTCGGATAGCTGTCTTTTCCGTAGTTCTTGATGCAGTGCGGAATGTTCAGTTTGTCGTTCATGCCGCGCAGATAGTCAATGAGGAGTTTTACTTTCTCTTCCGTTGTCTCGCCGCCAAGTTTCATCTCGTCAGCGATCACTGCATAACGTTTTGCTGCAGTCTCGTCTTTTGCGTTGAACGCGATAACCTTCGGCAGGTACATAGCGTTTGCTGCGCCGTGGATCAGGTGAGCGCCGTAATCAGCGAATGCTGCGCCTGTTTTATGTGCCATGGAGTGAACAATACCAAGAAGTGCATTGGAGAATGCCATACCAGCGAGGCACTGTGCGTTGTGCATGCTGTCACGTTTTGCCATATCTCCGTTGTAGGAATCTACCAGGTCTGCCTGAATCATCTTGATTGCATACAGTGCCAGCGGATCGGTGAAGTCACAGTTCGCGGTGGAAACGTATGCCTCGATTGCATGGGTCATAGCGTCCATACCGGTGTGAGCAACTAACTTTTGCGGCATCGTCTCTGCCAGATCCGGATCTACGATTGCAACGTCCGGCGTGATTTCGAAGTCTGCCAGCGGGTATTTGATACCTTTTTCATAGTCTGTGATAACTGCGAACGCGGTTACCTCGGTTGCTGTTCCGGATGTAGAAGAAATTGCACAGAAATGAGCTTTTCTGCGGAGTTTCGGCATTCCGAATACCTTGCACATTTCTTCGAAGGTGATGTCTGGATACTCGTATTTGATCCACATTGCTTTTGCTGCGTCGATCGGAGATCCGCCGCCCATTGCTACGATCCAGTCCGGCTGGAACTCTTCCATCGCTTTTGCTCCGCGCATAACAGTCTCGACTGACGGGTCAGACTCGATTCCATCAAAAAGCTGTACTTCCATGCCGGCTTCTTTCAGGTAGTCTACTGCGCGATCCAGGAAACCGAAACGTTTCATGGAGCCGCCGCCTACACAGACGATTGCACGTTTTCCTTCGAATGTTTTCAGTGCCTCTAAAGCACCCTTTCCGTGGTATAAATCCCTTGGTAATGTAAATCTTGCCATTGTTCAGAACCCCTTTCTTGTTTTGCTTCTGATGGACAGCTCCGGCAGATCAGATCAGCAGAATTTCTGTTTTTCCTACTCTCTGTTTGAGCCGCCTTTTGTCTTTTGTTTTCGACTTTGTTATTATTATAACAAACTTTTTCAGGGATTTCCAATACAAAAATGATATTTCCTGATGTCAATTATATATGTCTTATTTACTCCCGTGCCGCCCGTGATGCCTGTTTTTCACGGTACATCGCTCTTTTCCTCCAGCTTTCCGCTTCCAGATATTTCACGAAAAACACTCCCAACCACTTTCAACGCCTCCGCCAGATCCTCCCGAAAATCCTCATCCCCTCTCCGCAGACTATTCACCCTGCACCCAAACACCCTCTCATGCCCCGTACAGTGCAGATACCTGCCGTCCCCCAGATACATCCCCACATGCCCCCTCCAGAACAGCAGATCCCCGGCCTTCGCCCTCCCTCCATCCAGACACCATCTCCTCCCCTTCTCTCCAGATCGCTTCATCCTCCCCTTCTCTCCAGATCGCTTCATCGGATACCCTTCCTTGATATCCGCATCCCGCCAAATCAAACCCCATTCATCAAATACACCATAAACACCACACCCGAACATCAAATACACCATAAACACCACACCCGAACAGTCAATCCCATCCGCCGCCTTCCCGCCCCACCGGTACTGGCATCCAAGATACCCCTTCGCACACTCCACAACCTTCCTCCGAAACTTCTCTTCCGACCACCCCTCCGGAATCCCCTGCTCCACAAAAAACCTCTCTTCCGATTTTCCCCACAAAAACCGATCCGAATCCAGTCTTTTTCTTAATGCCACCTCCGGCACAAACCCACTGATCCCATTCTCCAGTCTTTTTCTTAATGCCACCTCCGGCACAAACCCACTGATCCCATTCGCCAGTTTCACCCTGCAATACCCATTCTCCGTCTCCTCCATTTTCTCCACAAAACACCCCCGTCCCAGCGTCTCCAACATCCGCGCCTGCACCCGCGCTCCCCTCATCACATCCGCAAACCCGCGTGTCACCACATCACGTATTCCCTGCCTTTCCCTCCCCTCCATCCACTCCCGGCTTTTCTCTTCAATCAAATTCCTCTCCATCCACCCCCGATACCCATAATGCGTCCAAACCTCAATCCACCCATAATGCGTCCAAACCTCAATCCACTCCCCCTCATCTTCCCACATCACGCTCCATCCAAAAAAACACCTCATCCACCACATCAACCCCATTCTCCTCATACAAAAACGCCCGCTTCACTTTAATGATCCCATACTTCATCTCACATACCACCTTCCATTTTCTATATACTATGCACCCACCACAACACTCTCACGCCGATCCGCCCCCGGCGGATCCAGACCTACTTCGTTTCAGCTCCACACAACCAGACCTCACTGGAATTTGCGCCTGCCGTGTGGCGGGCATAGAAAAAGAGGGCAGAAACTATGAGCCCGGAACAGGTGCAGGAAAATGGGATGGTTCCCGTTTCCCTGTACCCATTCTGAGCCACAGTTCCGCCCTCTTTTTCTCGCCCGCCGCACCGCAGATGCGAAGCCGCTCGAGGCCGTCCGTCTTATCTCACCGCCCCGATCAGCGAATTAATATCGTCAACCTTATGCCTTCTCATATACTCTTCGATACCGCGAACCGTTTCAACAGTCGCATACGGATTAAAGAAATTCGCCGTCCCAATCGAAACCGCCGTAGCCCCCGCCAGAATAAACTCCAGCGCATCCTCCGCCGACGCAATACCGCCCATACCAATAATCGGCACTTTCACTGCCTGCGCCACCTGATACACCATCCGCACCGCAATCGGCTTCACCGCCGGCCCCGACATACCGCCAGTCTTATTCGCAATCGCAAACTTCTGCCGTTCAATATCAATCTTCATCCCAGTAAGCGTATTGATCAGCGACAGCACATCCGCCCCGCCGGCTTCCGCAGCCCGCGCCATCTCCGTAATATCCGTCACATTCGGGCTCAATTTCATAATAATCGGCTGCTTCGCATATTTTTTAACTTCTCTGGTGATCGCCTCCACCGCCTTCGGATCCTGTCCAAACGCAATACCGCCCTCCTTCACATTCGGGCACGAAATATTAATCTCCAGCAGATCCACCGGCTCCGAAGTCAATCGCTCCACAACCTCACAGTAATCCTCCGTCGTCCGTCCACACACATTCACCACAATCTTCGTGTCAAACTGTTTCAAAAACGGAATATCCCTCTCACAGAACACATCAACACCAGGATTCTGCAGCCCGATCGCATTCAGCATTCCGCCGTAAACCTCCGCAATACGCGGCGTCGGATTCCCCGGCCACGGCACATTCGCAACACCCTTCGTCACAACCGCGCCAAGCTCCTTCAAATCCACAAACTCACTGTACTCCGCGCCGGAGCCAAACGTACCAGATGCCGTCATAACCGGATTCTTCAGTTCCACACCCGCCAGATTCACACTTGTCTTCATCGCTTTTTCTCCTCCTCGCGTCACTTACAGCTCAATTTCCGTACTTAAAAAGACAGGTCCGTCCTTGCAGATCCGCTTGTTGTGCACATGTGAATGACCATCCACCTCAGTCGACTGGCAGACACACGCAAGACATGCGCCAACGCCGCACGCCATCTTCTCTTCCATCGAAATCCAGCATGGAATTCCCTTTTCCAGACCGTACGCCTTAATCGCACGCAGCATCGGAGCCGGACCGCAGGCAAAAATTACATCTGCTTCCAGATGATCCTCGCGCACCGCATCCATCACATTGCCCTTCACACCGGCACTTCCGTCCTCCGTTGCAATATGAAGATCGCCTGCCGCAGCAAACTCCTCATTTAAGAACAACTCATCGCGGTAACCACAGCAGATGATCGTGTCCGTTCCAAGATCCTTCGCCGTCTGCAGCATCGGCGGAACACCGATACCGCCGCCCATCAGCATCACACGTTTTCCCTTACCTTCCTCGATCGGGAATCCATTTCCAAGCGGCCCTAAAATATCAACCTCATCCCCCGCTTTCAGATGCGAAAACTCCTCCGTTCCTGCACCTGCCACACGGTAGACAATCCGAAGTCTTCCTCCCTCTCGGTCGATCTCACAAAGAGAAATCGGACGCGGCAGAAGACGGCTGCCGTCCTTCGAAAACAGAGAAATAAACTGGCCGGCCTTCGCCTCTTTCGCAATCACTTTCGTGGAAATCCACATGCTGTAAATTCCTTTTGCAATGCACTCCTGACTTTCCACAGTACAGCATTCCTTGATTTTCATAAGCTGAACACTCCTTTTATTTTCTTGAATCGGCGAAAAGCCCAAAATATCCTCCGGCGGACATAACATCTACCCGGCAGACCTTCTGAGCTTTTCACCCTGTATTCTTATTTTGCAGCAGCAAGCGCCCCGCTGATATCCTCAACCATATCCTTTACAGCTGCTCTCGAAGCATCCGCAAAGTTCTCAGTGCCAAACTCGGCATATTTTTCCTGTTTGTAAGCAGCGATAATACCTCTCGAAGAGTTTACGATTGCACCCAGTCCGTCCTCATTGAAGAAGTGAACGAGGTCTTTTCCTTTTCCGCCCTGTGCACCGTAGCCCGGTACCAGGATGTAGGATTTCGGCATTACCTTACGCAGCACCTTGCCCATCTCCGGGTACGTAGCGCCGACAACAGCTCCCACATAGCTGTAATCATCGCCCATGTGCTCCTCGCCCCACGCGGCAACCTGCTCGCCGACCCACTCATACAGCGGACGTCCGTCGATGATGCGGTCCTGGAACTCGCCGCTGGACGGGTTCGAGGTTTTTACCAGAACAAAGATACCTTTTTTCTCCTCTTTGCAGACCTTGATGAACGGTTTTACGCCGTCAGATCCAAGATACGGATTGACAGTTGCAAAATCCTCATGGAATCCGGCATAGGATTTGCTTCCCACCTGCACGTGGCCGAGGTGGCCGACTGCATACGCCTCAGAAGTAGAACCGATATCGCCTCGTTTGATATCGCCGATGACAACGAGACCCTTTTCCTGGCAGTAGGAAACGGTCTTCTCATACGCTGCCATTCCCGGAACGCCGAACTGCTCATACATGGCAACCTGCGGTTTTACAGCCGGAATCAAATCGTATGTTGCGTCGACAATCGCTTTATTGAACTGCCAAACGGCCTCTGCAGCTCCTTCGAGTGTCTCTCCGTACTCGGCAAATGCCTTTTTCTGTACGTGCTCCGGCACATAGTTCAGCATCGGGTCCAGACCTACGACGATCGGTGCATTTGTTTTTTTAATGTTTGCAATCAGTTTGTTAATCATCTGCTTACTCTCCCTCTTCTGTCTTTTCTTATAGAAATTACTCAGCTTCGTATACAATCTTGCCGCCGCATACGGTAGCCATAACTTTTCCTTTGACTTTCTTACCGCCGAACGGAGTGTTTTTGCCCTTGGAAACAAACTCCTTCGGATCGATCACATACTCTGCTTCCGGATCGATGACAACCACATCGGCGTCCATGCCAGGTGCAAGAGAACCTTTCTTGTCCAGGTGCAGGATTTTTGCCGGATTGTAGCTCATCTTCTCCGCCATCTGCATCGGGGTGATGATCTCGGTATCCACAAGTTCGGTGATGGTAAGAGCCACGCTCGTCTCCAGTCCGACGATGCCGAACGGAGCTTTCTTGAAGGACTCCTGTTTCTCGGTCAGCGCATGCGGTGCATGATCGGTGCTGATGACATCGAAGACATCGTCTTTCAGACCCTGGCGCAGTGCCTCGAGATCCTCTTTCGTACGGAGCGGCGGATTCATCTTGTAGTTGGTGTCGCCCTTTACGATGTCGTCGCTGCAGAGGGTAAAGTGATGCGGGCAGACCTCGGCGGAAATCGAAACGCCGGCCTTTCTCGCCTCACGCACCATATCCACGCTCTCTTTGGTCGAGCAGTGACACAGATGCAGGTGTGCACCTGTCTCTGCGGCAAGTACGATATCTCTTGCAACAATCGTGTTCTCTACGGAGTTTGTGATGCCCGGCAGATGCCACTCTCTCGAGTTTGCATCCTCATTCATGCAGCCGCCGTTTACGAGGTTCTTGTCCTCGCAGTGAGCCAGCACCGGAATGTTTTTCTCTGCGGCAATCTCCATTGCCTCTTTGTAGAGCAGCGCGTTCATAACGGATTTTCCGTCCTCGCTGATCGCCGGGATGCCGGCTTTTACCATGCCCTCGATATCGGCGAGCTCTTCACCCTTCTGTCCTACTGTGATGGCGCCTGCCTGCAGTACATTAATCGGAGAAAAACGGTCTGCTTTGATCGTTACATAGTTGACGCGGTCCGGGCTGTCGATGACCGGTTTTGTATTCGGCATCGCTACCAGCGTTGTCACGCCTCCTTTTGCTGCTGCTTTCGAACCGCTTTCAATATCTTCTTTATATGTCTGCCCCGGGTCGCGGAGATGTACATGCATATCGATGATGCCAGGCATTACATAGCAGCCTTTTGCATCTATTACCTGCGCATCTTTTACGCGGATTCCTTTTTCAACCCGTGTAATAACGCCGTTTTCGATCAGAACATCACTGATTTCGTCTTTTTGGGTGGCCGGGTCGATGACCTGTCCATTTTTGATTAAGATACTCATCTTACGTTCTCTGATCCTTTCTTTTCTTCTGGCCGTCGTCCGACCATTTATTCCTTTTTATAATACACGAAATCTTTCCTGAAATAAAGAGTTTTTTCTTGACTTTTTTGATTTGCAAGATTATAATGGTCTCAATCGAGAAGATGTTGAGATGTAATACGTGGTCACTAGCTATTAGAGATTATATTAGCATTCACCTTCAATATAATCTGTAATAGCTAGTGAATTTTTTTATCAAAAGTTCACTCGCTTATGGGGGAACATATGCATTCCCACATCATGCTTATTTTTTAATTTTATGGAGGTAACTCACAATGAACAAGGGAACAGTGAAATGGTTTAACGCAGAGAAGGGCTATGGCTTCATCACAGGCGAAGACGGAAACGATGTATTCGTACATTTCTCCGCTATCCAGGGTGAAGGATTCAAAACTCTTGACGAAGGTCAGGCGGTTACTTACGATCTTACCGAGGGTGCTCGCGGAATGCAGGCTTCCAACGTTGTTAAATGCTAATTAACCATAAGCGAAAGGCCGGGGGATGTATGTCCTCCGGTTTTTTAATTTACGCGGGCAACGAGCCAAAGTCCATGCCTGCACGAGACCTTGGCGACTGCCGCGATAACTTGAGAAACTCGCGGAGCGTGTTTCTCATAGTTTTTTCTATAGCAAGACCCGAAAATAATGCAAAAAAGGCAGTGCTGCAGAGCGCGAATTGCAAGGAACAGATTTGAAGGCGTACTGGGGTACGACGAAAATCTGTGACGCAGTAATTCACGCTCTGCGGTGCTGAATTTTTTGCATTATTTTCGGGGATTGCTATAAATCTCTATAACAAAAGCGCTTATCACTCCGGGATTTTCCCGTCTGTGGTAAGCGCTTTTACTTTCTTTAACAATTCTGCTTATTCCGCTGTACTTTCGCTGATGGAATCTGCTGTGCTGTCACTTGCCGTATCTGCTGTGCTGTCCGAAGATGTATCGGAAGCATCAGAGCTGTCGCTGGTGTCATCTGCACTGCTGTCGCTGGATGTGTTGGTCTCGCTCAGATAATTCTGAATATCCGTCACGTTCATCGTTGTGGTTTCTGTCGTGCGGTTCGCCTTTTTCTCTGCTACCGAGTTCTGGTAAACAGCAACGGAGAACCAGCCGATCAGGGTAGCCAGCACAACGACGAAAGCGGTAACTTCCAGTCTCGTGATCCATCTTTCACGTCTCATGATTTTCTCACGGTTCGCTTTTTCCTTTTTATAGCGGTCAACTTTTTCCTGACTCATGGTTCTACTTCTCCTTTGATTTCTAAAAAGTGCTCGGCGGCACTTTCAAACATGTTGAAAATTATACTACATTTTCAACAAAAAGGGAAGAGAAAAGTTATAATGCAATGATAATTCCGCCGTCATTTGCATACATACTGCTGACGCCCTGGGTATCGAGTACGAAGACATCCTGTACCGCAAGGCGCTCCAGAAGGGCTTCTTTTACCATCTCGGCGCGCTCCGGGCAGTTGCAATGAGAGATGGCAAGCGTTTTGTTTTCTACATGCTGTGCGTCATTTACAATGGCATCGACCATTTTCATCAGTGCTTTGTTGATGCCGCGCGCCTGATCGAGCTGAACGATATCGCCCTCCGGTGTGGCGCCCATGACCGGTTTGATTTTAAGGGCGGATGCAACGAGTGCTTTCGCCTTGGAAAGACGGCCGTTTTTCCGCAGAGTTTCGAGATTTTCCAGCACGAAATAGGTGTTCTGTGTGCTGATATAGAGTTCTACTGTCTCTACGACGCGCTCAAAGCTCATGCCGGCTTCCTCGCACTCCACGATTTTTTTCACGATCAGGGTCTCTCCTATCGATGCGCTTCTGGAATTGAATACGTGAATCTTCAGATCCTCGTTCTCCTCCTGCGCCAGGTTTGCACCGAGCACTGCGCTGTTATAGGAACCGCTGAGCTGTGCGGAAAGTGTGACCGCGTAGCACCGTTCTGCTCCGTTCAGAAAAGATTTCCGGAAATAATCCGGCGACGGGCAGGCGGATTTCGGGCACTCCGGACATTCCGCTACTCTCTTTAAAAAATATTTCTGGTCGAATGTCTCGTCATCCAGAATGGATTCTCCGCCGACTTCCAGGGTCAGCGGTGCAATTTCAATATTTCCTCTTTTTTTCATATCTGCTGTCAGTTCACAGCAGCTGTCTGCAACAATGTGAAAACTCATATATTTTGTCCCTCCAAACTTGATTCCGCTTTTTCTCACTGCGGATGTTTCGTATTTCCAATCACCGCTCTTTTTCAAACCTTCCTGAACTAGGGACGAATTCGACACAGTGAATTTTTTGATATTTTGTCATGTAGTTTTGATAACTACATTTTATCATAACACACTTAGTGCTCCATTGCAAAAAGTTTTTTCCCAATAAAAGTTTTTCCGTTAAAAGTTTTTTCCTTTTCTTGTCGCACTCCCCTTTTTGCGGTATACTACGGTCATACGGCTTTTTTGTTTATGGATATTTTTCCATTGCTTATTTTCAGGAGGTGGTACGTATGGAATGGACTTTTTCGGATTCGGTCCGGCTTTCCCTGCTTTCGTTTTCGGAAGCTTCCAAAGCCTGCGCGGCGCTGCCCGGATTTTCTCTTTTCCGGCGCAGTCTGCAGCCGGAGCGCATCGAATACTGCCGCGCAGAGCTGCTGCCTGACTGCCTGGTCGGATCGCTTGCCGTCCCGGACAAGACGCATCCGCTTCACCTTGCATTCTCGCTTGCGTTTTATCTCGACCGGGGGCAGCTTATTCTGGCAGCCGACGAACAGACACTTCCGGCTTTGCAGAGCCTCCTCTTCCCGGAAGAACCGCTCGATACTTCCGATGTCTTCCACCTGTTTTTCTCGTTTCTGGAATCGCTGATCCAGGAGGATATGCTCTATCTGCAGAATTTTGAGAAGCGCCTCGCGACAATCGAGGAGTCTCTTCTCGACACTCTGCCAAAAGAGCTGCAGCGGACCCTGATCACGATTCGTCGGGAGCTGCTCGTGTTCCATGCCTATTACCAGCAGCTTCTCGACATGTGCGAAATACTCTCCGAGGACGAAAATCACTTTCTTCCCCCGGAATGCGCCCGTCAGTTTTCGCGCCTTGGAAACCGCGTGGACCGTTTGTACGACCACACCCAGATGCTGCGGGAGTACGCCCTGCAGATCCGCGAGATGCAGCAGGCGCAGATCGACCTGCGTCAGAACGATACGATGCGGATTCTGACGGTCGTCTCGACGATCTTTTTCCCGCTTTCCCTGATCGCCGGCTGGTACGGCATGAATTTTACGCATATGCCTGAGCTTTCTGCCCCGTATGCGTACTTCATCCTGATCGGCGTCTGTATTCTCATTGTTGCTGTTGAAATTTGGTATTTTAAAAAGAAAGGCTGGTTTTAACTACGGATGATTATCCTGCAGATTACACAGTTAAAGAATTTTATGAACACTCTGCTCCGTCTCGAGACATTTGACCGCTTTCCCGTCTCCGAGGCGTCGATCACAACGTTTACGACGTTCTCCATCGACGGCAGTCTTCACACGGACTTTTTCGATCCCGATGACGCGCAGCTCTTAAAAGAAAAAGGGCGGACGCGGCTTCTCTGGAAAGATGTGAAATCGTTCTGCTATTCCGTCATCAAAGGAAAACGGACACCCCTGCAGTTCAAATTTGTGTTTCAGCTTCCGCAGGCGGCGTGCGAAAAAATGATCGCGGACCATGCGCTGCCGCTGGAAATAGAGAACGTGTTTGGATGCTTTCTGAATTTTCAGTATAAGGACGGAAAACTCTTACTTACCACCGGAACTTCCCTCAAAATCTTTACGATGGACAAGTCGCTCGACCGCGTCTTCGATGAGGAAGTCCGCCAGTTTCTGCTGAAAAATGAAATTGCATTTGAAGAACAGATATAAAGACAAAATACTTATTTAGAAAGGTTCTCTTTTTATGAATCAGATTATTATGTGGATCATGGCAGTCGGCGCGGTACTCGGCGGTGTCGACCGGATCGCTGGCAATCGCTTCGGACTTGGAAAACGGTTTGAGGAGGGCTTTACGCTGCTTGGACCGACGGCACTTTCCATGTCGGGCATCATCTGCCTCACCCCGCTGCTCTCCCGCTTTCTCCGTTTCGCCCTCGTTCCCATCTGGAACTTTTTGGGGCTGGATGCGGGACTTCTCGCCGGCATTCTCGCCATTGACATGGGCGGCTACCAGCTCGCCGGAGAGCTTTCGGCATCGCAGGAGATGGTGCGCTACGCAGGACTTGTGATTGCGGCGACGCTTGGCTGTACCATCACCTTTACGATTCCGGTCGGCATGGGAATGCTGAAAAGCGGCGACCGCCTCTTTTTCTCCCGCGGCATGCTGATCGGCACGGGCACGCTTCCCGTCACGATGATCGTCGGCGGACTGCTCTCAGAACTCTCTTTTCTGCAGATCGTACTTCAGTCGCTCCCGGTGCTCCTCTTCTGCTTTCTGCTGATGTTCGGCATCTGGCGTTTTCCGGAGCAGACCGTGCGCGCGTTCACGGTATTTGCAGATGTGATCCGGCTTCTGACGACGATCGGCCTCATCGCGGGCGCGTTCTGCTATATGACCGGCTTTTCGCTGCTCCCGGACCTTGCGCCGCTGGAGGACGCGATGGCGGTCGTCTCGTCCATCGGCATTGTACTGCTCGGCAGCCTTCCGACGGCGGAGCTTTTACAGCGGGTGCTCAAAAAGCCGCTCTCTTTTATTGGAAGAAAAACCGGCATGAACGACAGCAGTGCCGCCGGCCTTCTGATGGGCATTGTCAGCCCTGTTCCGGCGATCACAATGATGGAAAAAATGGACGAGCGCGGAAAGATTGTAAACGCAGCTTTCCTCGTCTCCGCCGCATCGACCATCGCCGCACATATGGGATTTACGTTCGGCACCGATCCTGATTTTGTCGTGCCGCTTCTCGTTGCAAAGCTCGCTGGAGGCATCGCCGCCGTCTGTGCCGCGCTGTTTTTCACGAAGAAATCTGCTTAATTGTTTGAGAGCATACATAGCAACGCAATAAGACCTGCGCCGTTTGAAAGCGCAGGTCTTATTGCATTTCTTACTTATTTTCTATTTCTTATTTCACCATATCCTCTTTGATAATTCCATGCTCTTTTAAGAGATCTCCAACTACATTTCCATCTACCAGTTTCAGCAGAGGTTTTTTCAGCAGGTTGAGCGGTCCAGGAAGCTCGATTTCCAGCGGAGATTTTCCATCCATCAGTTTCACGGAGCTGTCCAGCAGATCGCGGATATCGTAAACGCTGCCCCATACTTCCGGCACGCCGCGGTCTACGCCGAGGAGTCCGTAAACAGCTTCCATTGCGGTACGAACGGAATACTCTGTCGTGAAGATGGTATCTCTTGGTGTCTCAGCGAACTGTCCGAGGAATGCGAAGTTGACGCAGCCATCCGGGATGACATCCGGGCGGTCGCCCTTTCTTCGTGGCATAAAGAATGCGGTGATATACGGCATCATGGTCGGTACGCAGACAGCGCTGTTCTCTGCCAGCTCCGGAATCTGGTCAACCGGCACGCCGAGGTGGTACAGCCACTCTTCGGTGATCTCTTTACCAGTGCACTCTTTCATCGGTTTCTTCACATAGTCGCCAGGTACGTCGGTGAACAGGCTGTAAACCCATACGCATACCTTATCTTTATCCTGCTCTTTGAACTGTCCCTGACGGTTGATGGTCCAGCTTAAAAGCCACTTGGAATCCTGGCAGCTTACGATACCGCCGGTAACAACCTTTCCGGTTCTCGGATCACGTTTGCAGATATTGGTGATATACGGAATGATCTTATTGTCGAGAGTGGTAATTGTTGCGGATTCCCAGTTTGTCTTTGCAATATCGGAGCAGAATTTCTCCGGATGTCCAAAGGACGGATCCTGTTTTGCAATGTTTTTCCACAGGCTCCAGCAGCCGCTCGTGCGGACCTCTGCATCACCGTTCGGTGCATGGTTCTGATCGCCGTAGATCGTGCCTTCGGTGCAGCTTCCGTTGGTAACGAAGACGAGGTCATTCTCGGTGAGAACGATGCCTTTCTCGACGCCGTTTACCTTGCACTCAATGGCTTTTGCTACTTTCTTTCCATCGTTGATTTCAAAGATAACGTTGGTTACTTCGGTATTGAACTGGAAGTCTACGCCGGCATCCTCGAGGTATTTCTTCATCGGAAGAATCAGGGATTCATACTGGTTGTACTTCGTGAATTTCAGTGCGGAGAAGTCCGGCAGTCCGCCGATGTGGTGAATGAACCGCTGGAAGTACAGCTTCATCTCCAGTGCACTATGCCAGTTTTCAAATGCGAACATCGTTCTCCAGTACAGCCAGAAGGTGGAATTGAAGACTTCATCATCGAAAACATCCTCGATCGTCTTGTCGTACAGATCCTCGTCTCTTGTCATGAAGAGTTTCATGATCTCCATGCAGCCTTTCTGGCTCAGGTTGAACTTTCCGTCGGTATGGGCATCCTCGCCGCGGTTCTTCGTTGCACGGCACAGGGAGTAGTTCGGGTCTTTTTTGTTCAGCCAGTAATACTCATCAAGAACGGATACACCAGGTGTCTCAATTGACGGGATGCTGTGGAACAGATCCCACAGGCACTCGAAGTGGTTTTCCATCTCACGGCCGCCTCTCATGATGTAGCCGCGGGTCGGATCGTAGATACCGTCGCAGGCACCGCCGGCGATGTCCATGGCTTCCAGAATGTGGATGTGATCGCCTTTCATCTGGCCGTCTCTTACAAGGAAGCACGCTGCTGCGAGGGCCGCGAGGCCGCTTCCTACGAGGTATGCGCTCTTCTCATCGACGCCTTCCGGTTTTTCCGGTCTTGCGAAGGCTTCGTAGTTTCCGTTGGTGTAATAAATGCCTTTGCTGTTTTTCTTATCTTTTCCGCGCTCGGTGTTGCGGTAATCATTCTTTGGTTCTGATGTTACAGTGGTTGTCTCCGCTGCTTTTTTTGCTTCACTCTTGTTTTTTGCCCGCAGCACTGCTGCTCCAGCTCCGATGACTGCTGCTGATGCGATTCCGAATTTTAATCCTTTTTTTGACATAGACGTTCATCCTTTCTTTTCTAAATACGACTGCCGGAATGTTTTTTCGAATTTCCGGTTCGTATAGGTTATGCTGCTTTCTTTGTTTTACAAGTTTCTATTTGTGTTGCCATTGTCTGTTGACAATTTGAATCTTACTTCATTTTTCCCCGCTTTTCCATTTACAAAACAGGGCGGATGATTAAATTTTTATCATCCGCCCTGTTTTGTAAAGTGTAACTATATTTTATTTCTTTTTTCAAAATTTCGGATGGAATTGACGACATTTCCTTCCATCGTGCGGTGCATTTTTTCCGCAATCATATGGTAATCCACTTTCATTCCGTCTTTGATCCAGTCGAGCATGACACCGGTAAAGCTATACTTATAGAAATCTGCGATAAAACTCTGATCCGCCTCGGAGATGCCGGTTCCCTTTGCTTTTTCCTGCACGACACCGTACAGCAGATCGTGCGTCAGATGAAAGAGATATGTTTCGATCTGCTCCCGGCTTACAGAGTGATAGACATTCATAATAAATGGTTTATTCTCGAGCACTGCCTCAAAAATCTGCTGCAGGCCTTCCTGCCATGTCTCATACGTTTTCTTCCCCTGCAGCGCCTGCGTCGCATCCTCCAGGCACGACCATTCGACAAGATCGTAGATATCCTTAAAATGATAATAAAACGCCATCCGGCTGATGCCGCAGTCTGTCGTCAGATCGTTGATCGTAATTTTGTCCAGCGGCTTTTTCAAAAGCAGCTTTTTTAATGACGCTTCCAGCGCCGCCTTTGTCGCATTTGTCATGTATTTCCTCCATTTTTCTTTTATGTACCCTCGGAATCTTTCTGTTCGAAACGCTTCTATGCTTTTTCATTGTAGCATATCCATTCTCCAGAAACAACTGCGCAGCCCTTTTGATCAGACTTTACAAAAAGTTTAGAAAGTACCGTAATACCAGTAAATTCAATACTTTCCGTCGTTCTGTTAGCACTCTTTTTTCTCGAGTGCTAATTTCCCCTTGACTTTTCCCTGTGCCAGTATTACTATAACTATCAGAGCAGTAAAAAAGCTGCAGACATCTAAAAAAGCATGATATTCCCGCTTTGCTGGATCAAAATATTTTTATAAGAAAAGGAGTGTGTTTCTCATGAGTGCGAAACATGGAAATCTTTCAATCAACAGCGACAATATTTTCCCGATTATCAAAAAATGGATGTATTCCGACCACGATATCTTCGTCCGCGAGCTCGTTTCCAACGGCTGCGATGCCATCACCAAACTGAAAAAACTCGACGGCATGGGCGAATATACTCTGCCGGATGACTACAAAGCAGCCATTCAGGTGATTGTAAACCCGGATGAGAAAACCTTAAAATTCATCGATAACGGTATCGGTATGACCGCAGACGAAGTCGAAGAATATATTACCCAGATCGCCTTCTCCGGCGCTACCGAATTTCTGGAGAAATACAAAGACAAAACGAATTCAGATCAGATGATCGGCCACTTCGGTCTTGGTTTCTACTCTGCTTTCATGGTAGCAGATGAAGTTCACATCGATTCTCTTTCCTATAAAGAAGGATCCACCCCGGTACACTGGACCTGTGACGGAAGCACCGAGTACGATATGTCCGAGGGCAGCAAGACAACTGTTGGTACCGAAATCACTCTGTTCCTGAACGAGGACTGCCTGGAATTCGCAAACGAATACCGTGTCCGCGAAGTTCTGGAAAAATACTGCTCCTTCATGCCGGTTGAAATTTTCCTGTCCAAAGCAAATGCGCCGCAGGAATACGAGACCATCGATGAAAGCGAATTAAAAGATGACGACGTTGTCGTAGAGCACATCCACGAGGACGCAAAATACGAAGAGAAAGAAAAAGAAGACGGAACGAAAGAGCAGGTTGAAGTTTCCCCGGCCAAAGAGAAAGTAAAAATCAACAAACGCCCGGTTTCCATCAGTGATATCCACCCGCTGTGGACCAAACATCCAAACGAGTGCAGCGATGAGGATTATAAAGAATTCTACCGCAAAGTCTTCAACGACTACCGCGAGCCGCTGTTCTGGATCCACCTGAACATGGACTATCCGTTCAACCTCAAAGGTATCCTCTACTTCCCGCGTATCAACACCGAGTACGATTCCATCGAGGGAACCATCAAGCTGTACAACAACCAGGTATTTATTGCCGACAACATCAAAGAAGTCATTCCGGAATACCTGATGCTCTTAAAAGGCGTCATCGACTGCCCGGATCTGCCGCTGAACGTATCCCGAAGCGCACTGCAGAACGACGGATTTGTCAAGAAGATCTCCGAGTACATCTCCAAGAAATTCGCTGACAAGCTCTCCGGCATGTGCAAAACCGACCGTGAGAATTACGAGAAATACTGGGATGATATCAACCCATTCATCAAATACGGATGCATCAAGGACGAGAAATTCTCCAAGAAGATGATGGACTATATTCTGTTCAAGAACATCGACGGAAAATATCTGACTCTTGAGGACTGCATCAACGAGAATAAGAAAGAAGAAGCTCCTGCAGAGAACATCGAAGAGAAGGCTGAAACTACGGAGAATACCGAAAATACGGAAAACGCTGACGAGAAGAAAGAGCCGGAAAAAACGACTGTTTACTACGTCACCGACGAAGTTCAGCAGAGCCAGTACATCAACATGTTCCGCAGTCAGGGCATGGATGCTGTCATCCTGAAACACAACATCGACTCCGCTTTCATCACCCATGCAGAGCGTTACAACGAGCATGTAACTTTCCAGCGCATCGATGCAGATCTGACCAACGATATGAAAGACGAGTCCGGTGAGGATCTGACCGACGCTACAAATACTCTGACCGATCTCTTCCGCAAAGTCCTCGACAAGAAAGATCTGACCGTCAAAGTTGAGAACCTGAAAGACGAAAATGTATCCTCCATGGTAACGCTTTCCGAGGAGAGCCGCCGGATGCAGGATATGATGAAGATGTACGGCATGACCGGCATGGATCCGTCCATGTTCGGCGGACAGGAAACCCTGATCCTGAATGCAAAACATCCGCTCGTTCAGTACATTCTGAAGAATGGCGAGAACGGCAACACATCCCTGTTCTGCGAGCAGCTGTATGATCTGGCAATGATCAGCCACAAACCGCTCTCTCCGGACGAGATGACAAAATTCGTAAGCAGAAGTAATCAGATTATGATGCTCCTCGCAAAATAATAAAGCACAGGCACAGCAAAACGCACCTCTTATAAAACACGCCGGATTTCTGGAATTTACCAGATGTCCGGCGTGTTTTTTCCTGCTTTTTTACTTTACGATTTCTGATCCAGATGATAGAATAATTCTATTCGCCCTATTAAAAAATAAGGAAAATCACACGAAAGGTCTGGTATTTATTTCTATGAAAAAAGGAAAGCCATCCGCCCTGCTCCCGATCGCCGTTTTTCTGGTGTTTTATCTGGGGTTCGGCATTTATTCCGAGTATATTTTAAAAATTCCGATGGGCTTCTACAACATCCCCATCGTCGTCTCGTTTCTGACAGCGATCCTCGTCGCCTGTCTGCAGAACCGCAGTGTCCCGTTTGAAGAAAAGCTCGCCCTCATGGGACAGGGCATCGGGGACAAAAACATCATCACAATGCTGCTGATCTTCCTCGCCGCAGGCACGTTTGTCGGCGTTGTCGGAAGGAGCAGTGCAGAGAGCGTTGCCTATTTCATGCTCTCCTGGATTCCGGCAAAGTATGCCGTCGCTGTGCTCTTTGTCGTTGCCTGCTTCGTCTCCACGGCCATGGGAACCTCCGTCGGAACGATCACGCTTCTCGTGCCGATCGCCGCTGCTGTTGCCGAGACCTCCGGCTTTTCGCTGGCGCTCTGCGTCGCCTCCGTCATGGGCGGATCCATGTTCGGCGACAACCTCTCCTTCATCTCCGACACGACAATCGCCGCCTGCAACGGACAGGGCTGCGAGATGAAAGACAAGTTCCGCGAAAACTTCTGGATCGCTCTCCCGGCTGCTCTTGCCGCGCTGGCGCTGATCCTTGTAATCTCCTTCCGACAGGCGCCGGGCACACCGATCGTCCACGAATACCATCTGCTGCAGATGGTTCCGTACCTGCTCGTGCTGATCGGCGGCATCGCGGGCATTCAGGTGTTTGTCGTACTCCTTATCGGTATTGCTTCCGGTGCCGTTATCATGCTCGGTACGGGACAGACGACGCTCTTGGATATGCTCTCCAGCATGGGAAGCGGCACTTCGGGTATGTTTGAGACATGTATGGTTGCGATTCTCGTCGCTGCGATGTGCGCGCTGATCCGGGAAAACGGCGGCTTTACTGTCCTGCTTCGTGCCATTCACAAAATCTTCCGCGGAAAAAAGGGCGGCCAGCTCGGTGTCGGCATTCTCGTCGCGCTGCTCGACATTGCGACCGCAAACAACACCGTCGCGATCGTCATGGCAAACCCGATCGCAAAGCAGATGTCCGAGGACTACGGCATCACCCCACGGAAAACGGCATCGCTCCTCGATACCTTCTCCTGCATCTCACAGGGCATCCTGCCGTACGGCGCGCAGATGCTCGTGGCGATTTCCGCGGTGCATGAACTGGGATATGAGCTCTCCGCCTTTGAAATCATGGCAAACCTCTTCTATCCGGGCATGCTGCTTGTCAGTTCGCTGATCTTTATCTTCGTTCTGCCGGATCGGAAAAATGCCGAAAGCAATGCTTAAAAAGTTCCGTATCGGATCAACTCAAAAAATTATGTTAAAATGCCCACCGATTTCACTTTTTCGTTTGATTGGCGGGCATTTTTTTGCTTTTTTTGGCAAAAATAGCCAAAATTGCAGTAACATTTACGGTTGAAATTCTTTTACGCGGGTAGTATAATCGGGGTCGTGACATTGAGAAGGAGTGATGTTATGTGGGTTATGGGGAGAAAGGACAACAGAAAAAGTGAAATTATTAAGACAGTTCCTTGTAATTATGGCGGTTTCGTTCGTCGGAGAAATCCTGCACGCCGTGCTGCCGCTTCCGATTCCGGCAAGTATCTACGGCCTTGTGCTGATGCTGGCGCTTCTGATGACGGGGGCATTAAAACTTGATACCGTCGAGGACGCAGGCAAGTTTATGATTGAGATCATGCCGGTCATGTTCATTCCGGCGGGCGTCGGCCTGATGGAATCCTGGGGTGAATTAAAAGCCGTTCTCGTTCCGGTTCTCGTGATTACGCTCGTCAGCACCATCGTCGTTATGATTGTGTCCGGACGCGTGACACAGGCGGTCATCCGGCTGGAAAAGAAACACAAAGGAGGGGACGCAAAATGACAAATATGCTCTGTGAATCTGCATTTTTCGGCGTTGTCATCAGCCTTCTGGCGTATGAGCTCGGCATGCTGTTAAAGAAAAAATTTGGGCTTCCGATTTTCAATCCGCTGCTGATTTCCATTGCAGTCGTCATTGTATTCCTTGCTGTTTTCGATATCGATTATCAGAATTATAATGACGGTGCAAAATACTTGAGCTATCTGCTGACTCCTGCAACGGTCTGCCTTGCGATTCCGCTGTATGAGCAGATGGAGGCATTGAAAAAGAATATCAAAGCCATCCTCGCCGGTATTCTCTCCGGCGTGCTGACGAGCCTTACCGTGGTTCTCGCGCTGGCGCTGATCTTCAATCTGAATCATAAAATGTATGTAACACTGCTGCCGAAATCCATCACAACGGCCATCGGCATGGGTGTTTCGGAAGAGCTCGGCGGTGCGGTGACGATCACGGTTGCCGTTATCATCATCACGGGTGTGCTGGGAAATATGCTGGCGGAGACGCTCTGCAAGCTGTTTCACATTGAGGAGCCGATTGCAAAGGGCATCAGTATCGGATCGGCCTCCCATGCGATCGGTACGGCGAAGGCCATGGAGATGGGCGATGTCGAGGGCGCGATGAGCAGCCTTTCGATTGCAGTTGCAGGTATTCTGACTGTGGTCGGAGCGTCGATTTATGCGATGTTTATCTAAAAACGAACACTGATAAAAAGCAGAAAAAATCCGGGAATGGAAAGCAATGTAAAACTTTCCGTTCCCGGATTTTCTATCCCTGAAATTCTATAATTAAAAATTAAAATTCCGACTGCAGAAACTCTTCAATAAAAAGAAGCGCAGTAGCACTCCGGCCCTTCCGGGTCAATGCAGATATGCTCGAGCGTTCCGCTGTGCATCGAAAGCCCCATCGTCAGATCCTGCACAATCTGCTGCTTCGCCGTCTGGCGGTGCTCATAGATGTACTGATACACACTTTTCTTATTAATCTTTTTTAACGTAATTGTGGTAATACTCTTTTCGTTCACGCAAAAACGTCCTCTCTTTTACCGCTCCATCACATTGATCGACTCGATACCGACGCTTCCGCCGCGCACGACTTCGATCTTGCCGAATTCCTCTTTCATCAGCTTCACAACTGCATCGTTTTTCGTCGCTGTCTGGACAAACTCGAGCAGCAGGCTGTCTTTTCCGTAGTCGATGACCTTCGCCTTGAACGTCTCAGCGATCTGGAACAGCTCGACTTTGTCAGCTGCGCTGCAGTTGAATACCTTGATATACAGAATCTCTTTCATGCGCACAAACACGTCGGTGAAGTCGATGACTTTGATGACCTCGACCATGCGGTTCAGCTGTTTTTTGATCTGCTCAAACGTCTCATCGTCACTGACCGTGGCGATCGTCATACGCGATACGGTCGGGTCCTCGGTCGTTCCGACGGTCAGGCTGTCCAAGTTATAGCTTTTTGCGGAAAAAAGCCCGGAAATCTTGGAAAGGACACCAACCTGGTTTTCTACGTACAGTGAAATCCATCTTTTTTTCATTCCCTTATTCATCGCGCTCTCCTCCTAACAGTCCATAATCATATCTTCGAGCGTTCCGCCCGGCTTGATCATCGGGTAAACCATCTCCTCCGGATCGATGATAAATTCGATGATTGTCGGAGTCTTGGTGTTTTTCTTCGCCTCTTCAAACGCAGCCGCGATATCCTCTTTCTTCATGACACGGATTCCTTTTGCGCCGTAACTCTCAGCCAATTTGATAAAATTCGGCGTGTATTCCGGGTACTCTTCTCCGTCTGTTCTGCGGGAAAGTGCACCGGCGCGCAGGTTTGTCATGCTGTACCGTTTGCCGTAAAACAGCTTCTGCCACTGGCGTACCATGCCGAGGTATTCATTATTGAAGATACACAGGATGACCGGCAGCTCCTCGAGAACGGCAGTCGCCAGCTCCTGAATATTCATCTGCATACCGCCGTCACCGGAAATCGCGATGACCGGTTTGTCCGGGTTGCCGATTTTTGCTCCGATCGCGCCCGGAAGGCCGTATCCCATCGTTCCAAGGCCGCCGGACATGATGATCTGGCGGTTTTCGGTAATGTCGACGTACTGACTTGTCAGCATCTGGTGCTGTCCGACGTCGGTGACGATAATCGCATCGTCAAACTGCTCGTTGATCGCGTTGAAAATATCGAGCGGTCCCATCACGCCGTTCTGGCGCATCGTCAGCGGATGCTCGTTCTTCCAGGCATCGATCTGGGCAAGCCATTTCGATGTGGAGCATGGCTCTACGTACTCTGCCATCTTCGTGATCGCCTCTTTTGCATCGGCTACGATCGGGATATCGACATGGATGTTTCGAGAGATCGAAGCGGTGTCTATGTCGATGTGGACGATCTGCGCGTGCGGGGCAAATTCATGCAGCTTTCCGGTGATACGGTCATTGAAACGTGTTCCGATCGAGAACAGCAGATCGCACTCGCTGACTGCCATATTCGCCGCATACGCGCCGTGCATGCCAAGGTTTCCGATGAACAGCGGATGTTTCGTGGAGATCGCGCCGCGTCCCATAACGGTTGTGACAACCGGCACCTGTGTTTTCTCGACCACTTCGCGGAACACTTCCTGCGCATGTGCGATGTTGACGCCGCCGCCGGCAAGGAACAGCGGGCGTTTTGCTTTCGAAAGCATCTTTAACGCACGTTTTAACTGGCCGATATGAACGCTGGTGTTCGGTTTGTAGCCGCGGATGTTGACGTTTTTCGGATACTCTGCGCTGCCGAACTCTGCCATGACATCTTTTGGAAGGTCAATGAGAACCGGGCCCGGTTTTCCGGTGCGTGCGATGTAGAATGCCTCTTTGATGATGCGTCCGAGATCTTCACGGTTTCTTACCGTCACGCCGTATTTCGTGATGCTGCGGGTGATGCCGACGATATCAACCTCCTGGAATGCATCGTTTCCGATGAGGTGGCGGGCTACCTGTCCGGTGAAGCAGACAAGCGGAACGCTGTCGTAGTTTGCCGTTGCAAGACCGGTGACCAGGTTGGTTGCACCAGGGCCACTGGTAACGAGGCATACGCCGACTTTTCCTGTCGTTCTCGCATAGGCATCCGCCTCATGCACCAGCGCCTGCTCGTGGCGCGGCAGAACGATTTTGATTTCATCCTGTTTGTAAAGCTCATCGCTGATGTCAATGGTGCAGGCTCCCGGATAACCGAAGAGATACTCGACACCCTCCTCCTTCAGAGCCTTTACCAGAAGTTTGTTTCCTGTAATCTGTTTCATATGAAAACCTCCTGTTCTAAATTTACTGCATAAAAAATCCCCGAACATAAAACACCTTTTCTGTGCCTTACGTTCAGGGAGAATGTTTCCATCCACGGTACCACCTGAATTCCAGAAGAATACACTTCTGCTCATTCCGTACAGGATTTAACTTTTTTCATCCGATACGGCATCCCGGTAACGTAGGAACTACGTTGGAGCCTACTTGGAAAACATTGCTGTCCGCTTTTTCTGTTCAGTCCACTGCTCGAGGGCTACTTCCGCAGGCACGCTCACGGAGATTCTCACCAGCCATCTCCTCTCTTTGCTTTGCGCCGCCAGGTACTCCTCCCTGTCACTGCATTTTAGGTTTTGTTTTTTCTTAAATTACTGTCTATTATAGTCGGAAATGCCGCTCGTTGTCAATCGTTTCGCGCCCTTTTCTTGACTTTTCGCCCTGCGTGTGCTTTACTTAATCAGGTTTTTCTAATTAAAATAAGGAGTTTATACCCATGATGATTACATACACACAGGAAGAACTCTCTTCCATTGTCCACGCATTTGCTTTCCCGGGAACGATTACAGACTGGACGCCGCACGGGAACGGCCATATCAACGATACGTTTCTGGTGCGATCTACCGAAAACGGCGTCCTCCGCAAATCGATTCTGCAGCGCATGAACCGCACCGTTTTCCACAATCCAACGGAGCTGATGCAGAATATTGCACAGGTAACATCATTTCTGCGGAAAAAAATCACAGCCGCAGGAGGAGATCCATTCCGCGAGACGCTGAACCTGATTCCGACGACAGACGATGCCTGGTTTTTCGTCGATGAGCGCGGAGAATTCTGGCGCGCATTTCTCTTTATTTCCGATGCGTCCTGCTATGATGCCGTGACAGATCCAAAGCTGTTTTACGAGACCGGTAATGCTTTCGGCCGCTTCCAGCAGATGCTCTCCGATTTTCCGTCCGCCTCTCTTTTCGAGACGATCCCGGATTTCCACAACACACCGCTCCGCTACCAGGCGCTTTTACAGGCGGTACAGGCGGATCCGAAAGGACGGCTGAAAAACGTTTCGGATGAGATGGCGTTTTTCCTCGACCACGCAGACGATTACGGCGTAGCCGAGCGCATGAAGGCCTCGGGCGAGCTGCCGCTCCGCGTAACGCACAACGATACGAAGCTGAACAACATTATGATTGATGACAAAACCGGCGAGGGCATCTGCGTCATCGACCTAGACACCATTATGCCGGGACTGTCGATCTTTGACTTCGGCGATTCGATCCGCTTCGGCGCGAATACGGCCGCTGAGGACGAACAGGATGTCTCGAAGGTGTCTCTTTCCCTTCCTCTCTTTGAGAGCTATACAAAGGGCTTTCTCGCAGGCTGCGCAGGCTCTTTGACCCGCGCGGAAGTCGAAATGCTGCCGATGGGTGCAAAATTAATGACCCTCGAATGCGGCATCCGTTTTCTCGCCGATTACCTGATGGGCGATACCTACTTCAAAACCGCTTACCCGGAGCACAACCTCGTACGGGCGCGGACACAGATCGCGCTTGTAGCGGATATGGAGGAGAAATGGGGCGAGATGGAGAATATCGTCGCACGGGCTTCGTTTTCCCACTAAGCACCCGCATAAATTCACAGCATCAAAAAGACACAGCTGGAAGTATCTTTCTGCCTCCTGCTGTGTCTTTTTTGTTATCTTTCTACTATACAATATGTTTTATATTATGCTCTCGGAACGCTGACAATCCGCAGATCGTATTTCTTCAGCATCTCGCCGCCCTGTACTTTCTCGCCGGTCAGGATATCTTCTTTTCCGTCGAAGACTGCCGGAAGCGGAATCTCCTCATCTTTGAAGTTGATGATAAAGTACAGATCCTCGCCGTCTGCCTGGCGTTTTGTGATCTCGAGTGCTGTTGCTTCTCCAATCACCGGCTGGATGGCTGCGCTGTCTGCTGCCATAGCAAGAATTTTTGCAAGGCCGCTCTCAGAAAGGTCGGTTCCGACATAATATACGGTTCCTTTTCCGAACTGATTTTTTGCAACAGCAGTCATGCCTGCATAGAAATCGCTCTCATACTGTGCAATTTCTTCAGCTCCTTCGAGGTGCATCAGGTCACATACGAGACGGCACTCTTCCTCGGTTCCGTCTGCGAAACGGATCTTGTTTCTCTGCTCCGGTGCAAGAGCGTCGATCTCTTCTACCCATACGCCTGCCATTTTTCTGAGCGGTCCCGGGTATCCGCCGAGATGAACGTTGTCCGACTGTCCGACGATACCGCTCATGTAGGTGGTGATGAGGGTTCCGCCTGCCTGTACATAAGCCTCCAGGCTCTCTGCCACACCGTCTTTTACCATGTAGAGAACCGGTGCTGCAACGAGGTCATATTTGGAGAAGTCCGCGTCGATCGGGATCATATCGACAGCGATGTTCTTGTTATAGAAGTAATTGTACATCTGCTCGATCTGGTCTACGTAACGTAAATCGCGGTTCGGTCCGCTGGTGTACTCCAGTGCCCAGTAGTTTTCCCAGTCGAAGATGATGCCGACTTTTGCGTGGTTCTCGGAGCCCATCACACGGCTTCCGATTTTCTCCAGTTCTTTTCCGAGCTGGGTTACCTCACGGAAGACACGGGTATCTGCGGTTCCTGCGTGTGCGATAACAGCACCATGGAATTTCTCGCATCCGCCGACGCTTCTTCTCAGCTGGAAGAACTGAATCGTGTCTGCGCCGTGTGCAACGGTCTGATAGCTCTGTGCGCGCATCTGGCCCGGTTTCTTTAAGGAGTTGTACGGCTGCCAGTTCTGCTGGCTCGGAGTCTGCTCCATCAGCATGAACGGTGCGTCTTTGAGGCCGCGCATCAGGTCGTGGGTCATAGCTACGTGGCTCCATGGTGTATTGTAGCTCGGGTAGTTGTCCCAGGATACGATATCCATTTCTTTTGCCCACTTGAAGTAGTCGAGACCTTTGTACGTTCCCATCAGGTTTGTGGTGATCGGTGTTTCTTTGTCGTATTTGCGGATCGCGTCACGCTCCATTTTGTAGTTGTTCAGCATGCCGTCGGAGTTGAAACGCATGTAGTCGAGGGACATTCCTGCAAATGCAGTGCCGCTTCCCCATGGCATTCCGTCTCCCAGATCGTTCGGCGGTACAATCTCGTCCCAGTCGTAGATGGTGTGGCCCCAGAACTCCATGTTCCATGCCTTGTTGACTTCATCGAGTGTTTTGTATTTGTCTTTCAGCCATACGCGGAACGCTTTTGCACAGTTCTCGCAGTAGCACTCGCCGCCGTACTCATTGCTGATGTGCCAGCAGACGATGTTTTTGTTGTCGCCGTAACGCTCTGCCAGTTTTTCTGCCAGGCGTTTTGCATATTTCTGGAAAACCGGGCTGTTCGGGCAGGCATTGTGGCGATGACCGAATTTGTGATGGCGTCCTTCGAAATCGGTTCTTGCCACTTCCGGATAACGGTGTACCATCCATGCCGGGAGTGCGCCGGTGGATGTTGCCATGACGATCTGAACGTCCTCTTTTGTCAGGGTGTCTACGATCTCATCGAGCTCTGTAAAGTCGTACTCATTCTCGGACGGCTGGATTTTTGCCCAGGAAAATACGTTGATCGTGGTGCTGTTGATGCCGGCCTGATGGAAAAGTTTCATATCCTCATCCCAGATCTCTTTTGGCCACTGGTTTGGGTTGTAGTCTCCTCCGTATAACATTTTTTTGAATTTTGGCTGCATTTTTTTGATTCCTCCTGTGTTTGGATATCTCGTTTTGATGGCTCTATTATATACTGGTCTTTGTCAGAAAAGTATGATATGCTTGTCTAAAAAGTATGAATTTTCGAAACTCATTCCGGAATCTTATTTTAGACTTTTCTTTCAGAAAGGAACTGACTGTTATGCCTATTTTCTTTAAACCATCCGCCTCTGATTTTTCCCTCTCCGCTGACAGCATCGGCAACCGCTGGCTGCAGGAGCCCGTTGTGCGCCCGAACGGATTCCCCTTATATCACTGGATTCAGACGGAACGCGGCGAAGGGCTGCTGACCCTCGAAGGCCAGGAACTTTTGCTGAAACCAGATGACGGTGTTCTGATTGCTCCGCATGTGCCGCATGAATACCGCGAAAACGACGGCAGCGGGATGTGGTTTACATCCTTTCTGACATTTGACGGAAAGCTCTCCGATGATCTCTATAAAATCTGTGCCGTCTCGCCATATCTTTTCGTTCCGGCCTCAGAGGGCGCGTGGTTTCAGGAATGGATTGACCGCATAATCGACTCACATTTTCTGAAAAATGACATCGACGATGCTGCGCTCTCCGTCGGATGCTTTGAGTTCCTGACACGCCTTTCCCAGCTTCGCACCGGCCTTTCCCGGACGGAGCACCCTCTGTATCTCCAGTATGTCCGCCCGGCAATGCAGGAAATCGAAAGTCGTCTTTCCGACCCGCTCAATGTGGATGATCTCGCGGAACAGCTCCATATCACGCCGCAGTATCTGACACGCCTGTTCCAGCGTTTTGTCGGCAGCTCTGTCCGCTCGTACATCAGCGTTCTGCGCATCAGCCGCGCCAAGGAGCTTCTCATCAGCCGTCCCTACACTACGCTCGACGGCATCGCCTCCCTCTGCGGCTACCGCGATGTCAGCTACTTTATCTCGGTTTTCCGCCAGCAGGCCGGGACAACGCCGAAGCAGTTCCGGAAGCTGTACGGCATATAATCTGAAACCCCCCTCTTTCCGGCACAAAAAAAGATCCTCCGTCTCATTTCACAGACGAAGGATCTTTTTTCGTTCTCTCTTATTTCATGCTTTTCAGAATGCTTCTCGCAACCGACAGTCCGTTTGCGCTTGCCTGCTGGAGGCCGCGGGTTACGGATGCGCCGTCGCCGATGGCGCGGAGGCCTTTAACGCTGGTGCAGAAGTCTTTGTCTACGACAACTTTGTTGGAATAGAATTTGACTTCTACGCCGTACAGCAGTGTCTCATCGCTGGCGATACCCGGTGTTACTTTGTCGAGGGCTTCGATCATCTCGGCAATGTCGACCATGATACGGTGCGGGAATACCAGGGAAAGGTCGCCCGGAACGGCATCTTTTAAGGTCGGGATCAGGTTATTGCGGCAGAGACGCTCTTCTGTCGTTCTTCTTCCGCGTTTGAAATCGCCGTACGTCTGAACGAGGATCTTGCCGTCGCAGAGCATGTTGGAAAGCTGTGCGATCTGTTTGCCGTACTCGATCGGGGTTTTAAATGGTTTCGTAAAGTTCTTGGATACCAGGAGGGCAAAGTTCGTGTTGTTTGTCTTGAACTCCTGGGATTTGTAGGCGTGACCGTTTACAACTGCCAGACCGTTTTCATAATACTCAGTTGCCACCTCACCGGACGGGTTCGTACAGAAGGTACGCACTTTGTCGTCAAAAGTCGGGGTATAGTAAACGAGTTTTGCCTCGTACAGGTTCTTGTTCAGGAACTCCATGACCTCGTCGCGGACTTCCACGCGGACACCGATATCGACGGTTCCGACCTCGGTCTCGATGCCGTGGCCGTTGCAGATATGTGAGAACCAGTCGGCTCCCTCGCGACCTACTGCGGAGACAATCTCATCTGCCTCGTAAACCGTTCCGTCCTCAAGTGTTACAGCTGTCGCACGGCCGTCCTTGATCGTAATATCATTGACCATCGTGTTGAATTTCATTTCCACGCCGATCTCTTTTAAGTGATCCTCGAGGCGGCTGTAAATCTTGTAGCCCTCCTCAGTTCCGAGATGGCGGATTGGACATTCGATCAGCTTCAGGTTGGCGTTGATCGCTCTGCGGCGGATCTCACGGATCTCTTTTTCTTTATCGACACCGTAAACATTCTTGTCTGCGCCGAAATCCAGATAGATCTGGTCGGACTCATGGATCAGCTCAACCGTCTTTTCATATCCTAAAATCTCCGGCAGATTTCCACCGACATCCGGGGAAAGAGAAAGCTTTCCGTCGGAAAATGCGCCTGCTCCGGCAAATCCCGTTGTGATCGAGCACGGTTTGCAGTTCACGCATTTTTTCGTTTTTCTCTTTGGACACTGACGGCTCTCGATCGAACGTCCTTTTTCGATCATCAGCACCTTCAGATCCGGTTTTTCTTTCAGCAGTTCATAGGCACAGAAAATACCTGACGGGCCTGCGCCGATAATAATGACATCATATTTCATTCTTTTTTAATTTCCTCTCGTTTTTTATCCCATCACGATCAGATACTGTCCGTCCGGCAGGGCAAAGACTTCGCTCTGCTCTTCTAATTCTGCATCCGACATTTCTTCCACGTCCATGCCCTCTTCTTCCATGTAGGCGCGCACGTCGTCCAGATTGTCGGCAACGACTGCAAGGCAGTCCTCCAGAAAGGCCTCTGCCTCATCGTAATTTTCAGCCACCGGCTCGTCGAATAACTGGCCCTGATTCATTAAAAATGTGTTGATGCATTCTTCAGTATATTCTCCCATTCTGGTTTTCTCCTCTGTTCGTTTTATTTTTCCTGATTCTTTCTGTGAAAAAGCGTTAAGATTTCCTCCGGCCGGTCGAGCAGCTCCATCGCATGGTTGTCGATCAGCTCCTGGCGCGGGCGGAATCCCCACGTCACACCAACGGTAAACATGCCTGCGGCGTTTCCGGTCTGCATATCCGTATTGGTATCGCCAAAGTACAGGCACTCTTCCGGTCTGGCGCCGAGTGCGTCTGCAATCGCGAGCGCACCGATCGGAGACGGCTTTCTCGGGATTTCTGCGGTCTGCCCCTGAATCCGGTTGAAAAAGCCCGGTCCGTACACGCTCTCCACGACGTGGATGGCCGCCTCGTGCGGCTTGTTGGAACATACGGCAATCGGAACTTCTTCCCGCAGCGCGGTCAGGGTTTCCCGCATATTAGGATACGGTTTTACGTGATACAGCGGGTCCTCGTTGAACCACGCGCGGCCAAGGCGGATGCCCTCCTGCAGATAGTTGAGCTCTGCATCTCCGGCGTCTTTTAAAGCGCGCTCCACTGCCAGATCGAAACCGTCTCCGGCGTAAAAGTTGAAGGCTTCTACCGGGCGCGGCACAAGTCCAAAATGTTCCAGAACGCGGTTGACTGCGTGCGCAATCGACTCTACAGTGTCTGCGATGGTACCGTCCAGGTCAAAGATACAAGCTTTTATCATATTCTGACTTCCCTTCTTTGTCTCTTTTGTTCTTCGATTTTCTTTCTTCTCTCTCTTCTTGTCCGCAATCATTATATCCTGTATTTTTTCCCTGCGCAACCATATTTTCTTTTCCGGCACTTTATGCTAAAATGAAACTGTTTTTCAGATTCTTGGAAAGGAAAAAAAGAGAATATGAATCAGACTGTGAAAATATTTTTTACCGATATGGATGATACCCTGCTGAATTCCGAAAAGCAGGTGACAAAAGAAAACATGGATGCCATTTCAGAGGCACTTGCTGCCGGCCACAAAATTGTGTTCAACACCGGCCGCCCGCTCTCCGGCTTTCTGCCGATCTTAAAAGAGCTCGGACTTGACCGCGAAGGCTGCTATGCCATCGCTTTCAACGGCGGACTGATTTACGACTGTGCTGCAAAGAAAACGCTGTACCGCCGCACGATTCCGCTCGAATATGCACGCGTGATCTTTGAAAAAACGCAGGAGGCAGGCCTCTACTGCCACACCTACTCCGACACCTCCCTTCTCTGCCGCCATGCAGGCGAGGAAACGCGCGTTTACACACAGGCAATCCACATTCCCGTCGTGGAAGATCCGCTTCTGCCGGAACACCTCGCCGAGGAACCATGCAAGATGATCGTGATTGATCTCCACGACCGTACAAAAATGGACGCTTACCGCGCTGCCATGGAGCCGTGGGCAAAAGGAAAAATTTCGATGTTCTACTCCAGCCCGCATTACCTCGAGCATGTCCCGGAACACGTTTCCAAGGGCCATGCCGTGAAAAAACTCTGCGAGCTTCTTCAGATTCCGCTTGCCAACACCGTGGCTGCCGGAGATCAGGAAAATGATATTTCGATGATCGAGGCAGCTGCCGTCGGTGCCGCCATGAAAAATGCGACCGATGCCGTAAAGGCGAGTGCCGATTATATCACGGAAAACGACTGCAATCACAGCGGCGTGGCGGAGATTCTTCGTAAGTTTATCCTTGCCTGATTCTGTTTCTGTGTCAGGAAACCTTCTTTTTCTTGTTTTCTTTGGCACTTTTTCCGAATTCTGTAAGATTTTACTTTCTTTTTTGTTGAAACTGTATTACAATAGTTTCAAAGGACGGCATTTGAAAGGAGACTTGAATCGAGATGTCACGAAAATCAAAACGTATTCTGCTTACTCTGGCTTCTGCCGCTGTCGGCGCAGCCTGCGGTGCGGCAGTCTATTTTATCCGGAAAGGAAAAGCAGATCTTGAAACAGATTTTGACGATTTTAAAGACGAATTTGAAGAGGAAGAGCCTGCTCCTGCTGAACGTACTTATACGACCCTTCCGAAAACGAAAGGTGCGGAGGATGCTGCACCGGATCCGGAATCTGCAGCTTGCAATAAAGGTTCCGAAACAGCTGATACAGAAGCTGAAAGCGAAACCGCAGAGTCCGAAGAAGAAGACGCTGAAAAAGAAAGCTGTGCGGATCGTGAAGTTTCTCCACAGGAAGAAAGCGAAGTAACCACAGAATAAAACCCAAAAACAGAATATAGAAACATAAGGAAGTAATTCCTGGGGAGGGAAACCTCCCCTTTTTTATGGAAAGGAGATTGTTATGGAACTTGCAAAACGCGATGACGTTCCTGTAGAACTTACCTGGGACCTGTCTTTAATTTATCCAACCGAGGAGGCCATGCTGGCTGATGCGCAGAAAATGAAAGAATTAAGTCTTTCTATGGAAGCATCCTACAAAGGAAACCTCACCGATGCAGCCACGATCAACCACTGCCTCGACGATTACCAGGAGGTCTACCGTCTGATCACACTGACCGCCAACTACTGCGATCTCGCCGTCTCTGTCGACTATTACAACAGTGCAAACCAGACGCGCAACGACCGCATCAACAGCCTGATCTCTGAGATTTTCAGCCGTCTCACCTTTATCGAGAGCGAGCTTTCCGAACAGTCCGAGGATGTTTTGAACGAGGCCATGCAGCAGTCAGATACGAACCGCTGCTATCTCGCCGAGATTCTCCGCAACAAGGCACACCGCCTGAGCCCGGAAACCGAGCGTGCCATTTCCGCTCTGTCCCAGACCTTCTCTGCTCCGTACCAGATCTACAACATGGCAAAGCTTGCCGATATGAAATTTGATTCTTTCACCGTAAACGGAAAAGAATATCCGCTCGGCTACTCCCTGTTTGAAGATAATTACGAATACGAAAAAGACACCGATATCCGCCGCAGTGCATTCTCCGCCTTTTCTGCAAAAATCAGACAGTACGAAAATGTAACGGCAGCTGCTTACAATGCCCAGCTGCAGACAGAAAAGACCATGGCCACGCTGCGCGGCTTCAATTCCGTCATCGATTCTCTGCTGTTCCCGCAGCAGGTCAGCCGTGAGCTGTACAACCGCCAGATCGATCTCATCACCACCCGCCTGGCTCCGCATATGCGCAAATATGCCCGCCTGCTGAAAAAGGTTCACAACCTTGACCGCATGACCTTCGCCGATCTGAAAATCGCCGTCGACCCGGAGTACGATCCGTCTGTCACGATCGAGGAATCAAAACAGTACATCGAAAAAGGCCTTGCCATTCTCGGTGATGATTACGTTTCCATGATTCAGGAGGCATACAAAAAACGCTGGGTTGACTTTGCACAGAACCAGGGAAAATCCACCGGCGGCTTCTGTGCCAGCCCGTACGGAAAAGGTTCCTTTATTCTCTTAAGCTGGAATAACCGCATGGCAGATGTTTTCACGCTGGCGCATGAACTCGGCCACGCCGGCCATTTCCGTCTCTGCAACGGCGCACAGGCGATTCTCGATACCGAGGTTTCCTCTTATTTTGTCGAGGCGCCGTCTACCATGAACGAGCTTCTTATGGCTCATTATCTGCTGAAAACGACCCCGGACAAACGGTTCCGCCGCTGGGTTTTAAGCTGTATGATCAGCAACACATATTATCATAACTTCGTCACCCATCTGATGGAGGCTGCTTACCAGCGCGAGGTTTACAAGCTCATCGATGCCGGCGACAGCGTACAGGCTGAGACGTTAAGCAGCATTATGAAAGAGACCCTGCAGAAGTTCTGGGGCGATGATGTGGAAATTTCCGATGACGCAGCGCTCACCTGGATGCGCCAGCCGCATTACTATATGGGACTTTACTCCTACACCTACAGCGCCGGACTGACCGTTGCCACACAGGTCTGCAGGCGCATCGAAACCGAAGGCCAGACCGCTGTCGATGACTGGAAAAAGGTACTGACCGCCGGAAGCACGAAGACACCGGAAGAGCTGGCAAAAATGGCCGGCGTTGATATCTCGACGGATGCACCGCTTCTCGATACGATCGAGACGATTGGATCGATCATCGATGAGATCTGCGAGCTGACCGAAGAGCTGGGCTGCTGATCCTGTCCGCATTGTAACTCTCTATCAAACAGTAAAAACGGATTGTTCCGTCAGTTTTTGTTACTGACGAAGCAATCCGTTTTTTTCATATCTTTTTTCACGCATTCCAGCACTTTTTCAGAATCGCAGCTGCCTCTGCAATCTCCTCCTCAGAAAGCCCGGCGTACCCAAGCAGCACTGTGCCGCCCTGTGCGGGATCTGCGGCAGCGCCGATGCAGTACCGTTCCAGCCCGTACACGCGCACGCCATCCTCTTTTGCCCGCTGCACCGCCTCCGCTTCGGAGAGTCCTCTCGGCAGGTGGACCAGCACATGGACGCCCGCATTCTCGCCGGACACCGTGTACTCCCGCCCAAACTCCTTCAGAAGCCGGATCAGCAGGTCGTGTTTCCCTTTATACTGTGCACGCATCCGGTTCAGATGGCGCTCGAACGCGCCGCTCCGCATAAACCCTTCCAGAATCTTCTGGTCCGTCTTCGAAACTGTCGCGGAAAAGCATCTTCCGTTCTCCTCGTAGGCAGGCAGCAGCGTCTCCGGCAGCACCATGTAGCTGATGCGGATGGACGGCGCAATCGCCCGCGAAAACGTTCCAAGATAGATCACTTTTCCCTCTGTGTCATTGCCCTGCAGTGCCGGGATCGGGCGGCCCTTGTAGCGGAATTCACTGTCGTAATCATCCTCAATCAGATACCGCCCATTTTCCCTCGATGCCCACACAAGGAGCTGCATCCGCCGCTTCATCGGCATGACCATGCCCATCGGGAACTGGTGCGACGGCATGATGTACGCCAGATCCGCCCCGCTTTTTTCCAGCTCCGCCGGCCGCATGCCCGCTTCGTCCATCGAAATCGTACACATCGCATAGCCGAGCTTCGCAAAACAGCGGTAGGCACTGATGTAGGTCGGATTTTCCATCGCCACTTTATGGCCACGCCCTAAGATCACCGAAAGCAGCATCAGCAGATAATCATTTCCCGCTCCGACGATGATCTGCTCCGTGCGGCAGTTCACGCCGCGTGCGTGGTGCAGATAGTCGCGGATTGCCTCCCGAAGACCGTGCTCGCCCTTCGCATCCCCGAGCTGGAACAGGCTGTCATCTGCGTCCAGCAGGACTTCTTTCGAGATCTTCTTCCAGCTGTTCTGCGGAAATCCGCCCGGCGCCGTACCGGTCACGGCAAAATCGTAGCGGAACGGCATCTGTTCCGCGGTATCATCCTCTTTTGTCTCCTCTTTCTTTTCATCGAGGCGGTACAGCCCCTCAATCTCACAGACAAAGTAGCCTTTGCACGGCACACTCTCCAGATACCCTTCGGATACCAGCTGCTCATACGCCAGATCCACGGTACTCCGGCTCACCGACAGATAGCCCGAAAGCGCCCGCGCCGACGGCAGCCGCTCCCCTGCACGGATCCGTCCGCCGCGGATTTCCTCGCGGATAAAACCGTAGATCTGCTCATAGAGCGGTGTCTTCCGATGCGGATCCAGCGAAATCGTCAATTCATTCATCTTCCCATCTCCCCTGACAAAAAGAACAGCCGCTTGGGATGTCGGTTTCATCCAGGCGGCTGCTCTGTTCCATTTCAAAATTCTTATTTATTTCGCTGCCGGTAGCTTGAAAGAGCTCTTCAGGGATACGATACGGTTGA
Organism: Blautia sp. AM47-4; assembly: GCF_003479865.1. Lineage (NCBI taxonomy): Bacteria > Bacillati > Bacillota > Clostridia > Lachnospirales > Lachnospiraceae > Blautia > Blautia sp. AM47-4. Next base: position 233,153 of record NZ_QUHY01000002.1, read on the forward strand.
ACACCAGCGCATCCTCTTTGGAATCTTTTGCGTCTACACAGAAGAATCCGTTTCTGACAAACTGGAAGCTGTCATATGCTTTCGCATCTTTTAAAGACGGCTCCAGATAGCACTCTTTTAATACGGTCAGGGAATTCGGATTCAGGTTCATGGAACCATCCTCGTTGTAAACGCCCTTCTCCTCGTCGATCAGGTTTTCGTACAGACGGCACTCTGCTTTGACGGCGGTCTTTGCTGCTACCCAGTGGATTGTTCCTTTTACTTTTCTTCCGTCCGGGGAATTTCCTCCCTTGGACTCCGGATCGTACGTTCCATGGATTACGGTAATATTTCCGTTCTCGTCTTTCTCGCATCCGGTGCAGGTGACGAAGTATGCGTTCATCAGGCGGACTTCATTGCCCGGGAACATACGGAAGTATTTGCGGACCGGCTCCTCCATGAAGTCTTCGCGCTCGATGTACAGTTCTCTTCCGAACGGTACCTGACGGCTGCCAAGCTCCGGATTCTCGAGGTTATTCTGTACTTCCAGCATCTCAATCTGGTCTTCCGGATAGTTGTCGATGACAAGTTTCACCGGATTTAAGACTGCCATGGTACGGGCTTTTTTCAGCTTCAGATCCTCGCGGATGCAGTACTCCAGCATCGCATAGTCAACGGAGCTGTTTGCTTTTGATACACCGCACAGATCTACGAATTTCTTGATGGACTCCGGTGTAAAGCCTCTGCGGCGGAGTGCTGCGATGGATACGAGACGCGGGTCATCCCAGCCGTCTACCACGCCGTCCTCTACCAGCTTTTTGATGTAACGTTTTCCGGTAACCACGTTAGTCAGATACAGCTTTGCAAACTCAATCTGGCGCGGCGGCATCGGATATTCCAGCTCGCGTACAACCCAGTCGTACAGCGGACGGTGGTCCTCAAACTCCAGCGTACAGATAGAATGGGTAATGCCTTCGATGGCGTCCTCGATCGGATGCGCGAAGTCGTACATCGGGTAGATGCACCAGGTATCGCCGGTTCTGTGGTGATGCATATGGGCTACACGGTAGATAACCGGGTCTCTCATGTTGATGTTCGGTGATGCCATATCGATTTTCGCACGGAGTACTTTGCTTCCGTCCTCGAATTCGCCGTTTTTCATGCGCTCGAACAGGTCCAGGTTTTCCTCTACGGAACGATTGCGGTACGGGCTCTCTTTTCCAGGCTCGGTTAAGGTTCCGCGGTACTCACGGATCTCCTCTGCGGACAGATCGCAGACGAATGCTTTTCCTTTTTTGATCAGTTTTACGGCTGCCTCATACATCTGTGGGAAATAATCGGATGCGTAGTACAGATGATCTTTCCAGTCTGCACCAAGCCACTGGATATCGGCTTTGATGGAATCAACAAACTCGGTTTTCTCTTTCGTCGGGTTTGTATCATCGAAACGCATGTGGAACTCTCCGTTGTACTCCTGTGATAAACCGTAGTTTAACAGGATGGATTTTGCATGTCCGATATGAAGATAGCCGTTTGGCTCCGGCGGGAATCGTGTGCAGACATGGTCGTAAACGCCCTCTGCCAGATCTTTGTCAATCGCAAGCTCGATAAAATTTTTGGAAACAACTTCTTTTTCTTCCATAATAAGGTCAGGCCTCCCTCGAATCTTTTCGTTTGGAGCACTGCCCCGAAAAGGGCGCAAAATGCTCTGTGTATTCTATCACTATAACACAAAAGCATTCTCCTGCAAAGCATTTTTTTCGGTACACAAAGCCGCCGGAGCGGACCGGTGCCTATTCTTCTGCCTCGTGTGCGGTCACCTGGCGGTGCTCCACGGAGGTCGAGAACACGATCTGCGTCCGCGTCCGTCCAAAATGCTGCAGCTCGCCGATAAACTGGTCGAGCTCAATGGTACTAACAAAAAGGCCCTCAATGAGCATGGAGTAATCACCGGTAACGCAATTACATTCCACGACATTGTGGACCTTTTCAATATAGGGATAAAATTCTTTTTTCTGAACCGGCTCAACCTCGAGTTGATGAACGCTTTGATCGGATATCCCAAAAGCGCCGGATTTAATTTGACCTGATATCCTGTAATGTAGCCTTCCTTCTCCAGCCGCTCAATTCTGGCGGAAACTGCCGGGGAGGATAAAAATACGTGTTCCGCGATTTCTTTCAGCGGCATCCTGGCGTTTTCCCGAAGAAGATTCAGGATTTTTGCATCGATGTGATCGAGCTCATGGCGCATCGCATCGTTCTTGCTTTTTTCATGTTTCATACGCTGCTCTCCTGTTTTTTCACTTTTATACTGTTCAGCATATCACGTTCGCCGTTTTTTGTCTACGAAAACGTGTCCTCGCGGAAACTGCTTTCGAAAAATAAGTAAAAGTGCCTCTTTCCCTTGGTATTTAAAATCAAATGCAAAAATAAATAAAATTCCACAGTTCTTCGGCGGCGGTATTTACAAATTTCTGCCCTGGTGTTATTCTTCCGGTATCGAAAGGCAAAGCAAGAATTGTTTCAGACAATATACACAACTCAATGCGTGCAGAAAGAAGGAGATTATTATGAAAACAAGAATTGAAGCAGATTCCATTGGTTCCCTTGAAGTCCCCTCCGACGCCTACTACGGGGTACAGTCCCTGCGGGCAAAACGGAATTTCCCCATCACGGGAACGCCGATCCACCCGGTCATGATCCAGAATCTGGCGAAAATTAAAAAGGCAGCTGCCATCTCCAACCGCGAAGCACAGAGACTGCCGGAGGAAAAAGCGGCTGCCATTATCTATGCCTGTGATGAAATCATTGCCGGCAAATTAAAAGACCAGTTCATCGTTGACGGCATCCAGGGCGGCGCCGGAACGAGTGCTAATATGAACGCAAACGAAGTCATCGCAAACCGCGCCATCGAAATCCTGGGCGGCGCCAAGGGTGATTATACCATTGTCCACCCGAATGACCACGTCAACATGGCACAGTCCACAAACGACGTTATCCCAAGTGCAGGAAAACTGACCGTGCTCGATCTGCTCCCGGATCTTCTGCATGCGCTCGAGTCACTCCACGCAGCACTGCTCGATAAGTCCCAGGAATTTGACCACATTTTAAAGATGGGAAGAACCCAGCTTGAGGACGCTGTTCCGATGCGTCTCGGCCAGAGCTTCCACGCTTACGCAACGATGATCGAGCGTGATATCCGCCGGATCGAATGCGCCAGAAAAGAGCTGTTCACCCTGAACCTCGGCGGAACAGCCATCGGTACGACGATCAATGCTTCCGATTACTATCTCCACCACATCGTACCGACCCTCGCTGCTGTGACAGGCTATCCGCTGATGCAGGCGGACGATCTGTTTGACGCGACGGAGAACCTCGACGGATTTGTGACGATCTCCAACACGTTAAAGACCTGCGCCGTCAACCTCTCCAAGATGTGCAACGACCTGCGCCTGCTGTCCAGCGGACCGCGGACCGGATTCGGCGAGATCAACCTGCCGCCGATGCAGAACGGATCCTCGATTATGCCGGGCAAGATCAACCCGGTTATCCCGGAGGTTGTGACACAGGTTGCCTTCCATGTCATCGGAAACGACACCACAATCACGATGGCGGCTGAGGCTGGCCAGATGGAGTTGAACGCGTTTGAGCCGGTTGTCTTCTACTCCCTGTTCTCTTCCATCACCTCGATGACAGGCGCTGTGAATACGCTTGTGAAGAACTGTATTCTCGGCATTACCGCAAATGAGAAACGATGCGAGGATCTCGTTTCGAAGAGTGTCGGCATCACAACGGCGCTCTGCCCGTATATCGGATACCAGAAAGCGGCCTCGATTGCAAAGAAATCGCTGAAGACGGGCGAGAGTGTTACTTCTCTGGTTCTGAAAGACGAACTGCTGACACAGAAACAGCTCGACGACATTCTCGATCCGTACGCTCTGACCGGACCGGAACTGCCGGCAGAAGACGATCTGGCTGGCTGAATGTAACTGCTGCTTTCCTTCATAATTTCTTAACGATACGCAAAAAGGCTTCCCGGATTTCCTTGCTGTCCGGGAAGCCTTTTTCTGTCGTTTTCTTTTGTATCAAACTCTGTTTAGATTCTCGCTACGCCGCTCTTTCTTGCTGCCTCTGCAACGGCTGCTGCCACCGCATCTTTGACACGCGGATCAAAGGCTGCCGGGAGGATGTAGTCTGCGTTCAGCTCTTCATCGCTTACCAGGCCTGCGATTGCGTAAGCTGCTGCGACCTTCATTTCATCGTTGATATCAGATGCTCTCACATCGAGCGCTCCGCGGAAGATGCCCGGGAAGCAGAGTACGTTGTTGACCTGGTTCGGGTAATCGCTTCTTCCTGTGCTGACAACGGCTGCTCCTGCTGCTTTCGCCTCGTCCGGGAAAATCTCCGGCGTCGGATTTGCGCAGGCAAAGATGATCGGCTCTTTTGCCATCGTACGTACCATATCGGGAGTGAGCGTACCCGGCGCAGAAACGCCAATAAAAATATCGGCTCCTTTGATTACCTCTGCAAGCGTGCCCTTCTCATGGTTGTAGTTTGTGATCTTCGCCATCTCCTCTTTGATCGGGTTGAGGCCGTCGCGTCCCTCGTAAATCGCACCTTTGCGGTCTGTCATGATGACGTTTTTGAGACCCATCGAAATCAGCAGGCGGATAATGGCGATTCCGGCTGCACCGGCTCCTGAGGTAACAATTTTGACTTCATCCAGTTTCTTTCCAACCAGTTTCAGCGCATTGATGACACCGGCCAGTGTGATCACGGCTGTTCCATGCTGATCATCGTGGAAAATCGGAATATCACAGCATTCCTTTAATTTCTTCTCGATCTCAAAACATCTCGGTGCGGAGATGTCCTCCAGGTTGACACCGCCGAAGCTTCCTGCGAGAAGACGCACGGTATTGACAATATCATCCACATCCTGCTGCGCACGCAGAGCGGGATTGCATCGACACCACCGAATTCTTTAAACAGCACGCATTTTCCTTCCATGACCGGCATGCCGGCCTCCGGGCCGATATCTCCAAGTCCGAGAACTGCGGTTCCATCTGTAACAACAGCTACCGTGTTCCATCTTCTGGTCAGCTCGTAGCTCTTGTTGACATCTTTCTGAATTTCCAGGCACGGCGCCGCCACACCCGGTGTATAGGCAAGACTCAAGGCATCTTTTGTATCTACGGCCGCCCGGGAAGTGACCTCAAGCTTTCCGCGTAATTCATAGTGCATCTTTAATGATTCTTTTGCGTAATCCATCGCTTTTTTCCTCCATTTCATGTGTGACTGCGTCTCATTAATAATAGGAAGAGAGATTCACGCGTCACACGGGATGTCTGTTCGCTGCACCCCTATTATAACAAGCGTTCTCTAAATTTCAACCGGTGTTTTGATTAATGAAAAAATTTCCACTTTTCCACCAAAAACAGCTGCTTCATTTGCGAAATTTTATCAAAAATACTCTTTTTCTTTCTCTCAGCCGCAGTCCGATCCTGCCCGGAGGGCTTTTTTTGCTTTACAGTAAAATTCAACAAAGTTTTTTATAAAGCAAAAAATCTGCCCGCCTCCCATCCTTTTCAGACTGGAAAACAGACAGATTTTTTTCTTTACTCCGCCACAATATTCTGCAGCCAGACTCCTTTCTTGACAAGGACAAATCCAATCACGCACTTGATCAGGTCAACCGACATAACCATAAAGTAGATTGCGTAGATCGAAAGTCCGGTAAAACGGCTCAGGCAGAAAGCCACCGGCACACTGACAACCCAGATGAAGACGCTGTCGAACAGGAACGTGATGATCGTTTTTCCACCGGAGCGCAGGGTAAAGTAGCTTGCATGCAGGAATGCATTGACCGGCATGAACATGGCCACTTCCACGATGAAGATTGCCGCCATGTGGCGTACTTCGTCCGTCGTGTTGTAGAGGCGTGGGAAGATTGGAGCCACGAGCGCCATCAGCGCGCCGATCACAATGCAGAGTAATACGGAAAACGTGATCAGCTTCGTATCGGTATCCTTTGCCTCTTCCATCCTTCCGGCTCCGAGGAGCTGTCCGACGATGATGGCAACGGAATCGCCGAGTGCGATGAAAACGACGTTGAACAGGTTCGAGATCGTGTTGGAGATATTCATCGCGGCTACGACATTCAGTCCACGCACGGAGTAACACTGCATCAGGATCGCAACGCCGCCTGCCCAGAACGTTTCGTTCAGCATCAGCGGTGTTCCTTTGATAAGGATCTGTTTCGTCAAAGCCGCCGGAACACGGATCGTGCGGTACAGATGCTTCGTAAAACGATATTTTTCTTTGTTTCCGTGCGTGCGGATCAGCACGATCGCCATCTCCACGTAACGGGACAGCACCGTTGCAACTGCCGCGCCGACAACTCCGAGCTGCGGTGCGCCGAATTTTCCGTAGATTAAAATATAATTAAAAATCAGATTGACAAATACGGCTGTGATACCGGCCTTCATCGGAAGCATCGTCTCGCCGCATTCGCGCAGCGTGCTGGCATAAAGCTGCACAAACAGGAACGGCGGAAGTCCTACCAGCATGACCTTCATATAAGAAATGCCATAGGCTAATGTCGCATTCATGTCCTGGCTTCCCTGATCTCCTGTCAGGTAGAGACGAATCAGAGGCTCGTGCGCACCAAGGAAAATAGTGATTGCCGCTGCCGTCAGGATCACGCCGATCCAGAGCTTGAAGCGGAAGGTGTTTCGCACACCCTCGTCGTTGCCCTGTCCGAAATACTGCGCAGTGAAAATTCCTGCACCGGATACCCCTCCGAAAATGCAAAGGTTATAGATAAAAAGAAGCTGGTTGACAATTGCAACGCCGGACATCTGCTCGGTACCGACCTGTCCTACCATGATGTTGTCGAGAAGACTGACAAAGTTGGTGATACCGTTCTGAATCATAATCGGCATCGCAACGCCAAGTACCATCAGGTAAAACCGTTTGTTCCCAATAAATTTTCTGTGTTTCTGCATGGTTTCCCCCTTTTCTTGCTGTATAAAATAAATGACATAAATCGGAGCCTTTCTGGATTTCTCCAGGCAGGCCCCGAACAGTAATGCTTATTATACACGATTCATGTTTAGAAAGAAAGATCCTTTTTATCTTTTTTCTGGCTTTTTTTGACATCTTAATTTCAGAGCATCAAACAGCCTCAACGATAAGATAAGCATAACTCCCCATATTACCCATGCCGCAAAGCACCCAATTCCCTGATGGCGGATATCTACCATTATTCCAACAATAAAAGGAAGTGACATAAACATAATTACTGCCATTATAAAATCAAAAATAATGTATAACACTATGTTTACCTTCCCTATTAAGAATCTGCTGTTTGATATTCATCCTGTATTTTCTGATTTGCCGCCTGACCAATATTAAGCTTTTCAAACATTTCTTCTGTATCCAGACTTCTGCTGTAGTACGCAGTCATCATATCCGCTGTGATCGATTTTCCAAATCTTCTGGGGCGGCTGTTGCAGATAAACTTCGATGTTGTGTCAATCACACTGTTGGTGTATTCCAGCAATCCTGTTTTATCGATATATATTCTTGAGTTTAATACGTCCTGAAAAGCATTCACCTTTGAATTTAAAAAATCGTCCCACAGCATGCCGCAAATTTTTCCACCAGCGCCACTGCCACCTTCATCACCCCGGCCAGTACCATCACAAAGATTGGGTTCTTTTTGCCTTTCTGCAGCAGAATGAGGCTGATGATAAAGATCACGACAAGACTCCAGTTCGTCTGCGCCAGCCGGATCACGGTATCTCCTTCACTACTCCAAAACGCCGTGACCAGAATTGAAATCCCTGCGGAACCGATCATCGCCACAACCGCCGGGCGGAGGGAGTGGAGGATTCCCTGGAGCATTGCCATTTCGCGGTATTTTAAATATAGCTTCGCAAGCAGTGTGACGAGAATACACGACGGCAGAATACATCCAAACGTTGCCACGAGCGCTCCTGGGATGCCTGCGATTTTAATTCCGACGAAGGTTGCCGAATTGACTGCGATCGGCCCCGGTGTCATCTGAGAGATGGTGATAAGATCCGTAAACTCCGACATCGAAAGCCAGCCGTGTCCCTGCACCACCTGTCCCTGAATCAGCGGCATGGCCGCATAGCCTCCGCCGAAGCTGAGCAGGCCGATCTGGAAAAAGCTTAAAAATAGCTGAAAATAAATCATTTCGCACCCCTCCGTTTCGCCAGAATCGTCCGCACCGCACCGATGGCACCGCAGACCAGTACAATATAAATCACGTTGACCTTGAAAAAACAGGCTGCTGCAAACGCACAGACAAGAATCACCAGCGACAGCGGATCTTTTTCTTTCACAACCCCGGCTCCCATCTCATACGTCACGGATGCAATCACGGCTCCGACGCCTGCCTGCATTCCTTCGAGCATCTGGCTCACGAAAAAATTATCCCGGAACGCCTGATAGCAGACCGAAATCACAGAGATAATCAGAAACGGCGGAATAATCGTTCCAATAATCGAAACCAGCACACCAATCATCCCCGCCAGCTTATACCCGACGACAATCGCTCCGTTTACCGCAATCGGCCCCGGCGACGACTGTGCAATCGCTACCAGGTCCAGCATCTCATTTTCCTCAATCCAGTGGTACTCATCCACGAACTTTTTCTTCATCAGCGTCACAATCACATACCCGCCTCCGAACGTAAACGCGCTCAGATACAGCGTGGAAAGGAACAGCTTCTGCAGTACCTTACGTTTTGACTCCATTCTTTTCACCTCGTTTTTTCCGATCTGTCTCCCGTTGTTTTTATATAATGAAAAAATCCCGGTTTCCCGGGATCTTTCTTAAGTAAGCTGATGACGGGAATCGAACCCGTGACCTCCGCCTTACCAAGGCGACGCTCTACCGACTGAGCCACATCAGCATTCGCAAGTTGTTTTGTTTTTTTGTTAGCTCCTTGCTACATTTGGTATTCTATCAAAACTATAGTGAATTGTCAACAGTTTTTTCTACAAATTTGAAAATTTTTATTTGTTCACAGATTTTCCTGCGCTTTTGACAATTCGCCGTAATTTTTTCGGTCGTTTTCCCATCTCACGAACAGACCTCCCGCACTTTACTGCGGATTCTCTGCAGTGCATTGTCGATTGCCTTCGGCTGCTTTCCAAGTTTTTCCGCAATCTGCGTATAATCGTACCCTTTCAGATACAATTCCAGCACCTGGTACTCAAATTTGCTGAGCCGTTCTTTGATCCGCTCATGCATGCCGATTACGTTTTCCCGGCTGATCATGATCTCCTCCGGTGTCTCCTCGTCCACCAGGCGCAGCTCCTGCTCGGAAACCGGTTCACTTAACGAGACGAAGCTGTTCAGCGGCTGATGCTTCTGGCGCTGGGACGATGCCACTGCCGAATACATCTGACGGTCGATGCACAGGCCGGCGAAGGTGGCAAACGATGCCTCCTTCCCCGGTTTGTAGTCACGCACTGCCTTAAAAAGTCCGAGCATGCCCTCCTGGATCAGATCCTCGTGATCTCCGCCCACCAGGTACAGCGCCCTCGCCCTGGTCCGCACCAGCGATTTGTATTTGTCGATCAGATAATCGGTAATCTCGCGTTCTCCTGCCCGCAGACGCGCAATCAGCTCCTCATCCGTACAGGTATCGTAATCTTTCACCATCATATCTCTTGTATCCTTCATCTTTCTTCCGCCGGAGCGTAATGTGATTTTCCGCAATTTCTAGCAGCTTCTCTGTCTTACAATCTCATAAGCGAGCACGCCGGCTGCCACGGAAGCGTTCAGAGAGTCGATATCGCCTTTCATCGGAATTGTGGCTGTGAAGTCGCAGTTTTCTCTCACCAGACGGCTGACACCCTCTCCCTCATTTCCGATTACAAGGCCGATCGGTCCCTTGAGGTCGAGATCATACATTCTCTGTCCGTTCATGTCCGCGCAGACAAACCAGATGCCCTTTTCCTTCAGCATTTCCATGGTCTGCACCAGATTCGTCACCTTTGCCACCGGTGTGTAATTTAATGCACCTGCCGACGTTTTGGCAACGGTTGCTGTCAGGCCGACTGCGCGGTGCTTCGGCACGATGACACCATGTGCGCCTGCCAGGTTTGCGGTACGGATGATCGCACCGAGGTTATGCGGATCCTCAATGCCGTCCAGCAGAAGGATAAATGGCGGCTCTCCTTTCTCCTCTGCGCGCGCGAGGATGTCCTCAACGGTTGCATAACTGTAGGAAGCCACCTGTGCAATGACACCCTGATGCTTTCCGGTGGTGGACAGCTCGTCAAGACGTTCTTTTTCTACATAATTGATGATGGTATCGTGTTTTTTCGCCTCACGGATGATCGTGCGGATCGGGCCGTCCTGGCTGCTTGCAAGGACGAACAGCTTGTCCACGGTCTTGCCGGAGCGGAACGCCTCGATGACAGCGTTTCTTCCCTCTACCATGCCGCCTGTAAACTCCTCATCCGCCTGCTGTACTTCCTGTTTTCTGTCTCTGTCACGGTAATCTCGTTTCCCCTTAAAGTCACGTTTTTTTCCGTCTCTTCTCTCAAAGTTTCTCTTGTCGTTTCTGTTGTTTTCTCTCATATCATTCCTGTTCCGCGGTCCCAAAAGCAGTGGGAACTTTTGCTTTTTCAAAAGCCCCACTGCCCTGCCGCTTCTTTTTTATTTTCTGAATCTTATCTGCTCTCACACTTCGCCAAGTCCTGCCCGGATCAGGTCGATCATCCGCTTGTAATCCCCTTTCAGGTACAGATACCCCATCACGGCCTCAAACCCGGTTGCCCGGCGGTAGTCGATCGTGGACGCATTTTTTGCCTTGGTATAGGATTTCGCATTTCTGCCTCTTTTATAAATCTGTTTTTCCTCTTCGGTAAACAGCGGCTCCAGAATTTCAATCATCGCCGACTGTTTCTCCGCCTTTACAAGCCCTGCCGCATGGCGGTGCAGCTTGTTGACCTGCATATTTGCTTTCCGCACCAGAATCGTGCGGATGACGATCTCATACGCAGCATCCCCGATGTAGGCCAGCGTAAGCGGCGAATACATGCGGATGTCATGCTGTTCCAGTCCGAATACCTCCGAAAGATAATCCTTCTCCCCGAAAACCGCCTCTGGAAAAAGCTCCTCGTTTTCTGTCTCTTTGCCCACTTCCGTCACTTCTGTTCTGTCCTTTCTTTTTTCCTCATCTGACGCAGCTCGCCCTCCAGCTCGAGCACACGGTTCGTAAGCTCCGTATTCTCCTGCTGCAGTACTTTGATATCCTCGAAAATCGGGTCCGGCAGATGAATGTGATCCATGCTTTTTCTCGGAATCCGCACATCATTCTGCTTCACAATGTGCCCCGGCACGCCGACGACGGTACAGTTCGGCGGAACCTCCTCGATCACAACCGATCCGGCTCCGATTTTGGAGTTTTCCCCGATCGTAAACGATCCGATGATCTTCGCACCGGCGCTGACCATAACATTGTCCTTCAGCGTCGGATGACGTTTCCCGGTCTCCTTACCATTACCGCCAAGCGTCACGCCCTGATACAGCGTCACGTTGTCTCCGATAATGGCTGTTTCTCCGATAATCACACCAGAACCATGATCAATAAACAATCCCTTTCCGATCGTCGCACCCGGATGGATTTCGATACCGGTTTTTCTCGCTGCCCGCTGTGAAATCCACCTGGCCAGAAAGTAATGGCCTTTCAGATATAGCTTGTGCGCCCGTCTGTACTTCAGCATAACACGAAATGAAGGATACAGCAAGACTTCCATGGGAGAATGTATCGCCGGATCCCGCTCCTGAATCACCTGAAATTCCTCTTTAAAATACGCGAAAAAACTCATCTTTCCTCTCCTTGCCTCCTGCCAGGACTTTTTCAGATTTTTATTTCTTACCACCTTTTTTGCCCGAAGGGCAATATTCAAAAACGGAGCTGTTTCATCTCCGATAAAGACGAAATAGCTCCGTGGTTCCACTTTACTTTAAGGGCACACCTGCCCTCTTCTTTTCTTCTGCATAACGTGCAGGACCCGTGCCGGACTACCCACTTTTTCCGCTTCACCCGGCCAGCTTCCGGACGCACTTCAAAAACCCTCGTTTCAGGCAGCTTCCAGCCCCATTTGTCTGCCATTCTCTGTGAAACAATTCTGATTTTCTACTTTTTCCGTTCCAAGCCTTTTTCTGTTTCCGTTTGTTCTAGTTTATGCAAATTTTTCTCGTTTGTCAAGCAAATTTCCGCCGGATCCACTTGCTGATTTCGACCGCCGGAATGACAAGCAGTCCAAGGCCGATCGCCACATCATATTCCAACGCGCTGATCCGCTCAAAACCGAACGCACTCGACAGTACCGGGATGTAAATCACGGCGGATGTGAGGACAAATGAGAGTGCCATCGCGCCCCACAGATACTTGTTCTGATGCTTCATGTGGAAAATAGAACCTTTCCGTGATCTCATATTGAAGGAATGGAAAATTTCCACCATAGAGAGTGTCAGAAACGCCATCGACATGCCGTCCGGGCTGTTGACGATTTCCCAGCGGCCGGCTTCCAGATAGTGGCCGATGAAGTAGGACGCCAGCGTCAGCACCGTAATCACGATGCCCTGAAACGCAACATCAAAGCCGAGGCCGTCCGCGAAAATACCGTCATCCGCATTTCTCGGCGGGCGTTTCATGATGTCTGCCTCACCGTCCTCCATACCGAGCGCCAGCGCCGGGAAGCAGTCCGTAATCAGGTTGATCCAGAGCAGATGCACCGGATTTAAAATCGTAAAGCCCATCAGCGTCGCGCAGAAAATCGACAGCACCTCGGCAAGGTTCGATGCCAGAAGGAACTGAATTGCCTTGCGGATATTATCGTAGATTCGTCTTCCTTCCTCAACCGCCGCGATGATCGTCGCAAAGTTGTCGTCCGCGAGCACCATATCTGCCACGTTTTTCGTCACATCCGTTCCCGTGATGCCCATTCCGATGCCGATATCCGCACGCTTGATCGACGGCGCATCGTTGACTCCGTCTCCTGTCATCGCGGTGATTCTGCCTTTCCGCTTCCACGCATCGACAATCCGCACTTTATGCTCCGGCTGGACGCGTGCGTAAACAGCATATTCCTCGATTCTCCGTTCAAGCTCCTCGTCGCTTAACTGGTCAATCTCGGCTCCCGTTACCGCTTTCCAGCCCGCCTCCAGAATACCCAGCTCTTTTGCAATAGCAACCGCTGTGTCTTTGTGGTCACCCGTAATCATCACCGGACGGATGCCTGCCCCGCGGCATTCCCGGATCGCATCGACTACTTCCGGCCGCACCGGATCAATCATACCGCAAAGTCCTAAAAAGCAGAGATCCTGCTCCAGAAAGTCCGGCTCCTGGGAGGACGGCATCTGGTTCCACGCTCTTCCTGCTGCCGCCAGCACGCGGAGTGCCTGGTCTGCCATCGCCTTGTTCTGCGACAGGATTTCCTGCCGGAATGCTTCTGTCATCGGCTGTTTTCTGCCGTCACGCCAAACGGAGGTACACCGCTTCAGAATCTCATCCGGTGCGCCTTTTGTGCAGGAAAAATACGTTCCGTCGTTTGCGCGGTGGATCGTTGTCATGCGTTTCCGCATCGAATCAAACGGCGCTTCCCCGACACGCGGATACTGGACGGACAGGCTCTTCTTCGGGCATCCCTCTTTCTGCGCATCGTTGACCAACGCACATTCCGTCGGTTCTCCGACTGCCTCGCCGTTTTCGTCCGGCTCCGCATCGGAGCAGAGTGCCATGACGGATACGAGACGTTTTATATCGCTTCCCTCATGTTTTACCACGGTCATCTTATTCTGTGTCAGCGTTCCTGTCTTATCCGAGCAGATCACCTGCGTACAGCCGAGCGTCTCGACAGCCGTCAGTTTCCGGATCACCGCATTCCGCTTTGACATTTTGGTCACACCGATGGAAAGCACGATTGTGACAACTGCTGCAAGTCCTTCCGGAATTGCCGCTACGGCAAGGCTGACGGCTACCATAAAGGTATTTAAGATGTTCTGCGGCGTCACGCCCTCTTTTAAAATGCCGACAACGAAAATCACGGCACAGATGGCGAGCACCATCACGCTTAAGATTTTGCTGAGCTGGTTCAGCCGCTTCTGCAGCGGTGTGCTCTCATCCGCCGACTGCGTCAGAACATGGGCGATTTTTCCCATCTCGGTTTTCATACCCGTTCCGGTGATAACAGCGCGGCCGCGGCCATAGACAACGGTGCTTCCCATATAGACCATGTTTTTCCGGTCCCCGAGCGGAACCTCGCTGGCTGCGCCGGCGTTCAGAACATCCGCTGTTTTATTGACCGGGACAGATTCTCCGGTCAGCGCTGCTTCCTCGATTTTCATGCTGGCGCTCTCTAAAATACGGCCATCCGCCGGAACAGCATCGCCCGCTTCGAGAATTACAATATCACCGGGTACGAGCTCCTCGCTCTTTTTCACTTCCATTTTCCCGCCGCGCATCACCTTCGACGTGGCTGCCGCGATCTCCTGCAGAGCTTCAATCGCTTTCTCTGCCTTGCTCTCCTGCAGAACACCGAGCACCGCATTAATGATGACAACGGTGAGAATAATGACCACATCAGCGTACGATTCGCCTTCATACGCCGATGTGATGCCGGAAATCAGCGCTGCGGCGAGCAGGATCAGGATCATCGGGTCTTTCAGCTCTTCGAAAAACCGCTGCAGATTGCTCTTCTTTTTTCCCGCCGCCAGCCGGTTCGGTCCGTGTTCGGAAAGCCGCCGCGCAGCTTCCGCCTCGGAAAGTCCCTGCTCCGTTGTCTGTAACTCATCAAGAATCTTCGAACTTTTTTCCAGATACTCTTTCATTTCCATCCGTCCTTTCTTCTGAAAACGCTTTTTTGCGTTCCTATGATAAGTTCCCACTGGTACACCGGTCTCTTTCTATATAGAAAAAGACCTATCCGCACCATATTTGTTGATACAGATAAGTCTTGTCATTTCATACAAAGCCAGAAGAAATGCTTTTTCTTCGGTTGTTGGCCTTATAGCGTCACGTATGCCGCCGACTACTCCCTTATTCTTCTTCCAGTCTACCACATCTTCCGGCCTTGTGCAATCGCATTTCTCTTTTATTCTTCTGCGTTCTTTGCGCATCCTGGGCAGCCGCTGCATCCGCCTGCGATCCGGTCGTCCGGCATCAGGTCGAGTGCCTTGGAAATGCAGCAGATCGCCTGTGCGGAAATTCCCTCTTTCTTTCCGGTAAAGCCAAGTCCTTCCTCGGTCGTTGCCTTGATATTGACCTGATCCTCTTCGAGATGAAGCGCCTCCGCCACATTTTTCACCATCGTGTCGATGTATGGCAGGAGCTTCGGCTTCTGTGCAATAACGGTTGCATCGATATTTTCAATCAGATACATCCGCTCCTCGAGCATCTCACCCACTTTTTTCAGCAGTTCGATGCTGTCTGCGCCCTCATACGCCGGATCATTGTCCGGAAAATGGCGTCCGATGTCCCGCAGTGCTGCAGCGCCGAGAAGCGCATCCATAATGGCATGGACCAGCACATCTGCATCGGAATGTCCCAGAAGGCCATATTCATACGGGATTTCCACACCGCCCAGAATCAGTTTCCGGTTTTCCACCAGTTTATGCACATCGTAACCCATTCCTACTCGCATTGTTCGTTCCTCCGCTTCGTTACTTTCTAGTTAAATCCATACAGCTTCTGCGCTACCTTGTAAGCATAGACTGCAATTTTCTGTCCCGGTTTTGATTTGCTGCTCATAACAGTTCCGAAAATGCCGTGGCGGATGCGGAAGTAATCGGCTGCATCCTCCTGCTTCAGGTATCTCCACAGATCGTTCTTTTTCTCGAGATTTTCTTCCGTTCCGGAGCGCATCATCATCACGGAAGAAACCGTCATAATAATGGTCAGATAGCTGATCATATATTTCCGCAGGTACTTCGACAGCCCTTTCTGTTCACCAAGGTAATCGATCATCAGCTTGTTGACACGGATCTGCTGGTCAATTCTGCCGATCATGACTTTCTCGTTAACCGACTGGTCGGCTCTTCCAATAAAGTAGCGGTAGAAATTGACATCGAGATAATACATCGTTTTGACGTACGGAAGCGGAATAAACGCAACCAGATTATCCACATAGAAGGTGTGCTCCGGTAGCTTCATGCCGCACTCTCTTAAAAGAGAAGTCCGGTAAATCAGCGAATGCATCAGCAGATAATGTGTTTTGCCGAGAGCTTTCGCCTCATCCCATCCGAAAAAGCGGCCTTCCGGCAGCGATTTCGCATAGCGCATCACACGTTTTCTCTTGGCGCCCTCTTTTTCATACACATAGTTACTGATCAGAAGGTCGAGTGTTTTCGGTCCGCGTACGACTTCTGCCAGAACATTTAAAATCTTCTGGTATGCCTCTGGGTTTACCCAGTCATCACTGTCCACAACTTTAAAGTACAGACCCGTCGCATTTTCCACACCCGTGTTGACTGCTCCGCCGTGGCCCTTGTTTTCCTGATGAATCGCTTTTACAATCGTCGGATATTTTTCCTGATAGCGGTCTGCAATCTCTGTGGTTCCGTCCTTGGAACCATCGTCCACGATCAGAATTTCTACTTCTTCTCCGCCGACCAGCAGCGAATCGATACATTTCTCCATATATGCTTCTGAATTATAGCATGGTACTGCAATTGATAAAATCTTCATCTTTTTTTCTCCCTGCTCTTTTTTGCTCTTCTGCCGTTTCAGGCACGTTCCAGATCTGTATATTTTGCGTATTCCGCAAACGCAGACGGAATGGCATATCTTTCAGCCGCGGTTTTCGCATCCGCAAAAATCAATCCGGCTTTTTCTTCCCCTTCCTGCTCCACATCGTTTCCTGCAATTTTAATGGCGTATCCTGTGATATGCCACTCGACATGGGAAAAAATGTGCTTGTACGGCGGCAATGCCTGAATATGAAGCGGCGTCACGCCGAATTTTTCTGCCTCTTCAAGTGCTTCCTGTTCGGAGAGCACGCCATCGAAGTTCGGGAACTCGTAAAGTCCCGCCAGAAGTCCTTTTTTCGGCCGTTTCCGCACTGCTGTGTGCGCACCGTCCAGAAATAACAGAACGGTTCTGTCTTCGATTCTGCGCGGCTTTGCGCTCTTTTTAAACGGATATTCCGTCCAGGTCTGATGCCGTCCCGCCAGACACTGGTCAAAAAGCGGACAGACTTCACATTTTGGTGCTCCGTTCGGCAGACAGACCATTGCGCCGAGATCCATCATCGCCTGATTGAAGGCTCCCGGATCTTCTGCCGGCATGATTTCGGTCAATTCCGCTTCCACGCGGTTTTTCACGGACTGCTTTAAAATGTCCTCACCGTCCTCCCGGAGGCGTGCCATCACACGAAGCACATTTCCGTCCACCGCCGGCACCGGAATGCAAAACGCGATCGATGCAACGGCTCCCGCTGTGTAATTTCCAATTCCCGGAAGTCCTTTTAAGGCTTCGTAATCTGCCGGAAATACACCGTCATACACTTCCATAATTTTCTGTGCGGCCTTCTGCATATTCCGCACACGGTTATAGTAACCAAGGCCTTCCCAGAGCTTCAAAAGCTTTTCCTCGGGACAGACCGCAAGTGCTGCGACATTGGGCAGTTCACGCATAAACCGCTCATAAAACGGCTTGACCGCCTCCACCCTCGTCTGCTGGAGCATAATCTCGGAAACCCAGATTTCATACGGGTTCTTTTTTTCTCTCCACGGCAGCACTCTTTTATTTTCGCCATACCATTTCAATAATGGCTTTGTGATTGTGTCCTGCATAGTAATCTCCTGTTAATATATCATTCTTATTTTGCCACATTTTCCTCCAAAATGCAAAATAAACATTGCGCTCTCACGTGTTTTTGATTAAAATTAATAAATACTTTAAAAGAATAACCAAAACCCTTAAGATATGGAGGAAAAACTCTTTTGATCGACAGTATTATTTTTGATGTGGACGGCACCCTGTGGGACTCCACAGACGTTGTTGCCGACGCATGGAATCAGATTATGGAAAAAGAAACTGATATGACACCAAACCTCACCGGAGCCGTGTTAAAAGGCCTGTTCGGCCGCCTGCTCCCGGATATCGCCGCCGTCATTTTCCACGAATATCCAAAGAAGCGCCAGTTAGAACTGATCGAGGCATGCTGTGCCAAAGAGCATGAGGCACTTCTTGCGACACCGGCTCCTGTTTATCCGGGACTTGTCGATGCACTTTCTATTCTTTCCAGACATTACCCGCTTTATATCGTAAGCAACTGCCAGGCGGGCTATATCGAAGTTTTTCTGGAAGCCACAGGCCTCGGTCACTATTTCAAAGGCCATCTCTGTCCTGGCGATACCGGAAAGGCAAAGGCAGACAACATCCGTACAATCATCGAACAGAACCATCTGCAGCACGCGGTCTATGTCGGCGATACCGACGGCGACTACAAGGCGACACACGAGGCCGGAATCCCGTTTGTCCATGCCGCATACGGTTTTGGTCAGACCGAAAACCCGGACTACACCATCACTTCCCCGATGGATCTTGTCACACTGTTCGTACCGGAAAATTAATTTTTAACAGTTTCTTTCTCATAAAAAATACGCATTCCTGTTTTGATAACGGAATGCGTATTTTTTATGTTCTATTTCTTCTTTTCTCAGCTCTCGCCCTTACCTGGATAATCATCGTCACCCGTATGGTCTCCCTGATCCGGTGCGCTCGGCTCCTGGGTCGGTTCCGGTGTGGACGGGGTCTCGGTCGGTGCTACGGTCGGCTCCGGCGTAGACGGGATCTCGGTCGGTGCTGCGGTCGGTTCCGGCGTAGACGGGGTCGATGGAGTTGATGGGGTTGATGGAGTTGATGGGGTTGATGGAGTTGACGGCGTGTAATCATCGTACGTGTAGGATGGCGTTCTCGTCGGCGTTACTGTCGTGGTATTCGTCGTATCATCGACATTTTCGTCATCTGCTTCCGGTGCCTGTGTCACAGTAAGCGTATCTTCACTTACCTCATAAGCTTCGGAATAATAAACGATAACCGGTGTTCCGTCATCGACATTGTCATATAATGCCTGTGCCACTGCAGTCGGAAGTGCAACAGATCCTGTCGTCGATCCTGCAGTCAGATACAGGTTTCCGCCGAAACTGCTTCTCCAGGAAGCATCGTAGAAACCGATCTCTCCGTTGAACGGAATCCAGGAATCCACATCTCTTTCCCAGGAATAGCTGCCGTCTGCCTGAAGCTCTCCGTGCAGTTTTTTCTGGTTTTCTTTTGCTGCGGTTGTGTAGATACCCGGCTTCGTGTAGCTGCTCTGCTCCATCAGACCGGTTACACAGTCACCGTCGACAACCAGATTTCCATCTTTGTAGAGCCAGATATGCTGACGGCTGGCATCAACCTCAACATACGTCTTGCCGAAACCGTTGTTCTCTGTGGAAGCAGCAAACTCTCTCTGCGCATACTGCGGCTCTCTTGCATCTGCTGCGTGAGCATCTACTTCTTCTGCGATCTTTGCAATCTCCTGCTCCTGATCCACTTTCCATCCGTAGCCTTCCTGGCTGATGGTCACGCGCCTTCGATACCGGTTGCCGGGAAGGTGTGATCCTTGCCATCGGTATCAATCGCTGCCGCAAGATTTGCCACATATTCTTTTACTCTTTCATTCCACTGGTTTTCATCTTTGGAATAATTTCCATCCGCATCGACTGCCAGCCAGTCTTTCATGGTATTTCCGTCAAGAACCTGTGTTGTTCCATCCGGCATACTGTATGTGATGCTTGCGCGTACCAGTTCATTTAACTGATCCTTCTGTGCATTCAGTGTTTCGTCATCTGCTGTTACCAAGGTTCCGTCGTAAACGCCTGCTTTTTCAAGATCCACTTCGGTATCCGCATTGATCAGCGCGTTTTCGATGCACTGTTTTGCAAGGGTAAGATCCATTCCCTCACCCATAACAGCATCCACAATCTCAAACTCATTGTTCTGGAAGGTGATGTAGGCGCTGGCCGGTGCATTCTCACCGTCTGCGGACTGGAATTCGTCAAATCCATCAATCACCGCATCCAGTTTTTCCTGACTGTACTGCATGGTGACCTGGGAATCTTTCTCTTTTCCGCCATTTCCCAGGAACCAGAGGAAACTGTTCTGTTTCTTTAACACGCTCTCCACGCTGCCGTCTCCGGCGTAGGTGTAGTCGATGTCTTTTCCGCTGACACTCTTCGTATCATTGTCTTTGAATTTTACATTTAAGGTATAGTTTGCAGCCTGCTCTTTGATTTTCGTTTCTGCCTCTTTGGCCGTCATATCCGAGCAGTCTACTCCGTTGATGGTTGTTCCGTTGAAAAAATAATTCTGGTAATGGAACATTTTGCTTCCATAGAAAAAGCCTCCCACAGCAATAACAGCAACGGCTGCAACGGCGATAACCGCACCGCCTTTTCCCTTTTTCTTCTGCGGTTTTGCGCCATGCGGAATGTACTCTTCGTCATCATCCTCATAACCGTCGTAGTCATCATCCTCATCGTCTATTTCCGGCATTGGGATATGGCCTACCGTGTCGCTGACGAGGCGCTCCATTGCGGCTTCCACCTGATCACCAAGCACTTCTTTCTCCGAACCCTTGGTCTCTGTCTTCTCTTCTCCCAGCAGATCATCCTCATCTGCGAATGGATCGTTGATGATCAGATCATCATCCACCATCACTTCTTCCGGTTCCGATTCTGTTTTGTCTCAGCCGGCGTCTCTTCGATTTCTTCTTCCTCTTCTGTAAATTCCGGAATCTCGATGTCCTGCGTCACAGGCTCCACTTTGGTCTGCTTCATTTTCTGCTTCGCTTCTTCGTCTTTTGCACGCTCAGTTGCCTCAAGGACACTTCGCAGATTACTTAAATTTGCAGTCTCATCCGGGATGTGATCTTCGCTTTTTGTTTCTTTGCTTTCAAATTCAATGGAGTCTTCGATGTCTGCCAGTTCTTCCTGGAATGTTTCACCGCTCTCCTTTTCCGCCAGGTCACGGTCAATCTCTTTTTGCAGGGCAGCCCAAAGTTTACCGTCCTTTAAATCATCATCTTCAAACTTCATATTTTTTGCTCCTCATAGTTCTGTGTCTGCACTTTACTTACTTCTCTTTCTTTTTCCTTTGTTCAACTCACAGTCGGTATTTTCACGGAGTCTGACATGTC